>JANPIC010000079.1:0-30471 GCA_031424795.1 Polaromonas sp. | reverse complement strand
TATGGCGGAAGCGGTGAGATTCGAACTCACGAACAGATCACTCCGTCGCCGGTTTTCAAGACCGGTGCCTTCAACCGCTCGGCCACGCTTCCAAGGCTCTTATTCTATCCTGCGTTCAGCCAGTTTTTAGCATGCCTTTGGTTTCAATGAAAGAAACTACCTCATTGAGGCCAGAATTTGTCTTTAAATTGGTCATCACGAAGGGTTTGAGTCCTTGATTTGTGGTGCGCATGCGACGCGTGTCGGATTCCATCACACTTAAGTTAGCACCTACATAAGGAGCTAAGTCGGTTTTGTTGATCACAAACAAGTCACTTTTCGTGATGCCGGGGCCGCCTTTGCGCGGAATCTTCTCGCCAGCGGCGACATCAATGACATAAATCGTCAAATCACTCAGTTCAGGGCTGAAAGTGGCGGCCAGATTGTCGCCACCGCTCTCAATAAAAACAATGTCTGCATCGGGGAAATCCACCAACATGCGGTCAATGGCCTCTAAATTGATGGAAGCATCTTCTCGAATCGCTGTGTGCGGGCAACCGCCCGTTTCCACGCCCATGATGCGTTCGGCCGGCAATGCGCCACTCACCGTCAAAATCCGCTGATCTTCTTTGGTGTAGATGTCGTTGGTGATGGCGACCAAATCGTACTGGTCGCGCATGGCTTTGCACAGCATTTCTAAAAGGGTGGTTTTACCAGACCCGACTGGGCCGCCAATGCCTACGCGTAGGGGGGGGAGTTTTTTGGTGCGGTTCGGGATGTGGTGCAGCGTCATGATCTGAACAATCTGGAGTATTGTGTTTCGTGTTGAGAAGAGAGGATCGCCAACATCGGCGAAAAAGCTTGTCGTTCGCTGTCTTGCAGGCGCATGGCCTCATCAACAGCAGCGGGAATGTGTTCTGCCAAATTTGCCAAAATTCGCTGGCCATCAGTTTGTCCTAAAGGCACTGCGCGTATCGCAGCTTGGGTCATGTTTTCAGCCCAACCGAAGGCAAAACTCATTAAGCAATCCCGCACGCTGGCTTTTGTGGATGAGGCAGCGAGTGCAAAAACAACCGGATAGGCGGGTGATTTAAAAAAGCCAGAAGCTGGTGTGCTGTCGAATCGAGAAAAATCTTGCACGTCTTGAAAGTTCGCATGAAAGCTGGGTTGCTTTCGTAACCAATCGAGCATGGATCGACCCATTTGCTCGGTTTGCAGCCGCAGTTCACTGGTTTCACGGGTTTGCAGCACCCAGTTGTTCAGCTCATCAATGCGTGCTAAGTCACCTCGCCGCCAAGCGGGAATGGCTTTTGCAACCACAGCTAAATCAGCACGGCCTAGGCTCAAGTGCAGTTGGTCAATTAACCAATCATTTGCTATGCTAAATGTAGCTATATGGGAAGAATCTACGCCGGCCTCAATGCCTTCTGAGTATGAAAAGCCACCGATAGGTAATGCTGGTGATGCCAGCCACATCAGCTGCAGCAGGCTGGGTGCGGGAAGGGGTTCTTTGGTTGTTTGACTTCGCATCAATGGCTGTTATGAGAATGCGAGCCCTCATGCGAATGGTTGTGAGCGCCATTGCTGCCGTGGCTATGGGAATGTGGTTGCGCTGAATACGCGCCGCCTTCAGGTTCAAACGCGGTTTCCACCTCTGTCACGATGAGATGCATCGCACGCAGCATCTCTGCCAAAACATGGTCGGGCTCTATTTTTAAGTGATCGGGTTTCAGCTCAATCGGCACATGGCGGTTGCCCAAGTGGTAGGCCGCGCGAATCAGGTCAAACGGCGTACCGTGGTCTACGCAGTGTTGGATAAGCAAGACTTTCTGGGCACTGGCTGTTACTTTAATAAGAGAGCCATCTTCTGCTACCAGCACATCGCCACCACGCACCAAGGTGCCGCGCGGTAAAAAAATACCCAGCTGGCGTCCAATTGAATCAATCGCATCAAAGCGGCTCTTTTGACGGATATCCCAATCTAATTCAACGCTGCTGGCGCGTTTTAATAAAATCGGAGCCAAGCCCGCACCTTGGGGCATGATTTTTGAAACAGTAATCATCACACTTCAAACATCAGAATAAAAAGTACCGTTGCGTCATCGGCAAGCTGCTGGCTGGCTCACACGTCAGCAACTGGCCATCTGCGCGAACTTGGTAAGTTTGCGCATTGACTTCCATTTTGGGCAAATAGTCGTTGTGAATCATGTGTCGTTTGCCCAAGCCACGGATGCCTTTAACCGCGCTCAGAGTTTTATTCAGCCCAAAGCGTTCACCAATGCCGGCTTGTAAACCCGCTTGCGATACAAAGGTCAGTGATGTCTTAGTCAAAGCACCGCCATACGCACCAAACATCGGGCGATAATGGACGGGTTGCGGTGTGGGGATGGACGCATTGGGGTCGCCCATCGCGGCCATGGCAATGAAGCCGCCTTTGAGGATGAGTGCGGGTTTGACGCCGAAGAATGCGGGTTTCCAGATCACAATATCTGCCCATTTGCCAATTTCAATCGAACCGACTTCATGCGCAATACCGTGGGCAATGGCGGGGTTGATGGTGTATTTGGCTAAGTAACGTTTGACACGAAAGTTGTCGTGACGATCCGTGTCCAGCGGTAATTTGCCGCGCTGCTGTTTCATCTTGTGTGCTGTTTGCCACGTGCGGATGATGACCTCGCCCACGCGACCCATGGCTTGCGAGTCGGAGCTGAACATGCTGATCGCGCCCAAATCGTGCAAGATGTCTTCAGCCGCAATGGTTTCTTTGCGAATGCGGCTTTCTGCGAAGGCCAGATCTTCGGCAATGGCGGGGTCTAGGTGGTGGCAGACCATCAGCATGTCAACATGCTCGTCTAGCGTGTTGATGGTGTAGGGGCGTGTCGGGTTGGTTGAGCTGGGCAACACATTGGGCTCACCGACCACTTTCAAAATATCTGGCGCATGACCACCACCTGCACCTTCAGTGTGGAAGGTGTGGATGGTGCGACCTTTGAACGCGGCTACGGTGTCTTCCACAAAGCCACTCTCGTTCAAGGTATCGGTATGGATGGCGACTTGAATGTCGGTTTCTTCCGCCACGTTCAGACAATTGTCAATCGCGGCTGGCGTTGTACCCCAGTCTTCGTGCAGCTTTAACCCCAACACGCCTGCGCTAACTTGTTCGTGTAAAGCGGCGGGAAGCGATGCATTGCCTTTGCCCATGAAGCCTAGGTTCATCGGAAAGGCATCCGCCGCTTGCATCATGCGTTCAATGTTCCACGGCCCTGGCGTGCAGGTGGTGGCAAACGTGCCCGTGGCTGGCCCTGTGCCGCCACCCAGCATGGTGGTGACGCCGCTGCACAAGGCCTCTTCAATTTGTTGTGGGGCTATGAAATGGATGTGTGTATCCACGCCACCCGCCGTGACAATATTGCCCTCGCAGCTGATGATCTCTGTTCCTGGCCCGATGATGATGTCCACGCCTGGTTGCGTGTCAGGATTGCCCGCTTTACCAAGCGCCACGATGCGACCGCCTATGAGGCCGATATCGGCTTTGACGATCCCCCAATGATCCATGATGAGGGCATTGGTCAGCACTGTATCAACAGCCCCGCCACCGGAGGGGCCCGTTCCGTAGCCATCTCTGGTGCGTTGGCTTTGCGCCATGCCGTCGCGGATGGTTTTGCCACCGCCAAATTTGACTTCTTCACCGTAGCCACCTGCGCGCAGGGTGTAATCCGCTTCAACCTCAATAATCAAATCAGTATCTGCCAAGCGCACGCGGTCACCCACTGTGGGACCAAAAATCTCAGCATAGGCGCGTCTATCAATCGTTGCCATCACAAAGCCCCTTGAATTTTGGCCTGAAATCCATACACGTGGCGCGAGCCAGCATAGTCCACCAGTTCGACCGTACGCTGCTGCCCGGGCTCGAAGCGCACCGCCGTACCCGAGGCAATGTTCAAACGCATTCCCCGCGCAGCCACGCGGTCAAAACCTAGCGCGGCATTGGTCTCAAAAAAATGGTAGTGCGAGCCCACCTGGATGGGGCGATCACCTGTGTTTTGCACCACCAAGGTGTGCGTTCGACGACCCGTGTTGAGCGCGTGCTCGCCGTCGTCTATGAGGAGTTCACCAGGCGTCATGTTATTTACCGCCTCGACCAAACCATAGCGTTAATCCAATAGCAGCTGCAAGTATGGCGAATCCGAAAGTATCTGATGCATGCCAATGCGAGCCTTGAAGGCCGTGTCCATCATGTGCAAATATGCTTGTAGTCGGCAAAATTATTGTCTGAGTAGCTATTAATTTTATAGTAAATAATCTATTCATAAAACTTCTAACCTCGATTTGTGTTTGGCTTAAACAATGGGTTGGTGAACAGTAACTAATTTTGTGCCATCAGGAAACGTGGCTTCCACTTGAATGTCGGGAATCATTTCTGAGATGCCGTCCATCACATCGGCTCGCGTCAAATAGGTGCGACCCTCGCTCATGAGCTGGGCGACCGTTTTACCGTCGCGTGCGCCCTCCATCACAGCCGCACTGATGAAGGCCATCGCCTCGGGGTAATTAAGTTTCAAGCCGCGCGCTTTGCGTCGCTCGGCGACCAGTGCTGCTGTAAAAATCAACAGTTTGTCTTTTTCTCTAGGTGTCAATTCCATGATTTTGGTGCAATCTACTTGAATGGCTGAGTCTGTATTTCTTGAATGTAACGCAATTCATGTGCCAGTTCAATGCAAGGTGAATGCATACATTGGTGCATTGTTTAAGTTGATGTGCATTGACTTGGTGCACTGCAAGCATTTTGCGCACATCTTTGGTTTGCTTGAATTTGTCTTTGTGTATTTTGGTGCGTGGTTTGGCTTGAGCCTAGGGTTAACGATAGTTCTAAAGTTGTTTTTGATTCCCGTTCCTGCGTGTGAATATTGGCACAGGACTTGCTCAGTAATTAATGCCCCCCGTTTTGGGGTACTTACTCATCAACTTGCTCAACAATTTAAAGGACTCATCATGAATCGTAGAGGAAATCTCAAACTGATCACGGCGTCGATTGCACTAGGTTTTGGTTTGGCGGCAGGCGCACCACAACTGGCTTTGGCGCAGAGTAAAGACACTATCAAAGTGGGTATTTTGCACAGCTTGTCTGGCACCATGGCCATATCTGAAACTGTGTTGAAAGACACTGTTTTGATGGCGATTGACGAGATCAATGCCAAGGGTGGGGTGATGGGCAAGAAGCTCGAGCCGGTGATTGTTGACCCTGCTTCGAACTGGCCTTTGTTTGCTGAAAAAACCAAGCAATTGCTGACGCAAGACAAAGTTTCCGTCATCTTCGGCTGCTGGACATCGGTGTCCCGTAAATCTGTCTTGCCTGTGGTTGAAGAGTTGAACGGTTTGCTGTTCTACCCCGTGCAATATGAAGGTGAAGAACTTTCCAAGAACGTGTTTTACACGGGCGCAGCGCCTAACCAGCAGGCGATTCCTGCTGTCGATTATTTGATGAGCAAAGACGGTGGTGCGGCCAAGCGCTGGGTCTTGCTAGGCACGGATTACGTTTACCCGCGCACTACCAACAAAATCTTGCGTGCCTACCTCAAATCCAAAGGCGTAGCTGACAAAGACATCGACGAGAAATACACACCGTTTGGTCATTCAGATTATCAAACCATCGTGGCTGATGTGAAAAAATTCTCTGCAGGCGGTAAAACAGCTGTGGTGTCCACCATCAATGGCGATTCAAACGTGCCTTTCTATAAAGAGCTCGGCAATGCTGGCCTGAAAGCCAAAGACGTTCCGGTCGTTGCCTTCTCTGTGGGTGAAGAAGAGTTGCGTGGCGTGGATACCAAGCCATTGGTGGGACATTTGGCCGCTTGGAATTACTTCCAATCTATCAAAAACCCAGCGAATGACGAGTTCATCAAAAAGTGGTCAAGCTATGCCAAAGCCAAAAAAATCGCTGGCCATATGGACAAGCCTTTGACAAACGACCCGATGGAAGCAACCTACATTGGTATCAACATGTGGAAGCAAGCGGTTGAAAAAGCCAAATCTACGGATACTGACAAAGTTATCGCAGCCATGGCGGGTCAAACCTTCAAAGCACCAAGCGGCATCACTTCTAAAATGGATGAAAAGAACCATCATTTGCATAAGTCAGTGTTTATTGGTGAAATCAAGGCGGACGGTCAATTCAACGTGGTTTGGAAAACACCAGGTCCTGTGAAAGCCAAGCCATGGAGCCCGTACATCGAAGGCAATGACAAAAAGCCGGATGAGCCAGCGAAGAAATAAAACGGTATCGTTTTGAAAAACCAAACGGCGTGGTGTCATCACGTGACCCACGCCTTTTTTGCGTCTGAAACCATGGTGAACTGATATGGTGCTTAAAAAAATAATCTTCTTGATGACAAGTCTGTTCTTGTCAGCACAATTGCATGCGTTGACTTTGGTTGAAGCTAAAGCAATAGCGGTGGGCGAGACTGACGCACGCATAGAAGCACTCAACCAAGCCATGTTGGTTGCAGACGATAAAACATCTGCATTTGTACAAGCGATGGCAGATGACAGCGTCAAAATTTCAGGCGACAAAGTATTCATTGTCAAAGATGCAAAAGCATTTGACCCCGTTACTGGCGCGGAAATGGCACTGCCAACGGCTCTAGAAGACATCATCAACAACAACCGCATGCGCGGAGAGTTGGATACCGCTTTGGCGGCGCTTAAGTTGTTTAACAAAGACGAAGGCGTCCGTGCAGCCGCTATACAGGCGCTGCTGAAAGACCCAGACGAAGCCAAATTGCTATTGCTGGATAAAGCTTTGTCTGCTGAAACCGTCCCTGCGCTTAAATCTCAACTGACCTTAGCGCGCGCCGCAGCTATGCTGGGCAGCGCAGATAAAAGTAAGCGCATGGAAGCCGCCAAAGCCTTGGCGGACAGCAAAGACCCAGCGACACAATTGCTGCTTAATGATCGCTTGAAAAGTGAGACCGAGCCAGATGTTAAAGCGCAACTGCAAAGTTCACTCACGAAAATTCAATCAACGTTAGGGCTGGGGGACAAACTGGGTGTCGTCTTCACGGGTATCAGCTTAGGTTCAATCTTGTTGCTAGCCGCATTAGGGTTAGCAATTACCTACGGTCTGATGGGTGTCATCAACATGGCGCACGGCGAGTTGATCATGATTGGTGCGTACGCCACCTATATGGTGCAAGGCCTGTTTCGTAGCTACTTGCCGGGCGCGTTTGACTGGTATTTGATAGCGGCAATTCCAGTTGCTTTCATGGCGTCTGCCTTGGTTGGTGCGGCGTTAGAGCGCAGCGTCATTCGATTCTTATACGGCCGTCCTTTAGAGACCTTGCTGGCAACTTGGGGCATTAGCTTGATGCTGATGCAGCTGGTGCGCAGTATTTTTGGCGCGCAAAACGTGGGCGTCGAAAACCCATCTTGGATGAGTGGTGGACTTGCTGTTTTACCGAATTTGTCGTTGCCTTACAACCGAATCTTTATCGTGTTGTTTGCGGTGTTGGTGTTAGTTGGTGTTTGGCTATTGATCAGTAAAACACGCCTAGGCCTGTTTGTACGCGGCGTGACACAAAATCGTCCGATTGCTTCTTGCATGGGGGTGAACACGGCGCGTATTGATACCTATGCTTTTGCATTGGGTTCTGGAATCGCTGGACTGGCGGGTTGCGCTTTGAGTCAAATCGGCAACGTGGGGCCGGATTTGGGCCAAAGCTATATCGTTGATTCGTTCATGGTTGTGGTGCTGGGCGGTGTCGGGCAATTGGCAGGCACGGTGTATGCCGCGATGGGCCTGGGCATTTTGAATAAATTTTTAGAAGGTTGGGCCGGTGCGGTACTGGCGAAAATCGCTATTCTTGTTTTTATCATCATCTTCATTCAAAAGCGCCCTCAAGGTATTTTTGCAATGAAGGGTAGGAGTGCAGAAGCATGAGCGCAGAACAATTGATCCTTCCCACACCTGCGCCATTGCTGAGTCACACAGGCTGGGCGGCGTTTCTGATGGTGTTGATAGCAGTTTGCTTGGTCGCACCCTTGCTGAACTTGTTGGTTCCTCAAGGAAGTATTTTCCATATGAGCGATTTTGCGGTGCTGCTGGTTGGAAAAATCATGTGCTTTGCCATCTGCGCGTTGGCGATGGATTTGATTTGGGGCTACACCGGTATTTTGTCGCTTGGTCATGGTCTCTTTTTTGCCTTGGGTGGCTATGCCATGGGCATGTATTTGATGCGTCAGATTGGCCTAGAAGGCAATTACAAAAGCGAGTTGCCAGACTTTATGGTGTTTCTTGACTGGAAAACCTTGCCTTGGCATTGGACGGGCAGTGCATCGTTCGTGTTTCAAATGGCGATGGTGATTATTGCGCCTGGGCTGCTGGCTTTGGTATTTGGTTTCTTTGCATTTCGTTCACGAATCAAAGGTGTTTATTTTTCCATCATCACGCAGGCTCTCACCTATGCCGCGATGCTGCTATTTTTCCGCAACGAAACGGGTTTTGGTGGCAACAACGGGTTTACTGATTTCAAACGCATTTTGGATATTCCGGTAACCACACAAAACACGCGCATGGTGCTGTTTGTGATCACGGGTGCTGTGTTGCTGGGTTTTTATTTGTTTTCACGGTGGCTGGTGCAAAGTAAATTTGGCCGCGTTCTGCAAGCCATTCGTGATGCCGAAACCCGCGTCATGTTCTCTGGCTATAACCCAGTTTCTTATAAGTTGACGATATGGGTGATTTCAGCGGTGATGTGTGGTGTGGCTGGTGCCTTGTACGTGCCGCAAGTCGGCATCATCAACCCCAGTGAAATGTCGCCGGCTAATTCTATTGAAATTGCGATTTGGGCTGCGGTGGGTGGACGCGCTAGCTTGATTGGCCCGATTGTGGGTGCATTTTTAGTCAACGGTGCTAAAAGCTGGTTTACGGTTGCCTTCCCAGAATACTGGCTGTACTTTCTTGGTGCCATGTTTATTGCCGTCACCTTGTTTCTACCGCAAGGCATTGTCGGGCTCGTCAGAAAATTGATGGGGAAAAATGAAATGGGAGGCAAAGCATGACGCCCGACTTGTTAGAAGAAGGCGCCAAGCGCGCCGAAGCGCAGCAACTTGCTAGAGGTAAAAACACACAATCAGGCGGGCGCGAAGCTGGTTTTTCACGCATCGCCACTGTGGGCGAGGTGGACGTCACGCATGGTCGCATCTTGTATCTTGAAGATGTCAACGTGAGTTTTGATGGTTTCAAAGCTATCAATAACTTGTCGTTGGATATTGCGCCTGGCGAGCTGCGCTGCATCATTGGTCCCAATGGCGCAGGCAAGACCACGATGATGGATATCATCACGGGCAAAACGCGCCCGCAAAGCGGCACCGTGTTTTTTGGTTCAACCATTAATTTGTTGCGATACAACGAATCGCAAATCGCGCAAATGGGGATTGGTCGTAAGTTTCAAAAACCTACCGTTTTTGAACATCTCACAGTTTTTGAGAATTTAGAATTGGCTTTAAAAACAGACAAAGCGGTTAAACCGTCGATGTTTTTCAAACTAGATTCAAAACAAAGTGACCGTTTGGCAGAAATTTTGCACACCATCCATTTGGCGGGCAGCGTCAATCGAATGGCTGGCAATTTGAGCCATGGTCAAAAGCAGTGGTTAGAGATTGGCATGCTGTTGATGCAAGACCCTAAATTGCTGCTACTGGATGAACCTGTTGCAGGCATGACGGACGAAGAAACTGCTCGTACCGCAGAGCTTTTTCTCACGCTTAAAGGCAAACACAGCCTGATGGTGGTCGAGCATGACATGAGTTTTATCCGTTCAATCTCAGAAATTGTCACCGTGTTGTGCGACGGATCCGTGTTGGCGCAAGGCACCTTAGACGAGGTTCAGCAAGACGAGCGGGTGATTGAAGTTTATTTAGGGCGCTAGGAGATTAACAACATGGTGCTTCAAGTTTCTAACGTGAATCAATACTACGGCGGCTCTCACATTTTGCGAGACGTGAGTTTGCAGGCGCAGCTTGGCAAGGTGACCGTTGTTTTAGGTCGCAATGGCGTGGGTAAAACGACGCTACTCAAGTCTATGATGGGATTAGTACCCGTCAAAACAGGCAGCATTGAATTTGACGGCAAAGCGATTCAAGACGCAACACCTTACAACCGTGCTCGCGCCGGCATTGGTTTTGTGCCGCAAGGGCGTGAGATATTTGCACGTCTAACGGTGGAAGAAAACCTAGCCATGGGCTTGGCCTACAAAAGTAGCAGCACGCCCGTTCCGCCAGAGTTGTATGAACTGTTCCCTGTGCTGAAGCAAATGATGAAACGCCGTGGCGGTGATTTGTCTGGTGGCCAGCAGCAGCAGCTGGCCATTGCGCGTGCTTTGGCGGCAAAACCCAAGCTGCTTATTTTGGATGAACCGACTGAGGGTATTCAACCCAGCATCATCAAAGACATAGGCCGCGTCATCCGCATGCTGGCTGACCGTGGTGACATGGCGATTGTGCTGGTCGAGCAATATTACGATTTTGCGGAAGAATTGGCTGATGACTACATCGTCATGGAGCGCGGCGAGGTGATTGCGCGCGGTTTGGGCAAAGACATGAAAGCCAATGGCGTACGGCAATTGGTAGCTATCTGATTACATTGCCCATATCCGTGGCGCATTCGGTTTGATCTGCCAAAGATCTTCGCGCCAAGTCGCCCATACCTGCCTGAGTAATGCCATAGCCGGTTCAACCAAAGGTGCCAAGACGCGAACTACGACAACGTGATCGTTCGGACAAGTTGCACCAGAAGTCAGCTTTAATGGGTGAGCATTCAACACGGCGCGTGCAGCGTCCAAAGCTTGCTCCTTGCGTTCTCGTGTCAGCGCAGAACCCGCTGCGAAAAATATCGACGCCATGCACTTGTGTCCAGCAAACCCGAGCGGGCTGTTGAGCAATCTGTCGTCATTCGCATCAATCCGTCCATGTTCAAGCCAAACATCTGGCATTGCTAGGTGTTGCGTAAAAGTGCCTGCGTCAAATGGCAAATTGGCATTCGGCAAACCCAGCGCCGTGGTGTCCCAGCCTATCATTTCTGCACTGGGTGCCAGTTGCAGGGTCAATCTGTTTTCGGCTTGGCAGCCAGAGTAGGCAATGGCTTCTAAAGGTAACCACTCAAGCTTGGCATTGGCTTGAAGATGAACCCGTGTGCGCTGCAAAGACAACTCACCCAAAGATTTGTAAAACCGTGTCGCGCCAGGCGTGGTGATCAAGCCATGCGCACCCTCGCCAACGTCAACTGTGATGTCCAGCGTGTCGCCACCAACCAGGCCGCCGGGCGGGTGAACCAACACGTTGTGGCAAATGGCATCACCCTCAGGGTACAAGTTTTGCAAAATCCGCAAAGGGCCTTTGTGTGCGTAACGCGCAACAGTCCTGTCGTTTTCGAAGGCGTAGTTGATGTCTAAGTTTGCGTGCCAAGTCATGGTGATGCAATTTGTTTTTTAAAATCTTCTAAAGCTTTGATTTTCAACAAGCCCGACGACAACGCAGTGCCGCACACAATCACGCAGCCGCACACCACCATCCACAGCGTGATGCTTTCACCCAAAAACAGCGCACCGTAAATGATGGCGAAAACGGGAATCATGAAAGTAACCGTCAACGCGCGGCTTGGACCAGCTGATTCAATTAGGCGAAAGTACAGCACATAGGCCACGGCGGTGCACAACACAGCCATCACCACCAGCGCCCCCCATGCATGCAAGCTGGGCGCTTTGTCTGGCCAAAACCACAGGGCGGGCAGTGCTAAGCCTAGCGAGGCGCCGATTTGGCTACCCGTCGCCGTGGCCAACGGGTTCACACCCATGAGGTATTTTTTGGTGAAACTGGCAGCGATGGCATAGCACAACGTGGCAAGCAAGCACGCCAATATCGCCCAACCGGTGCCGCCAGGTTTGAAGCTGGCTTTGTCGCCCGCCAAAAGCGCCACACCCACAAAACCGACGACCAACCCCAACACGCGCGAAGCGGATGGCTTGTCTTTCAACCACAGCCATGCCACCACAGCGCCGAAAAGCGGCACAGTCGCGTTCAAAATGGCCGATAAACCCGTGGTGATGGATAACACGGCGTAGGCATACAAGGCAAATGGAATGCCAGAATTGAGCAAACCGACAAACAAAATCGGCTTGGCATGCTGTTTAAATGCGCCCCAATGCTCGCTGCGCAGTAAAAAAGGCAGCATCACGGCTGCGGCGATGCCTACGCGCATGGCTGCTGTCGGGAAAACGCCAAACTCGGCGGATGCTACCCGCGTGAACAAAAAGGACGCGCCCCAAATAGCGGCTAAGGCAAAGAATTCGATAAAGATTGATTTTTTCATGTCAGCCAATCATGGCATACAAAGCAGATCAAAAAGCGAGCTATTCATGACAATAACGCATGACATTAATGCCCAGAATTAATGCCATAAACATCATAAAAGCATGCTCTGCTTGGCGGTGTGCTGTACTGGAAGTGCGCCTTCTAAGGTTAAAAACGCCTCTTTTCTATGCAAGCCACCCGCATAACCTGTCAACGAGCCATCCGCCCCAACTACTCGGTGGCATGGCACGACGATGCCAATCGGGTTGCGCCCAATCGCCGTGCCCACCGCCCGCACTGCCAACGGTTTGTCAATGCTGCTGCTCAGTGCCCCATAGCTGGTGGTCTTGCCAAACGGAATTTTTAACAGCGCTTGCCACACCGTTTGTTGAAAAGGCGTGCCAGCGCTTAAATCTAGGGGTAGATCAAACTGCTGCAATTGACCTTCAAAGTAGGCTTGCAGCTGTTGCTTGGCGTTTTTGAGTATGCTGAGTTGCGCCACATCGTTTTGGCGCTGCCAGCCTGAAACTTCAGGCAAATGCCGCTGATCTGTGAACCACATGCCCGCTAAGCCACGTTCAGTAGCCGCCAAATACAAGTTGCCTTGTGCGCTTGTGCATTCTGCGTAAACCATATTGGGGTCATATTTCATAAAAACCTCTGAATTTATTTCAATTTATCTGAAATCACATTTTTAAGTGCTCAAATTGGCATCTAGCCGGCGTATTTATTAAATATACAGCTATCATATTCATAGTAAAACATGTCAAGTGGCGACTTTGGATGTAGAGGTGGACAGCGACGTCCAAGCCCGCATCACCGCATAACTTCGCCAAGGTCGCCACGTTTGTGATGCTTCTAATGCGGTTGCTGCAGCTTTCGCAGGGCTGAGCTTAGGCGTCAGGTTGAGCAAACCCATCGCTTTATGCAGTGCCACATCACCCGCCACAAAAGCGTCTGGCCAGCGCAGCGCCCGCATAGCGATGTATTGCGCCGTCCAGTCGCCCACGCCGGGCAGCGCCCTCAATTGCGTCATCGTGGCGTCGATATCAACGCCTGGATGTAATACCAGCTCTTTGCACGCCACGGCGCGTGCCAAAGCCACAATCGCAGCTTGGCGCTGTTTGACGATGCCTAAGCTGCCCAACGCTTCACCACTTGCCGCAGCCAGCGCTTCTGGCCTGGGGAAAAGCCGTGTTAATTCTGGAAAAGGCGTTTCAATCGCGTTGCCAAATGCATTAACCACCCGCTGGGTGAATGTGCGTCCAGCGGCGACGGTGACTTGTTGCCCCAAAATTGCCCTTACCGCCAGCTCAAAACCATTCAAACAACCTGGGATGCGGATGCCTGCTATCGCTTCATCACCGTCAAAACTGTTTTTAAAATGATCACCCAGTACGTCGTTGATCGCCATCGGGTCGGCATCTAAATCCAGCAAAGCACGGACTTGGCGAATCACTTGCGGCAGCACGGGGCGCAGGGAGTCGCTTACTTTTAGCGTTAATGTGGGTTGTGTGGTGTGAAATTCAACGCTTAACCAGCCTGCATATAGTTTATTATTAAAGTGATAGCTAAAAGTCCATATAGCCGGCGTATTTGTTGCCTGATTAACTATAAATTTTGTAGTAATATTTTCTGTGGCATTTAATTGCCTTTTGTTGAAAAATTCAAGCATCCATGGCACGTTGTAAGGTGGGCGGTAACTCAGTTTGACGGTGCTGCACGGCCAAGCGTCGATTGACTTGGAGGTTGTTTTTGCAGAGCTGTGGGCAGATTTGCCTATTTTCCGTAAGGTGCTGGGGTTGAGCCGGTAATGCGTCAAAAAAGCGTCTGAGAAGCGCCGAACGCTGCCAAAGCCACTGGCGTGCGCGATGTGTGAGGTGGGCATGTCGGTGTCGGTTAACAACTGCTTAGCCGTCAAAAGTCGTCGTGTCTGCAGGTATTGCAGCGGCGAAACGCCAAATTGCGCCTCAAACAAGCGCCGCACGTGGCGGTCAGACACGCCCAAATGTGCGGCTAAACGGGTGATGGACGGGCTGGCCTCGCCCCAAGCGAGCGGTTCATCCAGCCAACGCGCCGCCTGCAGTGCCAAAGTGCGGCTGGCATCATGTGATGACCACGGCAGGCTTTGTGGTGCTAGCTCGGGTCGGCAGCGCATGCAGGGACGGTAGCCTGCGTTTTCGGCCAAGGCAGCATGGTCGAAAAAACGGCAATTTTCAAATTTGGGTAGCTTGACGCGACACACAGGGCGGCAGTAAATGCGGGTGGAGCTGACGCCGACGAAAAACCGGCCATCAAAACGGGCATCGTGCGCCTTCAGTGCTTGGTAATATGCCTGTGAGGAAGCTTGTGAGGCGATGGCATCATGGTTGGGGTTAACTTCTGGGGCGGCGTTCATGGGTAAATCATACGCTGATTGACGCACCTTGTTAGCCATTTTCGGACATGTGCACGCGCCGTTTTCAGGCAAATGCCCCCTACAATTGGCGAGACATTTTTTGAAACGGCATATTGGTTGAAAATACTCCTCGTTAAACTCTCTTCGCTGGGCGATGTGTTGCATACGCTGCCAGTGGTGCACGACATCAAAACAGCGTTTCCAGAAGCGCAGATTGACTGGGTGGTGGAGTCGTCGTTTGCAGGCGTGGTGCGCCGCTGCGATGGGGTGAGCAATGTCGTCGTGTGCGAACTGCGCAAATGGCGCAAAGCACTTTTTTCAGTTGAAACCAGGCAAGCTTGGCGAGTTTTTAAAGCCGACTTGCAGCGTGAATATTACGACGCGGTGATTGATTTGCAGGGGCTGACCAAATCAGCCTTGGTGTCAAAACTCGCGAAGTTATCACCCACGGGCAAACGCTATGCCATGGCGAACCGCACCGATGGCTCAAGCTATGAAGCGCCCACGCGCTGGGTGGCGAATGAGGCAATCCGGTTAACGCCACACGTGCATGCCGTGCAGCGTGCGCGCGAGGTGTGCGCACAAGCCCTGCGGTATAAGTTGCCTGAAAATGCTGTTTTTACCCCTAAATATAGGCTTCTAGCCGGCGTAAATATTGCCTCGGCAGCTATAAGTAATATAGCAAAAAACGGCACAAAAACAACCATCGTTTTTGCCCATGGCAGCTCACGTGAAGACAAACTGTGGCCTGTGAGCCATTGGGTTGAGTTGGGGCAGCGTCTTAACGCCGCAGGTTTTGGCATTGCCTTGGCGCACGGCAGTGCAGACGAGGAGCAGCGCAGCCATGTGATTGCTGAGCAGCTTGCTGATGCTGTCGTTTGGCCACGTTTGAGCTTGGATGCGATGGTGGATGCGCTTGGCGGCTGCGCTGGCTTGGTTGGTGTAGACAGTGGTTTGAGCCACATGGCAGTGGCCTTAGATTTGCCACATGTGCAGATTTATAACTTCGACACGGCTTGGCGAACGGGGCCTGTTGCGTCCCACGCAGCTGCACGACAGGTCAGCGTTTATGCAATTCCCACGCCATCTGTTGATGCTGTTTGGCAGGCTTGGTTAGCTGTGCAGGCCGTGAACAAGTGATGAGCAAGCTCGTTTTGTCCCTGTATTCGGTCGTGATGTGGTGTGCGCAGCCGTTTTTGCGGTTGAAGCTAGCACGTCGTGGTCGAGCCGAGCCGGGTTATCTGGTCAATATTGAAGAGCGTTTTGGCCGATACCAGCAGCCAGCCGTTCAGACAACAACGTCAGAGCAGAAATTTGTATGGATTCACGCAGTTTCATTGGGTGAAACCCGTGCGGCTGTAGTCCTAATTGCTGCTTTACGCGAACGCTTGCCGAGCATGAAGCTGCTGCTAACCCACGGCACAGCGACAGGTCGTGCTGAAGGCGAAAAGTTATTGCAAATGGGCGATGTGCAAGTCTGGCAAGCGTGGGATACGGCTGCTGCTGCCGAGCGTTTTATTCAGCATTTTCAACCTCGCATTGGCATCATGATGGAAACCGAGTTATGGCCAAATATGGCGGCTACGTGTGCGAAATACCGTGTGCCACTGGTCATGGCAAATGCCCGCATGAGTGCTAAAACGTATTTGCAGACTAAAAAATTCGATGGGCTGGCGCGACCCGCTTATGAATCATTGGCCGCAGTTTGGCCGCAAAGTGCAGCTGATGCGGATCGCTTTACCAAACTAGGCGCTCCTGCGGTGGGTGTTTTTGGGAATCTCAAATTTGATGCGCAAGTCGATGTTAATCAATTAGTGCAGGGTAGAAATTGGCGGGCTAACGTCAATAAACCAGTCGTGATATTTGCCAGTTCGCGCGAAGGTGAGGAGCTTGCTTTGTTGCAACATTTGGAAAAATCCGTCTTTGCCGTGCAGTGGTTGATTGTGCCGCGCCATCCGCAGCGGTTTGAGGATGTGACAACACTGATCGCGCAGCATGGCTTTAAGGTATCTAAGCGCAATGATTGGGTTGGTCAACCTGATGCCACTGAATCAAATACGATCTGGCTAGGCGACAGCTTGGGTGAAATGGCTTTGTATTACGGTATGAGTGACGTCGCATTGCTAGGCGGTAGTTTTGAGCCTTTGGGCGGTCAAAACTTGATCGAAGCGGCTGCGTGTGCCTGCCCCGTGGTTATGGGACCATCCGTCTTTAACTTTTCGGAAGCTGCGGCATTGGCGGTTCAATCCGGCGCTGCGTTTGCTGTGGATTCCCTGCCGCAAGCCGTAGAGGTAGCCAGCGCGTTGGTCGAGAGGGGTGATGCCTTAGCCGTAGCGCGTGCAGCAGCCGTGCAATTTGCTAACGCGTACCAAGGTGCTGCTGAGAAAACAGCAGCAGCCGTCGTGGAATTACTTCATTAAGTTACTTCGCTAGCAAAGCGTTAACTGGCGCTAAATCTTCTGCGGTGAGTGTGCCATTCGCTAGTCGCAGTTTGAGCCCACCCAGCAGCACGTCGTAACGTGCTTTGGCCAAATCGCGCTTGGTTTGAAACAGCTGGCTTTGCGAGTTCAACACATCGATGTTGATGCGCACCCCCACTTGGTAGCCCAGTTTGTTCGCATCTAGGGCGCTTTGGGTTGAAAATTCGGCGGCTTCAAAGGCTTTGACGCTGGCAAGCCCAGACTGCACACCAAAGAACGCAGTACGCGTTGCCTGTGCGACCGTGCGTTTTGCAATATCTAAGTCAGAGCGTGCTTTGTCTTCAAGTGCTAGCGTTTCTTTGATGCGGTTTTGCACCGCAAAGCCCGCAAAAAGTGGCAAGTTGAAAGCCAGAGCTACAGTGCCCGAGGTGCTGCGCGTGTTTGCTGTACTGGTGGCAGAGCCTTGGTTGCGGTTTGCGCCGTAGCTGGCGTTGAGGTCAATCGTAGGTTTGTGACCCGCTTCGGCTTTGGTGGTTTCTAACTGTGCCACCTCCAGTGCCAAACGCGCTTGTGCGATGCTGGGGTGGCTGGTTTCGGTGGGTGCGACCCATTGGCTCACATCGCTGGGCGTGAGCGGTGGCAAGGTTAAAGGAATAACCAAGGGCCTAGGTTCCACATTGTTTTTGCCAACCAATTGATCCAAAGCCATTTTTTTGACGCGCACATCATTTTCAGCCGCAATTTCTTGCGCAATCACCAAGTCAAATCGCGCTTGTGCTTCGCGGGTATCGGTGATGGTGGATGTTCCTACTTCGAAGTTGCGCTTGGCAGAAGCCAATTGCTCAGCCACAGCCGCTTTCTGCGCTTGAACAAACGTCAAAGTGTCTAGCGCAGCCAACACATCAAAATACGCCTGAGCGGTGCGAATGATCAAATCTTGCTCAGCGGTTTGCAATTGCGCTTTGGCAATAAATGCTTGTTTTTCACCTTGTTCATAGTTCACCCAGTTGCTAGGGCGGTACAAAGGCTGCGACGCTGTCAAGGTCGCGTTTTGACCACCAAAATGCGTGTTGTTTGCAGCGCTAGCCACGTCTAGAAGCGACCGAGACGCACCCACTTGAAAACCTGCCACTGGCCAAATGCCCGCTTTGGCTTGCTCACCGCGCGCCAAAGTGGCGTTTGCCGCAGACAAGGCAGATTGGTAGCCTGCATCGTAGCTACGCGCTGCTTGGTACAAGTCCGCCAAATTCTGAGCTTGTACAGGCAGCACACTTGCCGTAAGTGCTGCAAATGCCAAAACGGAAAGCTGAGGTACAAGTCGGTGAAAGCGTACGTTCATATAGTTCCTAGAAATACTCTTTTGACAGCCTTAAAACTGAAAACGCGGGGTTTCCGCAAAGCCGCTTAAACGTGGTGCTACGGTATCCCAGCTTTGCTTGGTTTCAAAAGCTGTTTCAGACACGCGCTGTACCAAAGTCGCGCGCATCACTGGCTCGTCACCCACGATGGCTATGCAGCGGCCACCGATGGCGAGCATATTTAACAGGCTTGTTGGAATTTGTGCCACTGAACCACTGAGAACGATAACGTTAAAACGGCCATAGCTGCTCAGGTCTTTGCTGCCGTCTGCAACGATGACTTTGGCGTTGTAAACATCAGCTTGCTCTAGGTTTTGGCTGGCTTTAGCAGCCAATTCTGCATTGATTTCAAGCGTTGTGACAAATTGAGCGCGATGCGCTAGCAAGGCAGCCATGAAGCCAGAGCCTGTACCGATTTCTAAAACAGTCTCATGTTTGTGGATTTGCAAATCTTGCAACATACGCGCTTCAACTTTGGGTGACAGCATGCATTCACCCAAAGCCAACGTGCCAAGAGGGATTTCCATATCTACAAAAGCCAATGCTTTGTGCGCCATAGGCACAAAATCTTCACGCTTGATGACGGCCAATAGCTGTAGCACGTGCGCATCCAGCACATCCCACGGGCGGATTTGCTGCTCAATCATGTTGAAACGGGCTTGTTCGATGTTCATGTTTTGTGTTCCTGCTTGTCGGCAGTGTTAATGCCAATTGTCGATAAAAATGGGATTTGATGATTTTATGCGGTTATAAAAGGTCTGTTAGCCGGTTTTTTCCAGCTTTACCACAGGTTTACGCCACAGACGCATTAGCCAATTTGCTAAATCGTCCATATAGCAATACATGACGGGAACGACTACCAAGGTCAATAAAGATGAGGTAATGACACCGCCAATGACGGCTTGCCCCATGGGCGCGCGTTGTTCCGAGCCTTCTGAAAGTGCAAAAGCCAAGGGCACCATGCCGAAAATCATGGCCAAAGTCGTCATCAAAATGGGGCGTAAGCGAACTTTTGCCGCTAAAAGCAGGGCTTCGGTGCGCTCCAAGCCCTCTTCACGGCCTCGTATAGCAAAATCAACCAGCAAAATCGCATTTTTGGTAACCAAGCCCATCAACAGCACCACGCCAATGACCGAGAACATGGACAGCGTTGATCGGAACATCAACAGCGCCAAGACAACACCAATCAGTGTCAACGGCAGCGCTGTCATCAAAGCCAAAGGCTGCAAGAAGCTTTTGAACTGGCTAGCCAGCACCATATAAATAAACACAATGGCGAGTACCAAGGCAGAGATAGCGTAGGCAAACGACTCGTTCATGTTTTTCGTCGAGCCACCAAATTGGTAACGGTAGCCCGGCGGAAAGCTCACGCCATCCAAAATGGCTTTGATGTCGGTTGACACCTCACCGGCAGATCGGTTGAAGACGTTGCCATTGATGGCAACTTCTCGCGTCAAATCTCGGCGGTTGATTTGGTTGGATCCGGTCGATTCTTTAACGGTCGCAACTTGATTCAAGCGAATCACACGTGAGGTGCCGTCAGCGTTCGTGCCGACTGTGAACGGCAAACGTTCAATATCTTGCGGTGTGTCACGTGATTGGGGCTCAAGGCGCACATTGACATCATAAGTTTGGTCGTCGCTCGCGCGCCATGTGCCTACCGTTGATCCTGCAATCAGTGTGCGTAGCTGTGTCGCAATTTGCGAAACGCCTAAACCTAAGTCAGAAGCCGCATCGCGTTTCACTTCAATACTTACCGTCGGTTTGTTGGGCTTCACGCTGGAATCCAAATCAACCAAGCCGGGCACGTTTTGTACTTTGCTCAAAACCAATCGCGCCAAGCGTTCCAACTCTTTCAAATCTGGGCCTTGCAGTGAAAATTCAACTTGCTTGTTGCCCCCTACGGCATCCAGCAAGCCAGCATGCGTGACGGTGATGCCTGGAACTTGCTTCAAGCGTTCACGCAACACATTAGAAAGCTCGTCTACATTGCGGCTGCGGTCCTTACGGTCGACCAAGCGCACATACACATTGGCGTAAATTTTTCCCGCTGCGTTGCCCGTGTTCACGGTCGACAGTGTGTATTTCACTTCAGGAAACTCTCGTACGATAGCTTCAACTTGCTTGGCTTTTGCTTCGGTCACTTCCAAAGACGAACCAACGGGGGTGTAAAAACTAAGTGAGGTTTCAGAAAAATCAGCTTTTGGTACAAACTCAGTTCCCAAGAGTGGCACCATGAAAATACTACCCACAAAAATGGCAATGGCCATGCCAACGGTGACCAGCTTGTGCTTTAACGACCATCGCAAAATGCCTTGGTAGCCATCGGACATGGCTTCGGTCGCTGTGTCAAACAAGCCAGTCACACGACCAATGGTTTTGTCATACAGCGTGACCGGAGGCCCTTTTCTGTCATGCTCTTCAATACTTGGGTCATGCCAAATACTAGACAACATCGGGTCAAGCGTGAAACTCACAAACATCGACAGCAAGACTGCCGCAACAATGGTGATGCCAAATTCGTGAAAAAATTTACCCACGATGCCACCCATGAAGCCAATCGGTAAAAACACAGCCACGATAGATAAAGTGGTGGCCAGAACCGCTAAGCCGATTTCTTTGGTGCCATCCATAGACGCGTTGTAAGCCGACTTGCCCATTTGCACGTGCCGCACAATGTTTTCACGCACCACAATGGCGTCGTCAATCAACAAACCCACACACAAGCTCAACGCCATCAGCGTGATGTTGTTGATGGTGAAGCCAAACAAGTTCATGAACAAAAACGTGCCGATGATGGAAATCGGCAAGGTCAAACCCGTGATGATGGTTGAGCGCCACGAGTTCAAGAACAAAAACACAATCAAAATCGTTAACGCTGCGCCTTCAAACAGTGTGCGGCGTACGTTGTCTACTGCCACACGAATCGGGCGTGAACTGTCGTTGATTTGCTCTAGTTTTACGCCAGGCGGCAGTGTTTTACTGATTTCTTCGATCGTCTTTTTCAGGCCATCAACCACGGCAATCGTGTTGTCGTCTTGCGATTTTTGTACCTGCAGCATCAGCGTACGCTGCCCGTTGTAGAGTGCCAAACTGTCGATTTCTTGAGCGCCATCGACGACGCGCGCCACTTGTTCAACGCGCACTGGGCTGCCGTTTTTACGGGCAACGATGATTTTGTTGAAATCTTCCGCCCGCTTCATGCGTGCTTCAATTTGCACAACACGTTCTTGCGCCAAAGAGCGAATCGCGCCAGCCGGCAAGTCTTGGTTTTCCGAGCGCACAGCGGTTGCAACTTGCTCGGGTGTGATGCCCAGCGCATCTAAGCTTTGGGGATTCAAGTAAATATTGATTTCGCGTTTGGTGCCACCTACGAGGGTGACCGAGCCGACACCACGAACGTTTTCTAAGCGCTTTTTCAGCGTTTGATCTGTCCAATTTGTCAGCTCTACCGCTGTGAGCGGCTTAACACCAGCTTTGTTATCTGGCAATACAGCGAGTGACCAAATGGAGCGACTTGATGGGTCAAAACGCAGCACCCTTGGCTCTTTCACTTCTGCGCGGAAATTCGGGCGAATAGCGGCCATTTTTTCACGCACATCGTCTGCCGCTTTGCGACCATTCACGTGCAATTGAAACTCGATGATGACAACCGATTGACCTTCGTAGCTGCGTGATGTCAGCGCGCTGATGCCTGCAATCGAATTAACGCCTTCTTCCACCTTCTTGGTCACTTCACTTTCGATGATTTCTGGTGAAGCGCCTGGATATTCAGCCGTGACAACCACAACCGGAAAGTCGATGTTTGGAAACTGATCAACTTGCAGCCGCTGGTATGAGAACAGGCCCAGAACGACGATGGCCAGCATCGCCATTGTGGCAAAGACTGGGTTTTTAAGACTAACTTGGGTAAACCACATGGTGTGCGCCTTAGGGGTTATTTAGCCGCTGCAGTGAACTTGGTCACCGTGCCTTCGCGCATTGCGCCCAAAGAGCCCACCAACACTTGCGTGTTTTCCGCGATACCTTTGACGGCGACAACGGTTTCAGTGCGTCCACCGGCGTTGGCACTGTTGGCTGTCGTGTTGGCCACTTCGCCGCGTTGCGCCAGCTCCACGGCAACATGTTTGATGACGTTGCCTTCTAGCACTTGTACATAAGGTGTTGGTTTGTCGTTGCGCACAGCGCTTAGCGGCACGGTCAAAGCCGATACCTTGGCTGTGCCCAAGCTGCCTTGCGCAAACAGCCCTTGGCGCAGGTTGGCTGCATTCGCAATACTGAAATAAACCAACACATTGCGACTGCCCGCTTGGGTGTTGGGGTTGATGCGCACCACTTGGCTGCTGATGGGTGCGGTGCTGCCTTCGATCGTCAGCATCGCCGTTTGCCCAACTTTCACACTCAAAGCATCAGCCGCGCTGATGTTGGCTTCCAACTCCATGCGGCTGGTGTCAATCACCTCAACAACGCGGGTATCGATGCCCACACGCTCGCCAGGCTGTGCCAAGCGTTGTGACACAGTGCCTGAAATGGGCGAGCGCAGCACGGTATCCAGCAGCGTTTTTTTTGCGATGTCTACATTTGACAATGCGGCACGATGGGTGGCTTGGGCAGAGTTCAGTGTTGCTAGCGATGTATCTAGCGCGGTTTTAGAAATAAAGCCTTGCTCGACCAAGGCTTTATTATTGTCAAATTGGCGCTGCGCAATAGCGATTTGCGCTTTGGCGGCATCCGCTTGGTCTTGCGCTTGCTGTTGGCGGGCGGCGTATTCGGTCACGTCTACGCGGGCAATCACTTGGCCGGCTTTCACGCTGTCGCCCTCACGCACCGTTAAACCTTGCAACTCACCTGCTACGCGGGCTTTGATATATGCTGAATTGGCCGCCTTCAAGCTGCCTGAAATAGGCAAAGCCATAGCCAGTTCTTTGATTTGTGCTTTCACCACATCCGTTGCAGCCAGCTCCACCACAGACTGGGCTTTGGCATTGGCTGCCGTGGCTGCAGCCACGGTTTCTTGCTGCGCCTTTCTGGCTTGCAAAGCGCGCATCACGCTCACGCCAATGGCGGCTACAACTACCAAAGCGATTATCCATTTGATCCAGCGTTTCATGTGCAGGTCGTCCTTAGATTGAATTTGAGAGAGGCGGTGAATGCGCCAAAATGCCATTCACGATGATGTCTGCTTGGCTGTTGATGTAGTCTTTGGGGTCTAACGGCGCTTCTATGCTGCAAGCACCCAATGAGTGTTTCCACATCGTGAGAAACATCAGCGGCGCAATCACGCTGTACACCGCGTAATCCATGTTTAAAGTGCGAAACTCGCCTCTGTCCACGCCGCGTTGCAAAATCGCCCGAATCAGCTGCCGCCCAGGTTTGACCACGGTGTCTTGGTAAAAATTAGCCAGTGCAGGGAAGTTACTCGCCTCAGACATCACCAGCTTGCTGATGCCAGACGCCTTGGTATTGCCCACACGCTCCCACCATGCAAACATGGCGAATTTCAGCATATCGGTTGTAGGACCTTCAAAGTTTTCTATTTCAGCCAAACCTTGGTTGATTTGGTTGCCAATGTTTTCCCGCACCACCGCTTCGAAGAGCTCTTCTTTGCTTTTAAAGTATAAAAACAGCGTGCCTTTAGACACGCCCGCTTTGGCGGCCACTTCTTCCACGCGGGTGGCGGCAAAACCTTTGGCGACAAACAAATCCAGCGCCGCATCCAACAGTTCACCCGGACGCGCCTCTTTACGTCGTGCGTGCTTGACGCGAGCGTTGTCTGTGGGGCAAACGGCGTTGCAAAGAATGTCATTGATGGACATGTGAATTTTGAGACTTTAAGGATTTGTCGTGACGCTAAATTAATTTACTGACTGATTGGTTAGTAGCGTAGTTTACGCGATATCTGTACGGTAGAGCTAATGACTCGGCTATTCTTCACCCTCCATATAAACTGGGTATATGCATTCCGAAAAGTTTGTGTAAAGTAGCCACATGGAAAACACAAACAAGCCGAATTTTGAAACTATCACCCTTGGCGGCGGCTGCTTCTGGTGCCTAGACGCCGTTTACGCCCGTGTGCGCGGTGTGAATAGCGTGGACAGCGGCTACAGCAACGGCCATGTGCTTAACCCAACTTACCAAGATGTTTGCAGTGGCGACACGGGGCACAACGAGGTGGTGCAGCTGACTTTTGACCCCGCAAATATCAGTTTGACCGAGATTTTGGTGATTTTCTTTATCGTGCACGACTCGACATCGATGAACGCGCAAGGCAACGTCGTAGGGACGCAATTCCGCTGCGGCTTATTCTTTGCCTGCCATGAGCAAGAAAAGACGGCCAAAGCCTTCATCGCCCAATTGACGGCAGACAAAGTTTTCAGCCGCCCCATCGTGACGGAAATTTTGCCTTTGCAAAATTATTCAAAAGCCGAGGACTACCACCAAGACTTTTTCGCCAAAAACCCCAACCAAGGCTATTGCGTCGCCGTGGCAGGGCCCAAAGTGGCGAAATTGCGTCAAACCTTTGCTGATCGCGTGAAGTCTTAAAATCAGATAAGCTGAATTTAGATTAAATTTCACTATTATTTTTATAGCTGCTTAGGCAATAAATACGCCGGCTACATGCCAATTTTATGCCTAAAATCGTCCTTTTTAACAAACCTTTCAACGTTTTGACCCAGTTCCGCCCAGACGCTGAGCGCCCAGACCGCCAAACACTGGCGCACTTTATCCACGACGCTAGTTTGCGCGTCGCGGGGCGGCTAGACATGGATTCTGAAGGGTTGCTGCTGCTCACCGACGATGGCGTTTTGAATTCACGCATTACCGAGCCTACTGAGCAGCAGTTCAAAACCTACTGGGTGCAGGTAGATGGCATTGCTACGGAGGCTCAACTGGTGGCACTGCAAACCGGCGTGGCGCTGAACGATGGTTTGACGCTGCCAGCGCAAGCCAAATCAATTCCCGAACCCACCATTTGGCCACGAACCCCGCCCGTACGCTACCGCGCTAACTTACCGACATCATGGCTAGAAATCCAAATCTGCGAAGGTCGCAACCGCCAAGTGCGCCGCATGACAGCCGCTGTCGGGCTGCCCACGCTGCGCTTGATTCGGGTGCAAATTGGGCCGTACAGCATGGGCAGTTTGCAGCCGGGAGAAAGCCAGCTTTATACCCACCAGACGCTATAACCCCATGCTTACCCTAATACGTTTTAGAGAATCGAAGGCGCTGAATCCTGCAAATCTCGCTTAAACTGGAAGATTGGTCATTAGCTGTCTCTAGCTATCTACTTTTTTAAATTTAAGGATATTTCCATGAACGCTATTTCAATTTCTCGTCGCTTCGCTTTGCTGGCCGTTGCTTCTGCAGCCATGTTGTCTGCCTGCAGCAAGCAAGAAACTGCACCTGCTGCGCCAGCCGCCGCACCGGCTGCAGCTGCCCCAGCTGCGCCCGCACCGGCTAAAGTTTACGTCGTTGGTACGGATGCCGCCTACGCACCGTTTGAATCTGTCGCTCCTGGTGGCGCGATTGAAGGTTTTGACGTCGATGTGGTCAAAGCCGTTGCTGCTAAAGCGGGCATCGAAGTGAAATTTGTCAACACACCGTGGGAAGGTATTTTCAAGACTTTGGACACCGGCGAGCGCGACATGGTGGTCTCTGCCGTCACCATCACCGACGAGCGCAAGCAAACCATGGATTTCTCTGCACCTTACTTCAACGCGACCCAGTTGATCGCTGTGAAAGACAACTCTAAAGTCGCCAAATTTGATGATTTGAAAACCCTCAAAGTTGGCGTGCAGACGGGAACAACGGGCGATGAAGTGGTGCAAAAATTATTGGGTAAAACCAGCACCAATATCAAGCGTTTTGAATCGACACCCTTGGCTTTAAAAGAGCTAGAGGCCGGTGGCGTCGCTGCGGTGGTGGCTGACAACGGCGTGGTGCAGCACTACATTCAAAACAACCCAGCGGCCAAGTTCAAAAGCGTGAGCGATGCGTCTTTTGTGCCTGAGCAATACGGCATCGCCATGAAAAAGGGCAACACCGAGTTGGCTAAAAAGGTCAACAACGCGCTGGCCGCTATCCAAGCTGACGGCAGCTACGACGCCATCCACGTCAAATACTTCGGTATGAAATCGACCCTGACTGCTGCACCCGCTGCAGCACCAGCACCAGCCGCTGCAAAGTAAACCACAAAGTAAACCAGTAAAGTAAGTCCGCAAGCCAATCTTCCCATCTAAAACGTAGCGATTTAAAAGCATGGATTTACGCTGGGAGATTTTGACACCCTACACGTCCCTTTTCGTAGAGGGCGTGTGGATGACCGCCAAGCTCACTGTCATCGCCCTGACTTTGGGCATGCTGGCTGGCTTGCTGATTGGTTTGGTCAACGCACAACCAGGCAAAGGCTGGCGGCGCATTTTGCGTTGGGTGTGCACCGGCTACGTTTGGTTTTTTCGCGGAACGCCGCTGTTTGTACAAATCTTGTTGGTGCATTTCGCGCTGATGCCCACCTTGATTCACCCCGAGCACGGCTTGCTCTTGACGGGTGAGGCCGCTGGCGAGTTCCGGCAACTGCACGGCGCGTTTTTTTCCGGCATTGTGGCCTTGACGTTGAATGCCGCCGCTTACATTGCAGAAATCGTCCGCGCTGGCATTTTGTCCATCGCGCGCGGGCAAACCCAGGCCGCACAAAGTTTGGGGCTGAATGAGCGCGACACCATGCGCTACATCGTGCTGCCGCAAGCCCTGCGCCGCATGGTGCCGCCGCTGGTGAACGAGTCCATCACGCTGTTGAAAGATTCGTCTCTTGTATCAGCGATTGGTTTGGCCGAGCTGGCCATGGCAGCCCGCACCGTTGCGGGTGCGTATTCCCGCTATTGGGAGCCGTATCTAGCCATTTCGCTGCTGTATCTGATCATGACCGGCATTCTCACCATCGCCGCCAAGCGCCTAGAAACGCCGCTGGAGCATCGCGGTAAGTAAATCTGCAAATTGGTAAGCAAACATAATAATCCGCTTATCAGCTTGCTTTGAATATAGACTGTGCCTACGAGTTTTACTTCTTAGGCGCAGTATGAAAATTAGTTTCAAAAAAATCAGCCTCCAGCTCTCAGTTGCGCTTATTTCTGCACTGGTACTAGCTGGCTGCAGTGGCAGTAAAAGCGGCGACACTTATAGTCAAATCGTCGTTTTCGGTGCCAGTTTGTCTGACAACGGCAACGCCGCTACCGTCGTGCCCGGTCTCTTCCCCGGTGCGCCTTATTACCCAGGCCGTGCATCCAATGGCTTGCTATGGATAGACGTGGTCGCGGCTGATTTGGGCAACTCCGTCAACCCCTTCGTCAACGGTGGCACCAACTATGCCGTAGGCGGCGCACGCACCTGCGAAATCAGCGGTACCAGCCCCAACCCGTTTGACATGTGCTACCAAACCAACCTGTATTTGACGGCCGTCCTCAACCGTGCCGACGCCAGCGCTTTGTATGTGATCGACGCTGCCACGGTAGGCAACAATATCTTTGCCGTCATCAACAATGGCCTGTCGCACAGCGAAATCACCACCACAGCGCCCACAGACATTGCCAAAATCATGGACAAGCTCTACAAAGCTGGTGCACGCAAGTTTCTAGTCACCAATGTGCCCGACGTTGGCGCTACGCCACGCGGCCAAGGCCTGCCGTCGCCAGCTACCGCAACCGCCTTGGCCAATGGGTTCAACGGCACGCTGAACAACGAGCTAGCCAGCTTCCGCGCCTCACATTCAGGTGCAGACGTCCGCTTGGCAGACTTCAAATCCGCCGTCGCCATCACCGCCGGCTTCACCAACACCACAGACCCCTGCGTCGTCAACCTAGTAGCCTGCGCCACGCCAGATACCTATACCTATTGGGATAATCTGCACCCCACAGCCGCCACAGGTCGGAATATGGCGAAGGCGGCGTTGGCAGTGTTGAAGTGATATTTTGAATATCGCTATATATTTAATAGCTGCTTAGGCTGTAAATATGCCGGCTGGGTGTATGTTTAGTATGTATTTAGAGGCGTTTTTCAGTTTAAAGGCGCAAACATGGTTTGTAGCGTCAGCAACGTGCGTTTCAAGGTCGCGGCCTGAACCACTCCTTCTCGCCGTACCAAACGAGTTTTGTCGATGGTGCGGATTTGGTCTAAAACGATCAAACCCGTTTTGCCCTTAAACGTCAGCGGAATCCGAAAAGCCGCTGGGTGCGAACCCGTCGTCATAGGTGCAACAATCACGGTGCGCAAGTGGTTCAGCATTTCTGGCGGTGAAATCAGCACGCAAGGCCGTGTTTTTTGAATCTCACTTCCTACCGTCGGATCTAGCTGTACCAGCCAAACTTCGCCCGTTGCCAAGTTGGCAGACAGATTCGCTTGGCTCACCATTGCAGTGAAGCGTCGTCAGCGTTCGCAAATTCAGGCCAAACCAGCGCCTCATTTTCCTGCTCAGCTACCCGAGCGCTGTCAGCCGCCCAGCCCTCACGCAGCCCGCGTTTCAGCGGTCGAATCTCAATCACCCCATTCACCACCTGCAAATCCGCCGCGTCCAGCAGCCCTGTTTGCTCAAGAATAGGTTTGGGAATCAACACCCCTTTGGAGTTGCCCATGGTGCGAATGGCGACTTGCATGATTTGTGTACTTTAAAAGAGAATAAGCACAATGTTAGCACGAAAAGAGTTTTTTAGTTCTTTTCAGTTTTCATAAGGTCACTATGCCCCCGGCACCGCACCACCAGTCGAAAGCTGCCTGAACTCGCTGCGCTCAAACAACGTCAGCTTTCACTTGGCGAATGTCAGATGGGGCGAAGGGTTAAGGGGCAATGCCACGGAAACAAGCCCCGAGCGCAACAGCGGCGGAGATGCCGGCAATGATAGCCGCGATCCACGCGGCAAGCGCCTAAGACTTGGCCGCAGCAGTAAGCAGTACGTTTCTTCGTTCTTCTAGCAAGTGGAGCGCAACCCACTTCCGCTGAGAGGAGTCCATCTCCGTAACGAAGTCATAGAGCTCTCGATCGGAAAGCCTACTAAGTTGGTCGTATTCGCTTTGTTCCATATGCCGTCTGATTTAATGTATACCGCAAAACCTGCGGAAAAATCTGGCGCTTGCTTATCAGCCTGGACATTCAAAGCTCCTATGAATAATTATATTAAACTATCAATCGGTAGGTTAAAGTCACTATAAAAATAATAGCTAATTAGGCAATAAATACGCCGGCTAGGTGTCAATTTGACACTATAAATCTTAGGGTGCCAACCGTTCCCTGAGCCATCCACCCTGCTCATCCAGCGTATACCGCAGCCGGTCATGCAACCGGCTTCTGCGCCCTTGCCAAAACTGCCAGCTGTCGGGTTTCAGGCGGTAGCCGCCCCAATTGGGTGGTCTTGGCGGACCGTTTTTGAGCATGGTGGGTAAAAACTGAGCGCCGTATTTGGCAGCGTTGGCGACCAAAACACCACGGTTGGCGATGACTTGCGACTGCGGCGATGCCCAAGCGCCTATGCGGGAATCCATGGGGCGGCTTTGGTAATAGGCGTCGCTTTCTTCGTCTGATACTTTTTCGACGATGCCTTCAATGCGCACCACGCGCTCTAGCTCAACCCAGTGAAATTGCAGTGCTGCATATGGGTTGCCGGCGAGTTCTATGCCTTTTCTGCTATCAAAATTGGTATACCAAACGATGCCGCGTTCGTCAAAACCCTTGATCAGCACCACGCGGGTGCTGGGGCGCAGGTTGCTGGCAACGGTGGCCAAGGTCATCGCGTTGGGCTCGGGCACTTTGCCGTCTATGGCTTGTTTCAGCCACAGGGCAAATTGGTCTTGCGGGTTGGCGAGCGAATCGCTTTCGCTCAGCTCGGCACTTTCGTAGCTTTTGCGTAAATTCTGCAGGTTTTTCAGATCGTTTGATGCGTTAAGTTCAGTCATACTGCACAGTATAGAAACTTGTGGCAGCCAC
>JANPIC010000078.1:0-21038 GCA_031424795.1 Polaromonas sp. | reverse complement strand
CCGTTTGCCGGTGATCATCATGTCGTCATCGCGGTTGACACGCAGTTTTACCGGCTTTTGCAGCTTGAAGGCGGCCAATGCTGCACTTTGCGAGAAGATGCTGGCATTGCCCTCTTTGCCGCCAAACGCGCCGCCCATGCGGCGGCAGATCACTTCGATGTCATTTGTCGTCAAATTCAACGCGGCAGCGGCTTCGCGCTGGTTGCCATCGGGGTGCTGGGTCGAGACGTACAAGGTCAACTGGCCATCTTCACGCGGCACGGCGTAGGTGATTTGGCCTTCCAGGTAAAACTGCTCCTGCTGGCCGCAGGTGGTTTGGCCTGTGAAGCTGTGCGGCGCGGTTTTGATGGCCTCTAACGGTGTGCCACGCGTGATTCCCTTGGGTGGCATGATGAAGCTTTTGGCCGCCATGGCTTCGTCAATCGTCAAAATGGCGGGGAGTTCTTTGACCTTGACGACCGCTTTCTTCGCCGCTTCCCGGGCGTAGAGCATATCCCGAGCCACAACCAAGGCAATGGCTTGGCCGATGAATTCAACCTTGCCAGCGGCTAAAAATGGGTCGTCATGGATGATGGGGCCGCAGTTGTTTTCGCCGGGAATGTCACTCGCCGTATAAACCGCCACCACGCCGTGCTCGGCCAAAATGGCGGCACGGTCAATGCCTTCGCCGATCAACTCACCGTGGGCGACGGGGGACAAAATCAGGGCAGCATACAAGGTGCCGCGCAGCTCAGGGATGTCGTCGGTATACACCGCTTCACCGGTGACGTGCAGGCGGGCGGATTCGTGGACGATACCTGTGCCTTGGGCAGAAGACACATCGGGTAGAAGTTCTTTGAGGGTGGTGGGTGCATTCATGACACTGTTTCCTTCATCAAATCGGTTGATTCTTCTACAAACTGCATCACCAGATTGCGGGCGACCAGCGAGCGATACGCCCAGGTGGCACGCAAACCATCGCGGGCGGGGAAACTGGCGGTGATAGCGGCATCAAGAGCCTCATTTTGCACACTAGCCGGCGTATTTCCTTCCAGTATTGCTTCTAATTTAGGAGCGCGACATGGGTAAGGTGCCAAGCCGTTGAAGGCGAGTTTGACGTTTTTGAACTTGCCACCCGCCAGCTCGTAGCTCAAAGCGCAGACGGTGGCGGAGATGTCCTGGTCAAAGCGTTTGCTGATTTTGTGGGCGCGGAAGGAACTGCCCGCTTTGGGTTGCGGCACAAGCACGGCTTCAATGAATTCACCGGCTTGCAGCACGTTTTTCTTCATACCAGTGTAGAAGTTTTCCAGGGCGACTTGACGGGTTTTATCACCACGGCGCAGAGTCAGCGTCGCGCCCAAGGCCAGCAAACACGGCATGGAGTCGCCAATGGGCGAGCCGTTGGCGATGTTGCCAGCCAAGGTGGCCGTAGAACGAATCGGCGGCGAACCGAAACGGCGCAGCACTTCGGCAAAGTCGGGGTAGGCATCGCCAATCAGGTGTTGCACCTGCGTCAACGAAACGGCTGCGCCCATGTGCCACACGCCTGCTTTGGAAGTGATGGTTTTCAGCTCGGCAACGTTGCCCAGATAGACGATTTTGTCAGGGCGGGTGAACTGTTTGTTGACCTGCAGGCCAATCTCGGTGCTGCCCGCCAAGAGTGTGGCGTTGGGGTGCTTGACCAAATAATCAGCCACTTCCGCCACAGTGGCGGGGGCGACAAACTCGTTGCCCTTGCGGGTGCGCACCACGGGTTGCACGACGATATCGCCATCTAAGTTGTAAATAGGACCATCGGCGCGGCGTATGTCTTTGAGCAAAGCAATGTCTGCGCTGTCTTCCAGCTTCAAACGCTCGGGGGCGGCTGTGCAGGCTTGCAGGGTGGCGTCGATGATGGGTTTGTAGCCGGTGCAGCGGCACAGGTTGCCGCTCAGCGAATCATTCACCTCGGTTCTGGTTGGACAGGTGTTGGTTTGCACCAAACCGGCCAGACTCATCACAATGCCTGGGGTGCAAAAGCCGCATTGCGAACCAAAACAAGTCACCATGGCTTCCTGCACGGGATGCAGGGTACCGTCGGCGCGTTTCAGACTTTCCACGGTTTTGACGGATTTGCCATCCAGCGAAGGCAGCAATTGCATGCAGCTGTTGGTCGGCACATAGTCCACACCCGTACCCGCTGCGTTCAACTCGCCCACCAAGACGACGCACGCGCCGCAATCGCCTTCGGCACAGCCCTCTTTGGTTCCAGTGCGGTGCAGTTGCTCCCGCAAATAATCTAAAACCGTGGTGGTGCGTCTAGCGCCCTGGGCTTCAACGATTTTGCCGTCGAGAACGAAGCGGACGGAATTGGTGACTTGGCTCATAAAAACCTCTACAAATGTCAAACAATGGCTACCACCCATTTTAGCCAGCCTGGCTTAAACATGCTTGGTTTGCCGCAGTTTAGGGGGTAGAACAACGTGAACTAGGGTTTTGCCCAATCAGCAATGATTTGGCGCTCTTCAGGCGTGATGCCTGTGGAATTATTCATAGGCATTTGCTTGGTTACAACGACCTGCTGGTAAACCATGGTCATGTTTTTTTGTAAGTTTTCAGGAGAATCTAGGCGTACATTTTTCATCTGTACCTGCTCACCATGGCACAGGACGCAGCGCTGTTCAACAATTTTCAACACGGCCGGTGTGAGCGGGCGAACGGCTGCACCAGGAGCGGTCGCTGTGGCCGAGGATGGCAAAACTGCAGCCGTAGGCGCATTTGGGTTGGGAGCCAACCACGCAACCACCCCCACGATCACCGCCGCGCCCGTTGCAGCATACAGCCACGGATTGCCATTACGACCATGCTTGTAGCCATGCCGCATCACAAAATACTGGCGAATGGCCGCACCGGCAAACATCATCAACACCAAAATCACCCAGTTTTGCGGGTGGGAGTAGGTGAAACTGTAGTGGTTGCTGAGCATGGCAAACAGCACAGGCAGCGTGAAATAGGTGTTGTGCACGCTGCGCTGCTTGCCGCGTTTGCCATGGATGGCCATGGCTTTGGCATCATGGGGTTTATCGCTGGTCATAGCGGCGACTACTTTGCGTTGCCCGGGGATGATCCAGAAAAAGACGTTGGCACTCATAGCCGTGGCAATCATCGCGCCTACCAACAAGAAAGCAGCACGCCCTGCAAACCAGTGGCAAGCCAGCCAAGCGGCGAATGTGACCACGCCCAGCATGAGCACACCAACAATCAATTCGCCGTTTTTGCGAAAGCCAAACAGCTGACAAACGGAGTCGTACACCATCCAAAACACGACCAAAAACGACAAAGCCACGCCGACTGCTGCACCGGGTGACCAGTTCATCAACGATTTATCGACCAAGTAGGTCGAAGCGTTGTACAAATACAGCACAGTGAACAATGCAAAACCCGACAGCCAAGTGCTGTAGCTTTCCCAATAAAACCAGTGCAATTTGCTGTGGATGACTTTGGGTGCAATCATGTATTTTTGCGGGTTGTAAAAACCGCCGCCATGCACCGCCCACATCGCGCCATCCACGCCCTTTTCCAGCAAGTCAGGCGACGTAGGACGCACCAAGTTGTTGTCCAAAAAAACAAAATAAAACGACGACCCCACCCACGCTATCGCGGTGATGACATGCACCCAGCGTAGCAAAAGATTAGCCCAGTCTAATAAATAGGATTCCATAGATTTAAGTGTATACAGATTTATAAGATATAAACAGCTAATTTGGTCTATTTTTATTAAAAATTAAACTTTTAAGGGAGCTTACTGATCTTTTATGCTTTAAAAGTGTATACAACTCAAGCTCTTTTCACCCAAAGGAGCCCCGTATGAATCAATCATCTCACCCCGTAGATGAGCGCCTACCCACGGCCAAGCTGGGCATTCTAGGCTTGCAACATGTGCTCGTTATGTATGCAGCAGCAATTGCCGTGCCATTCATTGAAGGCACGCTTTGAAACTCAGCCCCGAGCAAATCGCGAGCTGATTTCAGCCGATTTGTTTTGCTGTGGCCTGGTCACGCTGATCCAATCTTTGGGCGCGACCCAGTGGTTAGGCATCTCTGTGCGTTTAACGCATTGCCCAGCCGCCGCAGATAGGAAAGACCTGGCCGACGAAGCAGTTGGCCGATTGGCCACACAGGTAAGCGACAAACTCTGCGTCTTCCCTTGCAGAAACCAACCGCCCCAGCGGTACTTCGCGCTTCAAACGCGCCTGAAACCGAGGATTGCTTTGAACGTCTGGCGGAAAGTAAGTCGGGTTATCGACAAAGTTCTGCGCAATGGCGTTGACAGTGATGTTGAACGGTGCAAGCTCGACACCCGCTGCCTGTACATAGGCTAGTTGAGCCCCTCGCGCTGCGCTGTACGTGGATGCATGACGCATACCTCGAAGCGCGGCGGCGCTCCCGATCACGAGTATCTTGCCATGTCCGCGCGCAATCATTTGAGGTACGACTGCGCGGACAAGACGCGGGAGTGGATCGACCAAGGCTGCAAAGGTTTGCCGCCACTCGTCATCCGTTACCTGCGGCACGGGTGTGCTGGGCGCCGGATGCGCAAGGTTGGCAATAAGGATGTCGAGCGGGCCCGTGGACGCGATCAGGTCTTCCGCCGCGCCGGGTGATGAAAGCGCAATGCGGCTAGCAACTACTTCTGCGCCATGCTCCGCAAGGACCTCGCAAATTACGGGCCCCATGAATTCGTCCGACTGGGTGACGAGTATTCGCTTGCCGAAAAGTGTTGTGGACATTCGAGTGACCTCTGAGTGCAATTGGATGCTAACTTAAGATAGAGCGCACGAATTTGCACCCCAACATGGCAGTTGTCTCCCTAATATCGGGGGGCAAAAAACCTCGCAAAGCCGCTTACTAATTGGTTTGCAGCAATCATGTTGAATGAATAAACAATCATAACCCTAGAAAAGTTCAGCACGTCAGTTTCACGACCCGCGATAGGTGGAATAGCTCCAAGGGCTGACCAACAAAGGCACGTGGTAGTGCTCGTCTGTGTGAGCGATGCCAAAATCAAGACTCACTAGGTACAAAAAATTGGGTTCGGGCAAGGATACACCCAACGACTTGAAATAAGCAGCCACGTCAAACACCAGCCGGTAGGTGCCCGTCTTCAGGCTGTCATGGTCAAGCAAGAGACCATCAGGATTACGGCCATCGGCGTTCAAGGTCATGGCTTTCACCAAAGTGACCTCCCCCTGGCCATCACTGTCCAAGGTCGTTGTGTACAGCTTCACAGCCATGCCTGCTGCTGGGCAGCCGTGCATGGTGTCGAGTACGTGTGTGGAAAGTCCCATATAAAGTCCTTAATATTTGCCCAAAAAGATAAAAACTGTATACAATTTTGCCATGACTTCCGTTATTAAGCTATCCCTCGTTCCAACAACCGTGATTTCTAGCAAGGGAATTTCCAGCACCGATCATATTGTGCAGGCCCTGACCAAAGCCATCATCGAGCATGAGTTGCAGCCGGGTGAAAAACTGAAGGAACAACGCATTGCGGATCAGTTTGGTGTGTCGCGCACGCTGGTGCGGCAGGCGCTCTACCAGCTGTCGCAAAAGCATCTGATCCGAATCGAGCAAGCACGTGGTGCCTTTGTCTCCTCCCCTTCCAGCAAAGAAGCACGTGAGGTCTTTGCGGTGCGCATGATTTTGGAATCGGCCATGCTGGAGTCGCTGATCGCCTGCATCACACCACAAAAAATCAAAGTACTGCGCGCGCACATCAAGGTTGAAGCGGCGGCTGTGCATGGCGCGGATGCGGCCAACCGGACGGAGTTGCTGGGTGATTTTCACGTCTTGATGGCTGAGCTGCTCGACAACGACGTGTTGGCACAGTCTTTGCAGGATTTGATCTCACGCTGTTCACTGATCACGCTGCTTTACCAATCAGAACACGCGGCGGGGCATTCGCACAATGAGCATGTTGATATTTTGCAGGCCATTGCCGACCAAAATGTGCCACTGGCCAAGCAATTGATGCAGACGCATTTACAAAGCGTATTGGCCGGTTTGGACTTGAAAGACTGAGACGTGCACTATGGTTATTAAGATATACGACAGCACACAACCCTACCCTCGCGATTTGATCGGCTATGGGCGTGAGGTGCCACACGCTGCCTGGCCGAATGCTTCACGTATCGCCCTGCAATTCGTCCTCAATTACGAAGAAGGCGGTGAAAACTCTGTTTTGCATGGCGATGCAGCCTCAGAACAATTTTTGTCCGAGATGTTCAACGCCAGCGCCTTCCCTGCACGCCACCAAAGCATGGAGAGCATTTATGAATATGGCTCGCGTGCCGGCGTGTGGCGTCTCTTGCGCGAGTTTGAAACCCGCCAACTACCACTCACTGTTTTTGGTGTCAGCATGGCGCTGCAGCGTCGCCCTGAGTTGACCGCCGCGTTCAAAGAACTGGGGCATGAGATCGCCTGTCACGGCTGGCGCTGGATCAGCTACCAAAACGTCGATGAAGCCATCGAACGCGAACACATGCGTGTGGGCATGGACATCATCAGCCAGATGACTGGCGAGCGCCCCTTAGGCTGGTACACCGGACGCGACAGCCCGAATACACGGCGGTTGGTCGCCGATTACGGCGGTTTTGCATACGACAGCGATTATTACGGAGACGACCTGCCGTTTTGGATGCAGGTGCAAAAAACCGATGGCCAAGTCGTACCCCAACTCATCGTGCCCTATACCCTGGACACCAACGACATGCGCTTTGCGTCAGCACAAGGGTTTGCGCAAGGTGATGACTTTTTCACCTACCTCAAAGACAGTTTTGACGTGCTGTACGCCGAAGGTGACCCGCAGGGTTTGAATGCGCCCAAGATGATGAGCATCGGCATGCATTGCCGCCTGTTGGGGCGACCGGGGCGCATGAAGTCTTTGCAAAGGTTCTTGGATTACGTGCAAGCGCACAACCATGTGTGGATTTGCCGACGCCTGGATATTGCGCGGCATTGGCAGCAGACACATTCATTCAAGCAAAACCTATGATGACTTACCTGAACTGCCCATGATGACTTTGACCTTGCAAGCGCTCAACAACGCATCCCCTGCCGAAGCCACCCAGATGCTGGATGGTGTGTACGAACACTCGCCTTGGATTGGTGTGCAAGCTTTATCCAATCGGCCTTTCCACACTCTGGCACATTTGAAATACAGCATGGTGCAAGTGCTGCAAGCTGCCGGGTTTGATGCACAAACCAGGTTGATTCGTGTGCATCCCGAACTGGCGGGCAAAGCCATGCAAAGCCAGACGCTCACGACAGAATCAACCAACGAACAGTCAAAAGCTGGTCTAACACAATGCACGTCAGACGAGCTTGCCAAGATTGCAACACTCAATGCGGCTTACCAAAGCAAGTTTGGTTTTCCGTTCATTTTGGCGGTACGCGGGGCGCGGGGGGCAGGTTTGTCAAAATCCGTCATCCTGGAAACATTTGAGCGCCGTCTGCACAATCACCCGCAATTTGAACTGCAGGAATGTTTGCGCCAGATTCACCGTATTGCAGAAATTCGTCTAAACGACAAATTCGGCGTTACCCCCAGCTTGGGCAATGATGTATGGGACTGGCAAGAGAAGCTGAGCGCGCATGCCGACCCTGGCTATGCCGAACTGGGTCAATTGACCGTGACCTACCTGACAGATGCCCATCGCGCCTGCGCCCAGCGCATTTCGCATTGGATGCACGACTGCGGGTTTGATGAAGTCAGTATCGACGCGGTAGGTAATGTGGTGGGGCGCTACCATGCTGCATCGATGTCGGCTAAAACACTGCTCACTGGCAGTCATTACGACACCGTACGCAACGGCGGCAAGTACGACGGACGCTTGGGTATTTTTGTGCCCATGGCTTGCGTACGTGAACTGAAACGACAAAACAGACGCTTGCCATTTCATATTGAAGTGGTAGGTTTCGCGGAAGAAGAAGGACAGCGCTACAAGGCGACGTTTTTAGGCTCAGGCGCACTGATTGGTCAATTCGACCCGACCTGGCTGGATCAGCAGGATGCGGACGGCATCACCATGCGGCAAGCCATGCAGCATGCGGGTTTGTGTCTGGAGGACATTCCAAAAATCAGACGCCAGGCAGAAGACTACCTGGGCTTTGTTGAAGTACATATCGAGCAGGGACCCGTTCTCAACGAGCTGAACATTCCTTTAGGTATCGTCACCTCCATCAACGGCAGCGTGCGCTACGCCTGCGAGGTGATCGGCACCGCCTGCCATGCGGGCACCACGCCCATGAACAGGCGCTCAGATGCAGCAGCAGCTGTCGCCGAGTTGATCTTGTTTGCTGAACAGCGTGCGGCGCAAGACGGTGACTCGGTTGCCACAGTGGGGCAGCTTCTGGTGCCCAATGGTTCGACCAATGTCGTCCCTGGGCGCTGCCACTTCACGCTGGACATGCGTGCACCGACCAACGCGCAACGTGATGCCATGGTCAATGACATTTTGGAGAAATTCAAAGCTATTTGTGAACGCCGCCAAGTGCGCTACACGCTGGAAGAAACCATGCGTGCTGCGGCAGCACCCAGCGCACCCGCTTGGCAACAGCGCTGGGAACAAGCCGTGGACAGCTTGGGGGTGCCTTTGCACCGCATGCCCAGCGGTGCCGGCCACGATGCCATGAAACTCCACGAAGTGATGCCACAAGCCATGCTCTTTGTACGCGGAGAAAACTCGGGCATCAGCCATAACCCGCTGGAATCAAGCACCAACGATGACATGCAACTCGCCGTAGAAGCATTCACCCAATTGATGCACCAGCTATCTGCTGAATTTCACTGAACTTTGATACTTACTTTGCCTTCTTTATGACCACATACGACCAACTAGACGCATGGATTGACGCTCACTTTGACGAGCAAGTCCGCTTTTTGCAGGCACTGATTCAAGTACCGACCGACACCCCGCCCGGTAACAATGCACCACATGCCGAGCGCACTGCTGAGCTGCTGCATGGCTTTGGTTTTGAGGCTGAAAAACACGTGGTGCCAACGGCAGAAGTCCGCGCCGCAGGCTTACAGTCCATCACCAACCTGATCGTGCGACGCAAGTATGGTGCAGCGAACAGCGAAGGAAGAACCATCTTGCTCAACGCCCACGGCGATGTAGTCCCCCCCGGCGAAGGGTGGACACATGACCCCTATGGCGGTGAGATTGAGAACGGCAACATCTATGGCCGTGCCGCAGCAGTCAGCAAATGCGATTTTTCCACCTACGCTTTTGCCGTTCGCGCTTTAGAAGCCATCGCCAAACCATCTAGCGGCAGCGTGGAGTTGTTGTTCACCTATGACGAAGAGTTTGGTGGTGAGGTCGGCCCGGCCTGGTTGCTCAAACACAAGATCATCCACCCCGATTTGATGATTGCCGCTGGTTTCAGCTACCAGGTCATCACTGCGCACAACGGTTGCCTGCAGATGGAGGTGACGGTTCACGGCAAGATGGCGCATGCAGCCATTCCTGATTCTGGCGTCGATGCCATGCAAGCGGCAATCCACATCTTGAACGCTTTATACGCGCAAAACGCGCTGTATAGGCAGATCAACTCCGAGGTTGAAGGCATCACCCACCCTTACCTCAATGTGGGGATGATTGAAGGCGGCACCAACACCAACGTCGTCCCAGGGCGCGTGAGCTTCAAGCTGGATCGCCGTATGATTCCTGAAGAAAACCCAGCGGAAGTAGAGGCCACACTGCGCAAGATCATCGCAGACACAGCCGCCCAGACGGCGGGTATCAGCGTCGACGTGAAACGCATGCTTTTGGCCAATTCCATGCAGCCATTAGCGGGTAACAAACCGTTGGTGGATGCAATTCAAAAACATGGTCAAACCGTGTTTGGTGAAGCCATCCCCGCCATGGGTACACCGCTGTACACCGATGTACGTTTGTTTTGTGAAGCGGGTATTCCTGGTGTGATCTACGGTGCCGGGCCGCGCACGGTTCTGGAGTCCAACGCCAAACGTGCGGACGAGCACTTGAACCTGGAAGACCTGCGCCGGGCCACCAAAGTGATAGCCCGCAGCTTGAGCGATTTGCTCAACGAAAGGCGATCATCCATGCCGATCTGACCCTCAACCATCACTCGCTTTGTTCGTTCCATGATTTCCCCCAACTACCCACAACAGGAGCACACCATGAGCACACTGACATCCTCCCTTCCACGTCGCCTTCTTCTCAAAACCTTGACAGCTGGTGCGGCTAGCGCCGTATTGCCAGCGATGGCTGCCTGGCCGGAGAAACCGATCAAAATCGTCGTTACTTTTGCTGCTGGTGGTGCCAGTGATATTGTGGCGCGCATCATGGCTGAGCAGTTGAGTCAAAAACTGGGGCAACCCGTGGTAGTGGATAACCGTCCTGGTGCAGGTGGCAGCGTGGGCGGCTTATTGGTGTCTCAGGCTCCTGCAGATGGCTACACGCTGATGCTGTCCAATTCAACCCCCGTGTCAATTGGTCCTTTTGCGCTTGAAAAGCAACCTTATGATCCGATCGAAGGGTTTACCCATGTAGCCTTGATCGGTAGCGCTCCATGCGTTGTCATGGCGAATCCAAAATCAGGCATCAAAAGCCTGGCTGATCTGGAAGCAATGGCCAAGAAATCTGGACGCCTTGATTTTGGCTCAGGTGGCCCTGCTTCTATTGGGCACATTTATGGTGAGCTGATGAAAAGTAATCTTGGTATCAACATGGTTCATGTGCCCTATCGTGGTGGCGCACCCATGACAACCGATTTGATCGCTGGCATCATCCCTGTTGGCATTGACGTGCTGACTGCGTTTGTGCCTTATTTCAAGTCAGGGCAAATTGTGCCACTGGCAGTGACCTCAGCCAGCCGTTCGCCTCTCGTACCCGATATACCCAGTGTGGTGGAATTGGGCCACCGAAAACTGGTGCTCGACAACTTCTTTGGGATCTCCGGCCCTCCACGCATGCCTACAGACATCGTGACGCGCCTCAACACCGCCTGTAATGAGATTTTGGCCCAGCCCGATTTCAAAAAGAAAATGATCGACCTTGGCATCACGACATCTACGATGAGCGCTCCCGCTTTCACAAGCTTCGTAAAAGAGCAAGTGGGTCAACTTGCTCCTACTGTGAAGGCGGCAGGCGTACGACTTTGAAAGATCTGTAGATTCAAATCACAGAATTTTTAATCATTCAAAGTCGCCAAAAACTGCTGCAATTCCGGCGTTTTCGGACTTGCAAACAGCTCTTGCGGTGGCCCCATCTCGTGTACACAGCCTTGGTGCATGAAAATGACGCGGTCGCTCACTTTGCGGGCAAAGCTCATCTCATGCGTCACCATGAGCAGGGTCATGCCTTCGTCGGCCAGGCTTTCCACCACACGCAGCACCTCCCCCACGAGTTCGGGGTCAAGCGCGGAGGTGATCTCATCACACAGTAACACCGCAGGCTCCATGGCCAAGGCGCGTGCAATGGCGACACGCTGCTGTTGTCCGCCTGAGAGCTGGTCGGGATAGGCCTCGTATTTCTCCGCCAAACCCACCCGTTCCAGCAACTTGCGCGCTTGCGCCTCGCCAGCTGCAGGATCGGTTTGTTTCACCAGCTTGGGGGCCAGCATCACGTTTTTGCCCACGGTAAGGTGTGGAAACAGATTAAAGCTCTGGAAAATCATGCCCACACGCTGGCGCAATTCGCGCATGGCTTGGGCATTTTCATGCAGCAACGGTTTGCCGTCTACCGTGAGGTGGCCGCTTTGAAACACTTCCAAACCGTTGATGCAGCGCAACAGTGTGCTTTTACCTGAGCCGCTTTTGCCGATGATGGCGATCACCTCACCGGCTTGCACCTGCAGATCGATGCCTTTGAGCACCTCATTGGTGCCAAAGCTTTTACGCAATTGACTGATTTCTATTAAATTCTTTGAACCATCAGTGATATGTTTAGCCACGATTTAACTTCCTCTCAAGCCTGCGCGCCAGCAGCGACACAGGGAAACACAGCGCAAAATACATGAGCGCCAAACAGCTGTAGACCAAGAAGGGTTTGAAGGTGGCATTGGTGATCATGGTGCCGGCCTTGGTCAACTCCACAAAACCAATCACCGACGCCAAAGCCGTGCCTTTGATCACCTGCACCAAAAACCCGACCGTGGGAGGCACGGCAATTTTGACGGCTTGCGGCAACACCACATAGCGTAGCTGCTCGCCAAAATTAAGCGCCAAACTCTCGGCAGCTTCCCACTGCCCTTTGGGAATAGCATTGACACAGCCGCGCCAAATTTCAGTCAAAAAGGCGCTGGTGTATAGCGTCAACGCCACCGCAGCAGCCACCCATGCCGAGGTATTGATACCAAACAGAGCGATGCCGAAATACGACAAAAACAACTGCATCAACAAAGGCGTGCCTTGGAACAATTGAACGTAGCCACCGACCAGTTTGTCGGCCATCGGCATCTTGGTCAGACGCAGCACCAACAAAGCCAAACCCACCAGCCCACCGCCGATAAAGGCGATCAAGGACAAAGCGACAGTCCAACGACCCGCGAGCAGCAAATTGCGGAAAATATCCCAGATTGAAAAATCTACCATGTTTGTTCGCCTTCTAGCGCCCCCACAAGAAACGCGGGCCCAACCAATTGAGCAACCTGCGCACCGCCATGGACAAAGCCAGATAGACCAAGGTCGCAATGATGAAGGCTTCAAATGCCCGAAAATTGCGACTTTGAATCAGGTTCGCTGCATAGCTAAGCTCTTCTGTGGAGATTTGCCCGCACACAGCGGAGCCCAGCATCACGATGATGATCTGGCTCACCAGCGCCGGCCAGACCTTTTTAAGCGCTGGTGGCAACACCACACGTGTGAAGGTTTGCATGCGGTTCAAGGCCAGACTCATCGCCGCCTCGATCTGCCCTTTGGGCGTGGCCTCGATGCCTGCGCGGATGATCTCGGTCGCATACGCGCCCAGATTCACCACCATGGCGATCACCGAAGCCGTTTCTGCCGACAGCTTCACACCCGCCGCTGGCAAGCCAAAGTAGATGAAGAACAACTGCACGATGAACGGCGTGTTGCGGATCAACTCCACATAGGTGCCCACGACCCACTTCAGCCAGGTCGGGCCACTGGCGCGAGACCAGGCACACGCCACACCCACCACCACGCCAATGGTGGCGGAGATGGTGGTCAAGGCCAGCGTCCAGGCCACGCCTTTCAGCAACAGCGGCCATTGGCTCAAAATAGCCAAAAAGTCGAGATCGATTCGCATGTTAAACAACTAAAAAGCCAGAGAATCTGTTGAGGAAGTCAGCTTATTGCGGCAGATCACCCGCTGGACGACCCAGCCATTTGCTGGCCATTTTGTCGAGGTCGCCTGATTTTTTCGCTTCAGCAATGATCTCGTTGACCTTCAAGCGCAGCTTATCTTCACCCTTGCCCACGCCGATAAAGTTGGGTGAATCTTTCAGCAGCAGTTTGTATTCTGTCGCCAATTGCGGATTTTTAGCCATCATGTTGCCTGCGACCGATGCGCCCGTGGCAATGGCTTGCACTTGACCCGCAACGAAGGAAGAAACTGTCGCGTTGTTGTCCTCATAACGCTTCACATCTGCGCTGCCTGGGGCGAGTTTGGTCAGTTCCTGGTCTTCAATCGCACCGCGTGTCACGCCAATACTTTTGCCTGCCAAATCGGCAAAACTTTTGATGCTGAGCGATTTAGCCGCAAAAACAGCCTGAAAAAACGGTGAGTAAGCGGCGGTAAAGTCGATCACGCGTTCCCGTTCTGGGTTTTTACCGAGGGTAGAAATAACGAGATCAGCTTTTTTAGTCTGTACATAGGCGATGCGGTTGGCACTGCTGACCGGAACCAGCTCCACCTTCACACCCAGCTTTTGGCCGATGTACAGACCCATATCAATATCCAAACCCTGTGGCTTGAGATCTGTGCCCACAAAACCGTAAGGCGGAAAGTCAGTTGGGACACCAATTTTGATTTCTTTGGCCTTCATCACATCATCCAAACCGCTTTGTGCGCTGGCTACGCCCATACCAAGCACGGCAGACAAACCCACGGCGGTCAGGGCCAAGGTGTGTTTTAGATAAGTTCTTTTAAAAGATGTCATGACAAAGCTCTTGAAGAATTGAGGATGAAAGATAAAAAATCGAAAGCAAAAACAAAGCTATCTGCGTATTTCTGTATGCAATTTAAATGCCAACTTTCATCCTGTTCTGTTCAAATAACCCAAAAAATCAGGTGAAACGGGCTTAAAAGTTTTTTATTATTCTGTGTTTTGTCTATTTTTTGTATACAGTTTTAGCATTACACCTCAGTGTTTTTCCTTGATTGGCAGGTTTTGGGCTTAGCGTTCAGTCTCAATATCAGGAATCCGATTGAATGCAATCCGCATAGGCGCATGGTTGAGCGCCCCGTGTGCGCTGGCAAAGTACAACGCGTTTTTGCCGTACTGGCGGTTGATGTTGTCTATGGTTACGGACAAACGTGCCCGATCACCCAGGAGTGCTCGTGGTGCACTGGCCAATGAACCCAGCCCTGGCACACCAAAGTGGTGCTCATGCGTCGCTTCAAAGAGCGTTGGCGTGTGTTGCGATGCAGGCACCAAGCCAAACAAGGTCATGCCCACCGCCACGGGTCGTGGGAACAGCGCCAAACCACGGCTCCACAAGCGTGTCAGCACCCGCAATAAAAAAGCGGTGTCCTGGGTTTCACAAAAACTCGCCTCCTGCTGACCACCCGCTTTGTAGCCGGCGACACGCCTGCCCTGCACATGCACAGCCATGCCCATGGCATAAAAGCCTTGCTTGCGCAGCCGCATGGCCGCTTTTTGGGTCAATCGATTCAGCACGTTCCAGGCACCTTCGGCGTTGCGCATGTCGGGTGGCAGCACGTGGGAGTGCCCCAACGTGCGCGGCACCGTCACCCGTGGCCCATACCACTGGCCGCGCAGCTTGTCATACATCTCGGTACCGCCCACCCCGCCCCACACCGTGTGCAGCACATCACGCGGCGCGGCGTACAAATCAGCCATGCTGACAATGCCTGCACGCTCTAGCCGCTGCACCATGCGCGGACCCACGCCGGTGATGGCCGAGGGCTTGAGGTGCAACAGCTTGGTCGGAATATCCGCCTGCTCCAGCACCGTCAAGCCATTGGGTTTGTGCATGTCAGACGCCAATTTCCCCAGCAAAGTGTTGGGCGCAATCCCAATCGAGCTGCGCATGCAGTCGCCCAGCGTGCGTTGCAACTCCTTTTTGATGTGCTGGGCGATGTCGACCGCCTTGTCGCGCCCACGCCAGCTGCCTGTCAGCTCACACTCCATCTCATCAATGCTCAGCACCTGGCGCACCGGTGCAATGCGCTCCACCGCTGCCACCGCCCGCTGGTGAAAGTCCACATACACCTCGTGCTGCCCCACAATCAGCACAATCTCAGGGCACAGCCGGCGTGCCTCGGCCACGCCCGTACCGGTTTTGATACCGAAGGCTTTGGCCTCGTAGCTGGCTGCAATGCAACAGGATGTCTCCGCCATCACCGGCACCACACCCACAGGCCGGCCGCGCAAAGCCGGGTTGATCTGCTGCTCAACCGAGGCAAAGTAGGAGTTGAAATCGACAAAAAGCGTGCGAAGCATGTGGAATATGATGTGAAATATGACTCTAGCCGGCGTATTTACTGCTTAATGCGCTATTTAATTTATAGTGAATTGATAGATGAGACTTATCAAAATTACTGATTATTTATACAGTATAAAAGTTATTCCTCTAAATGTAAATCACAAAATTATGGGAATACCCTTACGAATCAGTCTGCTGAATTTTCAGTAATTACTGAAAATTCAAGAAATACCAGACAATAAGCGCATGTCAGATTTCCCCACATCCACACTCCCACCGCTCAACCGCCAGTTCGTCGCCCATTTCGGTGAAATGGGCAGCAAATGGGGCATCAACCGCACAGTGGGGCAGATTTACGCACTGATTTTTATCTCCAAGCGGGCGCTGAATGCGGACGATATTGCCGAAACCTTGGCGTTTTCACGCTCCAACGTCAGCATGGGACTCAAAGAGCTGCAGTCATGGCGGCTCGTCAAACTCAGCCATCAGACCGGTGACCGCCGCGAATACTTTGAGGCGCCCGCCGATGTGTGGGAGATTTTCAGGGCTTTGGCCGAAGAGCGCCGCCGCCGCGAGATTGAGCCGACGCTGTCCATGCTGCGTATGGCGCTGCTGGAAGAACCTGTGAGCAGCGAAGAGCAGCATGCCCAAGCCCGCATGCGCGAGATGCACGATCTGATTGACAAACTGATGACTTGGTTTGACGATGTACAAAAGCTCGCCCCAGAAACAGCGAAACAGCTGATGGGCATGGGTTCGACGGTGACGAAAGTGCTGGAATTCAAAGACCGACTCACGGGTACTGGTCGTAAATAACAGCATAAATAGCAAAATAGAAAAGTAGCGTCAAATTATTCATAAGGAAACGACATGGACACCCTGATTTTGTCTAGACTGCAGTTTGCGGCAAACATGAGCTTTCACATCCTGTTTCCCACCATCACGATTGCGATGTGCTGGCTGCTGCTGTTTTTCCGAATTCGCGTCATGGCCACCCAGCACGCGGGTCAAGACACCGCCACCTCCTGCGCCTGGGAAGAAGCCTATTATTTTTGGACCAAGGTGTTTGCCTTGACTTTTGCGCTGGGCGTCGTTTCAGGCATCACCATGAGCTTCCAGTTTGGCACCAACTGGCCGGGGTTCATGGAGAAAACAGGCAATATTTCCGGCCCGCTGCTCGGCTACGAAGTCCTGACCGCCTTCTTTTTAGAAGCGACGTTCTTGGGCATCATGCTGTTCGGCCGCAACCGCGTATCCAAGCGTATCCACCTGCTGGCAACGGTGATGGTCGCGATTGGCACCACCATGTCGGCGTTTTGGATTCTGAGCCTGGATTCCTGGATGCAAACCCCGGCGGGTTACGAGATCATCGATGGCAAGTTCTTCGCCAAAGACTGGGTTGCCGTGGTTTTCAACCCTTCTTTTCCCTATCGTTTTGGGCACATGCTGTTGGCCTCCATGCTGACGGCCTCGTTTTTGATGGCCGGCTTGAGCGCCTGGCAGATCATCAAAGGTACCGCTACCGCTGGTACACGCAAAGCGCTGCAGACCGCCATCATCGCCGCCAGCATCGCCATTCCGCTGCAGATTTTGATGGGTGATGCGCACGGTCTCAACACCCTGAAACACCAGCCCGCCAAGATTGCCGCCATTGAAGGCGTTTGGCATACCGAAAAAGGCGCACCGCTTACGCTGTTTGGCTTCCCGAGCGAGAAGGAAAAGAAAACCCTGTACGCCATCGAAATCCCCAAAGCCGCCAGCCTGATTTTGCTGCACGACGCCGAGGGGGAAATCAAAGGTCTCAACGAGTTTGAAGGCAAACACCCGCCTGTGGCACCCGTTTTTTGGGCTTTTCGTATCATGGTGGGTCTGGGCTTTTTGATGCTGGCAGTGGCCTGGAGCAGCGCCTGGACGCTGTGGCGCGAACGCAAAGCCTTGGTCAAGGCTGAATCCAAAACTGACTCGTCCAGCCGTCCCATGCTCGCCAAATCACAGCTTTATCTTTTGGCTGCCATGACCTTCTCAGGCTGGGTGGCCACGCTGGCGGGCTGGTATGTGACTGAGATTGGCCGCCAGCCCTTCATCGTCTATGGCCTGCTCAAAACGGCCGATGTTGTGACCCAGCATTCGTCACCGATGGTGATGGTGACGTTTGTGACTTACTTGGCGGTCTACCTGATGCTGCTGGGCGCTTACATCAGCGTGCTGAAGTACATGGCCGAGCATCCGCCCAAGTTGGCAGAAGCAGATACAAACGCTATTGCACCGATTCCAGTACCACAAGGAGTTTGACATGGAACTGACCTGGAGCTACCTCGCCCCCCTGATTTTCATGGCCGTGATGGGCTTGGCCTTGCTCATTTACGTGGTGCTGGACGGTTACGACATCGGCGTGGGCATTTTGTTGCCTTTTGCCAGTGACGACGACAAAGACGTGATGATCTCCAGCATCGGCCCCTTTTGGGATGCCAACGAAACCTGGCTGGTCTTGGGCGTGGGCGTGCTGCTCACCGCCTTTCCACTGGCGCACGGCGTGGTGCTTACCGCTTTGTACCTGCCCGTCGCCATCATGCTGATTGGTTTGATTTTGCGCGGTGTGGCGTTTGACTTTCGGGTCAAGGCACACATCAACCACAAACCCTTTTGGAACCGCATCTTCGCCATAGGTTCGTATGTGATGGCGGTGTCACAAGGCTGGATGCTGGGCAGCTACATCACCGGCTTTGGTGACACGCTGTGGCCACTGGTGTTCAGCGCAGGCATCGCCCTGACGCTGCCCGCCGCCTACGCCATGCTGGGTGCGGGCTGGTTGATCATGAAAACCAGCGACGATTTGCAAATCCAAGCCGCCGCGTGGGGACAGCGCGTTTTGTGGCCCATGGGCATTGCGCTGGCAGGGATTTCATTGGCGACACCCATGGTCAGCGCCACGGTGTTTGCCAAATGGTTTTCGTTCCCGGAGTTGTTTGCGCTGTTGCCGATCCCGTTGATCTGCATGGCTGCCTTCTTTGCCATCCGGCACGTCTTGCTCAGCCCTAAAGTCGTGCAAGCGGGTTATGGTTGGATTGTCTTCGCGTCCACCGTGCTGATCTTCATCATGGCGTTTTTCGGGTTGGCGTACAGCTTGTTCCCCTACATCGTGATCGATCGCATGTCAGTCTGGCAAGCCGCCAGCGCCACCGAGTCGCTGACGATTTTGTTTGTCGGCGTTGCCATCACCCTGCCCGCCATCATCGGCTACACCGTCTTTATGTACCGCGTGTTTTGGGGCAAGGCTAGGGAACTGACTTATTGACGGACTGATGGCCTGATGAATCAGGCATATTCACGCTGCATCAGCTTGCTGCGCGCTTCCTGATATTCACGTCTCAACTGCGCCACATAATCTGCGGTGCTTTGCACTTTGGTGATCGCACCGATGCCTTGGCCACATCCCCAAATGTCTTTCCAGGCTTTGGACTTGTCGCCGCCAAAATTCATTTTACTGGGGTCGCTGACTTCCAGGTTGTCTGGGTCCATGCCCGCGTTGCGGATGGAGGGTGCCAGGTAGTTGCCATGCACACCGGTGAACAGGTTGCTGTAGACGATGTCGTCGGAATTGCTGTCCACAATCGACTGCTTGTAGGCTTCAGCCGCACGTGCTTCTTCTGTAGCGATGAAGGCGGAGCCAATGTAGGCAAAGTCTGCACCCATCGCCTGGGCAGCCAAAACGGCAGCGCCGGTGGAAATAGAACCACTCAGGGCAATCGGGCCGTCAAACCATTGGCGGATCTCTTGAATCAGGGCAAATGGGCTCTTCACACCAGCGTGGCCCCCTGCGCCTGCGGCAACGGCGACCAAACCATCGGCGCCTTTTTCAATGGCTTTGCGGGCGTGCTTGTTGTTGATGATGTCGTGCAACACCACACCGCCGTAGCTGTGGGCCGCGGCGTTGATGTCTTCACGCGCACCCAGACTGGTGATGATGATGGGAACTTTGTATTTGACACACATCGCCATGTCGTGCTCCAGGCGGTCGTTGGACTTGTGCACGATCTGGTTGATCGCAAAGGGTGCGGCAGGTTTGTCCGGGTGCGCTTTGTTGTACGCCGCCAAGGCTTCGGTGATTTCAATCAACCACTCCTCCAGCTGCTCGGCAGGCCGCGCATTCAGCGCCGGCATGGCGCCGACCACGCCTGAAATGCACTGGGCGATGACCAGCTTGGGGTTGCTGATGATGAACAGCGGTGAGCCGATGATGGGCAGCGGCAGGTGGTTCAGGGCTCCGGGCAATCTTGACATAAGGTCTCCAAAAATGGATTTACATGAAAAACAGGGCAATATTTGACTCTAGCCGGCGTATTTATTGCCTATATCGCTATTATTGATATAGCAATTTAACATTAACTTCAAATTTTAAAATGATTCAAGTGCGAGCGCTGTCACGGACGCAGCACCGTCTACAATGCTGCCGCGCATGCCTGGGGCTTTGCACAGTAAGTGCTCAGCATAGAACTGAGCGGTGATGATTTTGGCGTTCATAAAAGCAGCGTCATCTGCGCCGGCTGCAATTCGACTTTCGGCGACTAACAAGCTGCGAGCCATTTGCCAACCCGCCATCAAATTCCCAGCGAGCATCAAATATGGCACACTGCCTGAGAACACAGCATTCGGCGATGCTTTGGTATTGCCAGCTACGAAGTTAACGACATCAATAAACGCCAAACGCGCTACGGCGAGGTGTTTGAGCACTGCTTTGGCTGCTGCGCTGCCGCTTTTGGCCAACTCAGCTTCAGTCACTTCTATTTGAGCGGCAATGCCTTTGGCAGTTTGACCACCGTCACGCGCGGTTTTGCGACCCACCAAATCGTTGGCTTGGATGGCCGTTGTGCCTTCATAAATCGTCAGAATCTTCGCATCGCGGTAGTATTGCGCCGCACCGGTTTCTTCAATAAAGCCCATACCGCCGTGCACTTGGACACCAAGGCTGGTCACTTCCAAACTCATCTCGGTGCTGTAGCCTTTGATGAGCGGCACCATGAACTCGTAAAACGCCAAGTTTTGCTTGCGTACTTCTGCATCTGGGTGGTGATGCGAAGCGTCATAAGCTGCTGCTGAGCTGATGGCCATGGCGCGACACCCTTCGGTGTAGGCGCGCATGGTCATGAGCATGCGTTTCACATCAGGGTGGTGAATGATAGGTGCGCTTGCTGCGATGGAACCATCCACAGGACGGCTTTGCACACGGTCTTTGGCAAATTGAACGGCTTTTTGGTAAGCGCGTTCGGCAATCGCAATACCCTGCACACCCACGCCAAAACGAGCCGCGTTCATCATGATGAACATGTACTCCAAGCCCCGGTTTTCTTGACCCACCAAGTAGCCTACACCGCCACCGTGGTCGCCAAACTGCAACACGGCTGTCGGGCTGGCTTTGATGCCCA
>JANPIC010000077.1:0-18774 GCA_031424795.1 Polaromonas sp. | reverse complement strand
GTCGCCAAAACCCCGCTTGCCGAACTCTGGCGTCACCCCCTGCACACCCGCGAGCTAGGCAGCCAAATCACCAACGTCCTACGCTGCCTCTACCTAGAAGCCAGCGGCTACCAAGTCACAGTGACAGAGCTGGTCGGCTGGGAGCACAGCATGAAAAACGAATTGATTCTGGCGAAATACACCGGAGCCAAAAAAGCGAGCGCAGCCAACCACTTACGCGAAGTTTTGACGCAGTTTGGACTGGAAGAGCTGCTGCAGACGCGATTTAAGCTCGTTTAGGGGTGAAATATGGCTCTAGCCGGCGTATTTATTGCCTAAGCAGCTATTTAATTTATAGTGCTAGAAGATTATTTCGGATTTAAAGCTTTTAATTCAGTCATCATTTCCGATATGACGCTACTCATTCTATTTTGTGTTTCAAGATTAACAATTTTCGAATACTCGGTAAGAGCAGTTTGTGTAGCATCTATCTCTCTTTGGCCGATTGGTGATTGATAAAAAGCCAAAATGGTATCCAAATCGGTTTCAGACAAATTTTTTCCATATGAATTAATCCAAATTTCAGCATGTTCTTTGGCAGTAAATATTGAACTCATGCGTTCAACGTATTTATTCATAATATTTTCAACTGGAGCAGGTATTTGAGAGACTTTTGCTCCCACATCTTTGAATATTTGGGTAAGCATTTTTTTCCCGATTTCTGGGGCATCTAGTTTTGCTTGATCAATTTGTTGTTGGAACATTTTTTGTACGCCAGTTACTTGAACTAATTGCTCAAGCTTAAGTTTTCGAGACGCTTCATCTGCTAAGGCGTGAACGGAGCACAAAAGTGCAATTACAAAAATAATATGTTTCATAAGTTTTCTACGATTTGTCAAAAAGCTAAATGTAGCATTAATTCATTCTTAGTTTGCTTGTTAAATTAATTAGGGTCAGATTCTAATTAAAATCGTGAAATGGCTCGATTACCCCGCTTAACCCTCCCTGGCTACCCGCATCACATCATCCTGCGGGGGAACAACCGCCAGCTGATATTTGCGTCTCAAGCGGATTACCAAACGCTGCTGAAACTGCTGCTCGAAAACGCACAAAAGTTCAAGGTCGCTATCCATGCCTACGTGCTGATGCCGAATCACTTTCACCTGCTGGCCACGCCAGAAACGGCCGATGGGTTGCCGCAGATGATGCAGGCGGTTGGGCGGCGGTATGTGCGGTGGTTTAACGATGCGCAGGGGCGGACGGGCACGTTGTGGGAGGGGCGCTACAAATCGACGGTGATTGATACTGATCAATATTTACTCACCTGCATGGCGTATTTGGATTTGAACCCAGTCCGCGCGGGGTTGGTGGGGCAGGCAGCGGACTACGCTTGGTCTAGCCACGGGCACTACATTGGTCAGAAAGTCGACAAATTGATTACGCCGCATCCGCTGGTGTGGGGGCTGGGCAACACGCCGTTTGCGCGTGAGGCAGCGTATGCCGATTTGGTGCGTGGTGGCATCAGCGCGTCACAAACGGTGCAGTTGACGGATGCGGCGTTGCGCGGCTGGGCGCTGGGAGACAAAGATTTTGTTGCGGGTTTGCAAACGCTCACCCAACGGCGGGTGAGTAAAGCGGCGGCTGGGCGTCCTTTGAAAACACCTAAAACATCGAAATAAAGGATGTTTTTATGCCTCTAGCCGGCGTATTTATTGACTTAGTAGCTATCAAATTTATAGCATTTTGGAGATAAACGTGGCTTTATTTAATCTGTCCCCAATTAAACACTAAGTAAAATAGTCAACAATTAATTGGAATCTGACCCCAATTATTTTTATTGGCAAGCTTGTTGCAGTGCAGTAAAATCGTCACCCTAATCTGATTTGCTGACCGAGGACTGCGCTATGAACACTACTACTCCAACGACCCAAGCTGTGGCATTGAGCCATGCTCAAGAAGTCGAACATTTGACCAAAAACGGCTTGTACGCCGGTAGCCAAGAGCATGACGCTTGCGGCGTGGGTTTTGTGGCGCATATCAAGGGTAAGAAATCACACGATATCGTTAAAAACGCCTTGCAGATTTTGCAAAACTTGGACCATCGGGGCGCGGTGGGTGCAGATAAGCTGATGGGGGACGGCGCGGGTATTTTGATTCAACTGCCGGACGCGCTGTACCGTGAAGAAATGGCTAAGCAAGGCGTTGTGTTGCCAACCGCTGGCGAATACGGCGTCGGCATGATCTTTTTGCCGAAAGAGCATGCATCGCGCTTGGCTTGCGAGCAAGAGATGGAACGTGCGATCAAGGCCGAAGGCCAAGTGCTGCTGGGCTGGCGTGATGTGCCAGTCAATCGCGACATGCCGATGTCGCCCACGGTGCGCGAAAAAGAGCCAATTTTGAAGCAGGTTTTCATTGGTCGCGGCAACGACGTGATTGTGCAGGATGCGCTGGAGCGCAAGCTGTACGTGATTCGCAAAAGCGCCAGCAAGAACATCCAAAACCTCAATCTGACGCACAGCAAAGAATATTACGTGCCTAGCATGTCTAGCCGCACGGTGATTTACAAAGGCTTGCTGTTGGCCGACCAAGTGGGCACTTACTTCTTGGATTTGGCGGATGAGCGCTGCGTTTCCGCACTCGGTCTGGTGCACCAGCGCTTCTCAACCAACACCTTCCCAGAGTGGCCGTTGGCGCACCCGTACCGCTATGTCGCCCACAACGGCGAGATCAACACCGTCAAAGGCAACTACAACTGGATGAAAGCCCGCGAAGGCGTGATGTCATCCCCAGTTTTGGGCGAAGATTTGCAAAAGCTGTACCCGATCAGCTTTGCCGACCAGTCTGACACCGCGACGTTTGACAACTGTTTAGAGCTGCTGACCATGGCCGGTTACCCGATCAGCCAAGCCGTGATGATGATGATTCCTGAGCCGTGGGAACAACACACCACGATGGACGCACGCCGCAGAGCGTTTTACGAGTACCACGCCGCCATGATGGAGCCGTGGGACGGCCCAGCCAGCATCGTGTTCACCGATGGCCGCCAAATCGGCGCGACGCTGGACCGCAATGGCCTGCGCCCAAGCCGCTACTGCGTGACCGATGACGATTTGGTCATCATGGGTTCTGAGTCTGGCGTGTTGCCCGTGCCTGAAAACAAAATCGTCCGCAAATGGCGTTTGCAGCCAGGCAAGATGTTCTTGATCGATTTAGAGCAAGGCCGCATGATCGACGACGAAGAGTTGAAAGCCAACTTGGCCAACAGCAAGCCGTACACGCAGTGGATTGATAACTTGCGCATTAAGTTGGACGACGTGGAAACGCCCGTAGCGGGCGAAGCCGCACAAGAGCTGCCTAGCAGCGCGACAGCACCACAAAGCACGGGTGCAGAGCACGTAACAGCCGAGTTGCTGGACCGTCAACAGGCTTTTGGTTTCACACAAGAAGACATCAAGTTCTTGATGAGCCCGATGGCCGCCAATGGCGAAGAAGGCATCGGCTCTATGGGCAACGACAGCCCGCTGGCTGTGTTGTCAGACAAAAACAAACCGCTCTACAACTACTTCAAGCAGTTGTTCGCGCAGGTGACAAATCCACCGATTGACCCGATTCGCGAAGCGATTGTGATGTCTCTGGTGTCATTTATTGGTCCAAAACCAAACTTGTTGGACATCAACCACGTCAACCCGCCTATGCGCTTGGAAGTCAGCCAGCCCGTGCTGAACTTCACCGACATGGCCAAGTTGCGCGAGATTGAAAAATTCACCAATGGCAAGTTCCGCAGCTGCACGCTGGACATCACTTATCCGTTGGTGTGGGGTGACGAAGGCGTTGAGGCGAAATTGGCTTCACTTTGCGCGCAAGCGGTTGATGCCATCAAAGGCGGCAACAATATTTTGATCATCAGCGACCGTTTTGTGACGCCTGCGCAAGTGGCGATTCCGGCTTTGCTGGCGTTGTCGGCCATTCACCAGCATTTGGTGCGCGAAGGTTTGCGTACGACAGCCGGCTTGGTGGTTGAGACTGGCTCGGCCCGCGAAGTACACCACTTTGCGGTGTTGGCGGGTTATGGCGCAGAAGCGGTGCATCCCTACCTTGCCATGGAGACCTTGCAAGCGATTCATAAGGACTTGCCAGGCGATTTGAGCGCAGACAAAGCGATTTATAACTACGTCAAAGCCATTGGCAAGGGTTTGTCGAAGATCATGTCCAAAATGGGCGTGTCTACTTATATGAGCTACTGCGGTGCGCAGTTGTTCGAAGCGATCGGCCTGAACACCGAGACCATCAACAAGTACTTTACGGGCACCGCCAGCCGCGTGGAAGGCATTGGTGTTTTTGAGATTGCCGAAGAAGGCATCCGCATGCACCAAGCCGCGTTTGGCGACAGCCCAGTCTTGGCGAACCGCTTAGACGCCGGCGGTGAATACGCTTGGCGTACCCGTGGCGAAGAGCACATGTGGACGCCGGATGTGATTGCCAAGTTGCAGCACAGCACCCGCTCGAACAGCTGGAGCACTTACAAAGAGTATGCCCAGCTGATCAACGACCAATCCAAGCGCCACATGACGCTGCGCGGGCTGTTCGAGTTCAAAATCGACCCAAGCAAAGCCATTCCGGTTGAAGAAGTCGAATCCGCCAAAGAAATCGTCAAACGTTTTGCGACGGGTGCCATGTCTTTGGGTTCGATTTCGACCGAAGCGCACGCCAGTTTGGCCGTTGCCATGAACCGCATAGGCGGCAAGAGCAACACGGGCGAAGGTGGAGAAGACCCAGCGCGTTACCGCCAAGAACTCAAAGGCATCCCTATCAAGCAAGGTCAAACCATGTCTGAGCTGCTGGGTAAAGACGTGTTTGAGGTGGATTACGCTTTGAATGCCGGCGATTCCATGCGCTCCAAAATCAAGCAAGTTGCTTCTGGCCGCTTTGGTGTGACCGCTGAATATTTGAGCAGTGCCGACCAGATTCAAATCAAGATGGCGCAAGGTGCCAAGCCGGGCGAGGGCGGTCAGCTGCCGGGTGCCAAGGTCAGCGATTACATCGGTAAACTGCGCCATTCTGTGCCCGGTGTGGGTTTGATTTCACCACCGCCGCACCACGACATCTACTCCATTGAAGATTTGGCGCAGCTGATTCATGATTTGAAAAACGTTGCACCGCATGCCGACATCAGCGTCAAGCTGGTGGCTGAAGTCGGTGTGGGCACGATTGCTGCCGGCGTTGCCAAGTGCAAGGCAGACCATGTGGTGATTGCTGGTCACGACGGCGGCACAGGCGCGTCGCCTTGGTCATCCATCAAGCATTGTGGCAGCCCGTGGGAAATCGGTTTGGCTGAAACGCAGCAAACCTTGGTATTGAACCGCCTGCGCAGCCGCATCCGCGTGCAAGCCGACGGCCAGATGAAAACGGGCCGCGACGTGGCGATTGGCGCGCTCTTGGGTGCGGATGAATTCGGCTTCGCCACCGCACCGCTGGTGGTGGAAGGCTGCATCATGATGCGCAAGTGCCATCTGAACACCTGCCCCGTGGGCGTGGCGACGCAAGACCCGGAGTTGCGCAAAAAATTTACCGGCAAGCCTGAGCATGTGGTCAACTATTTCTTCTTCATTGCGGAAGAGGTGCGTCACATCATGGCGCAGCTCGGTATCCGTAAGTTTGACGATTTGATTGGTCGTGCTGATTTGCTGGACATGAAAAAGGGCATTGCGCACTGGAAAGCGCAAGGCTTGGACTTCGCGCGTTTGTTTGCCGTCCCCAATGTTCCTGCAGATGTGCCACGTTTCCACGTTGAAAACCAGGACCACGGCTTGGAGCGCAGCCTTGACAATGTGTTGATCGAAAAATCAAAAGCAGCGATTGAGCGCGGCGAAAAAGTCAAATTTATCGAAGTAGCACGCAACGTGAATCGTTCATTGGGCGCAAAACTCTCAGGAGCGCTCACCAAAGTGCGCCCTGAAGGTTTGCCAGATGACACCATCCGCATCCAGCTGGAAGGCACGGGCGGGCAGTCTTTCGGCGCGTTCCTGGCCAACGGCATCACGCTGTATTTGATCGGCGACGCCAACGATTACACCGGCAAAGGTTTGTCGGGTGGCCGCATTGTTGTGCGCCCAAGCATAGACTTCCGTGGTGACGCGGTGCGCAACACCATCGTGGGCAACACGGTGATGTATGGTGCGACCAGTGGCGAATCCTTCTTCAGCGGCGTGGCGGGGGAGCGTTTTGCGGTACGTCTGTCGGGTGCCACCACAGTGGTGGAAGGCACGGGCGACCATGGCTGCGAATACATGACTGGTGGCACCGTGGCTGTTTTGGGTAAAACCGGGCGCAACTTTGCCGCCGGCATGAGTGGCGGTATCGCCTATGTTTATGACGAAGATGGCCAATTTGCATCGCGCTGCAACACCGCCATGGTGAGCTTGGAAAACGTGTTGACCGAGACCGAGCAAACCGCGACCATGGACAAAGCGATTTGGAACAAAGGCCAAACCGATGAAGCGCAGCTCAAAAAGCTGCTCGAAGACCACAACCGCTGGACCGGCAGCAAGCGCGCCCGCGAGTTGCTGGACGACTGGAGCAACGCGCGTGCCAAGTTTGTCAAAGTCTTCCCAATTGAGTACAAGCGCGCTTTGGGTGAAATGGCTGCTGCCAAGTTGAAATTAAATGTTAAAAAAGAAGCTGTAGCCGGTGTAATTGCTGCCTAAGTTGCTATTGAAAACATAGTATAAATCATAAAAATTTCAGGAAAATATCATGGGTAAAGTAACCGGCTTTATGGAATTTGAGCGTTTGGAAGAGGGCTACAAGCCTGTGCCTGAGCGTCTCAAAAATTACAAAGAATTCGTTATCGGTTTGGACGACAAGCAAGCTAAAACGCAGGCGGCGCGTTGTATGGACTGCGGCACACCGTTTTGCAACAGCGGTTGCCCCGTCAACAATATCATTCCGGATTTCAACGATTTGGTGTACCACGGCCAAACAGCGGATTGGAAAGAGGCGATTGATGTGCTGCACAGCACGAATAACTTCCCGGAGTTCACCGGCCGTATCTGTCCTGCACCCTGCGAAGCCGCTTGCACGCTGAACGTGAACGACGATGCGGTAGGCATCAAGTCTATCGAGCATGCCATCATCGACCGCGCTTGGTCTGAAGGCTGGGTCAAACCACTGTTGGCAAAGCATAAAACAGGCAAAAAAGTGGCTGTTGTCGGCTCTGGCCCAGCGGGCATGGCAGCTGCACAGCAATTGGCACGTGCAGGCCATGATGTGACGCTGTTTGAGAAAAACGACCGCGTCGGTGGTTTGTTGCGTTACGGCATTCCAGACTTTAAGATGGAAAAATCGCACATCGACCGCCGCGTCGAGCAAATGCAGGCCGAGGGCGTCAAGTTCCGTACAGGCGTGATGATTGGTGAGTTGCCTAAAGATAGCAAAGTCATCAACTGGGCGAAAGAAACCATCACGCCAGCACAGTTGAACAAAGACTTTGACGCGGTGCTTCTGACAGGTGGCGCTGAGCAGTCACGTGATTTGCACGTTCCAGGCCGTGAATTGAGCGGTATCCATTTCGCGATGGAGTTTTTGCCGTTGCAAAACAGAGTCAACGCGGGCGATAAACTCAAAGACCAGCTGCGTGCCGACGGTAAAAACGTCATCGTCATTGGCGGTGGTGATACGGGTTCTGACTGTGTGGGCACAAGTATCCGCCACGGTGCTGTGAATGTCACCCAGTTTGAGGTGATGCCGCAGCCACCGGTTGAAGAAAACCGCCCCATGACTTGGCCGAACTGGCCGCTCAAATTGCGTACCAGCTCTAGCCACGACGAAGGCACAGAAAAAGGTTTATTGGGACGCGAATTTGCCATTTCCACCAAAGAATTCATTGGCGAAAAAGGCAAAGTGATCGGTCTTAAAACCGTTCGCGTTGAATGGCAAAACGGCAAAATGGTCGAAGTGGCAGGTTCTGAGCAAACGCTGAAGGCCGACTTGGTCTTGCTGGCGATGGGTTTCGTGTCACCTGTTGCCTCTGTTTTAGAGGCGTTTGGGATAGCCAAAGACGCGCGCGGCAACGCCAAAGCAGGTACAGAGTTTATTGGTGGCTACGAAACCAATGTGCCTAAAGTTTTTGTTGCAGGCGATATGCGTCGTGGTCAAAGCTTGGTGGTGTGGGCGATTCGTGAAGGTCGCCAGGCTGCACGTTCTGTTGATGAATTCTTGATGGGTTTCAGCGACTTACCTCGATAGATGTGCCCCCACGCTCGTCGCTTTGCGTACTTCGCTGCCCCCCGAGGGGGCGATTTTCCCTCGAGGCGGCTCGTTGGGAAAATGCTTACACAGCTGCGTTAGAGAGCTCCGTAATCCCTTATGATGTAAAGGCCAGACACTCTCTGGCCTTTTTCTATTTATGACCACATCAAACCCTGAATCACTCGTTGAATTGCGTAACCTGACTTTCGGTTACGGCGAGCGCGTCATTTTGGACAATATTTCTCTGTCCGTGCCACGCGGTAAAGTCACAGCATTGATGGGCGCGTCAGGCGGAGGTAAAACCACGATTTTGCGTTTGATAGGTGCGCAAAATAAGGCGCAAAAGGGGGAACTTTTGTTTGACGGTCAAGATGTCACGCCCATGAATCAGGAGCAGATTTATGCGGCACGCCGTCGCATGGGTATGCTATTCCAGTTTGGCGCTTTGTTTGCAGATTTGTCTGTTTTCGAAAACGTGGCATTTCCTTTGCGCGAACATACAGATTTGCCTGATGCGTTGATTCGCGACATTGTGTTGATGAAGCTCAACGCCGTGGGCTTGCGCGGCGCGCGAGACTTGATGCCTAGCGAAGTTTCTGGTGGTATGGCACGACGGATTGCGTTGGCTCGGGCTATCGCACTCGACCCTGAGTTGGTGATGTACGACGAGCCGTTCTCAGGCTTAGACCCGATTTCTCTAGGCACCGCTGCGCGTTTGATTCGCCAATTGAACGATTCCATGGGTTTGACCAGTATTTTTGTGTCGCACGAAGTAGAGCAAACCTTTGCGATTGCAGACCATGTGATTATTTTGGCCAATGGCGGCATCGCTGCACAAGGCACGCCACAAGAAGTACGTGAAAGTACGGATCCCTTGGTTTACCAATATATCAATGCGCTCCCCGACGGTCCTGTACGTTTCCACTATCCTGGTCTGTCAGTGGTAGAGGATTTTGGTATTGCAGATGCAAAATCAGGAGCGATGCGATGAGCTGGTACAAACCTAGCGATATTGGTTTTTCCTTGCGTGGGCAATTGGCTGATATTGGGCTAGGTGCGCGCTTGTTTATGCGTTTGTTGACGACACTGTTTGGAAGCCTAAAGCGGTTTGGATTGATTCGCGACCAAATTCATTTTTTGGGCAACTACTCGCTCGTCATCATTGCGGTGTCGGGTTTGTTTGTCGGCTTTGTCCTAGGGCTTCAAGGTTATTACACCTTGCAGCGCTACGGTTCTACAGAAGCCTTGGGTTTGTTGGTTACGCTGAGTTTGGTTAGAGAACTTGGCCCAGTTGTCACGGCTTTGCTATTTGCTGGACGTGCAGGCTCTTCTCTGACTGCTGAAATTGGTTTGATGAAAGCGGGTGAGCAAATCAGCGTGCTAGAGATGATGGCGGTTGACCCTATTCAGCGAATTTTGGCCCCTCGATTTTGGGCGGGGGTGATTACTATGCCGCTTTTGGCAGCAGTTTTCAGCGCGATGGGGGTCATTGGTGGTTGGGTCGTTGGGGTTTTGATGATTGGTATCGACTCTGGCTCGTTTTGGAGCCAAATTCAAGGCGGTGTTGACGTTTGGAAAGACGTTGGCAATGGCGTGATCAAAAGTGTGGTTTTTGGATTCGCTGTGACGTTTATCTCGCTTTTGGAAGGTTTTGAAGCGCAGCCAACGCCTGAGGGTGTGTCCAGAGCGACGACGCGAACCGTTGTTGTTGCGTCTTTGACTGTATTGGGCTTGGATTTCATGCTGACGGCCATGATGTTTAGTATTTAAGGAAGAAAAATGCAACGCTCTAAAAACGATATTTGGGTAGGAATGTTTGTCTTATTAGGGGCGGCTGCGCTACTGTTTTTAGCGCTGCAATCAGCTAATTTGTTGAATTTGAGCTTCCAGCAAACCTATAGAATCACGGCTAAGTTTGACAATATTGGTGGCCTCAAACCTAAGGCTGCGTTGAAGAGTGCAGGCGTGGTAGTTGGAAGGGTGGAGTCCATTACATTTGATGACAAATCTTTCCAAGCATTAGTGACGCTAGCAGTTGAGAGCCGTTATGCTTTTCCGAAAGATAGCTCGTTGAAAATTTTGACTTCAGGGTTGTTAGGAGAACAATACCTTGGCCTTGAGCCCGGTGCTGATGAAAAATTGCTCGCCAACAACGACAGAGTGTCTTCCACACAATCGGCCGTTGTTTTGGAAAATTTAATCAGCCAATTTCTGTACAGTAAAGCAGCTGAAGGTAAGTCAGCAGATGATGCATCTGTCAAAAAATAAACCTATGTATCTTGTTCATATATTGGATCTATCTTGATTTTTAACGCCATTAAAAAAATAGCTACCAAGGCATATATGATGCCGGCTACAGCTATTTTGTGTATGTTTTTAACGGGGTGTGCCTCGGTCACTGTGAAAAATTCTGTTGATCCTTGGGAGTCGTGGAACAGAAGTGTTTTTAACTTCAATGACAGCTTAGACACAGCTATCGTCAAACCCGTTGCGACGGCGTATACAAATTTCATCCCGTCTTTTGTGCGAACAGGGGTGAATAATTTTTTCAGTAATTTGACAGGTGTTTGGACGGTGGTGAACAGCACGCTGCAGTTAAAACCAAAAGCAGCGCTTGACGCATTTTTTCGGGTAACCATTAATTCCACATTAGGTCTGGGCGGCGTACTTGATGTTGCTAGTGAAATGAATCTGGAGCACCATATTAGCGATTTTGGGCAAACCCTAGGGCACTACGGCGTGCCTCCAGGGCCTTACTTGGTGATCCCACTGTTGGGTTCGTCAACCTTGCGTGATAGCTTGGCTTCCACGCTCATTTCTCGGGGTGATTTGGTTTGGCAACTCAACAGCGTAGCAGCCCGTAACAGCTTGTATGCCTTGCGCTTATTGGATGCGCGGACTAATTTATTGCGCTCATCATCAGTTTTAGAAGCCGTTGCCCTAGATAAATACACTTTTACACGAGATATTTACCTACAGGTTCGCAGAAACGATATCTTGGACGGCAAAGAGCCACCTGAAGATCCCTCAGAAATACCAGAATTCAAAGAAAATTCGCCTCCTGTTGAAAAACCTAAAGTTGAGCTTGAAAAGAAATCTGAGTTACAGCTGGAAGTGCCGCAGGTAGATTTGCCCATTGTCGTCACTGAGCCTATATTGCCCCAGTCACCTGATCAACAACCTGCGAAGTCGTCTGAGATTAAGCCTGAAGCAATTCCCCTTGCTTCTGTAACTGCCGCTCAAGCTGCCAATTGAGATCTGCTGTCCCCCATTCCAGCTTTTCAAACGTTATGGGCGTATGTTCAACCCTCTTGCCTGAAAGTTAAATGATGAACCTTACTTTGAATCGTCGCCCGTTGGTCAAATTGTGGGGAAGCTTGCTCTGTCTGAGTCTGCTGGCAGCGACTGTGCCAGCCTTAGCGGCGGACATGGCTGCAGATGTTTTTGTGAAACAGTTGTCTGATGAGGTGGTTGACACCATCAAAGGCGACAAATCTTTCCAAGCCAGCAATATGGTGAAACTTACCGCGTTGGTGGATGCAAAGGTAATGCCACACGTGAATTTTCGCCGCATCACCGCTTCGGCCGTTGGTCCAGGCTGGTCGAAAGCAACGCCAGAGCAGCAAAAACAATTGCAAGATGAATTCAAAGCCCTGTTGCTTCGCACCTATGCGGGTGCACTGTCTCAAATTACCGATCAGACCATTGCGGTGAAGCCCTTGCGCGCAAGCCCTGAAGATACCGAAATTGTCGTCCGTACCGAAGTGCGGGGCAAAGGTGAACCGATTCAGCTGGATTACCGCTTGGAAAAGACGCCCGGTGTCGGTTCTGGCTGGAAGATTTACAACCTCAATGTCATGGGCGTTTGGTTGATGGAAACCTTCCGAAGCCAGTTTTCACAAGAAATCAATGCCAAAGGTATTGATGGTTTGATTGCTACTTTGAAATCACGCAACCAAGCGATGGCTAGTAAATAACCGATAGGGAATCGGTAAATCACATGACAACGCTCGCTTTGCCCGCACTTTTGACCCATGACCAAGCTGTTAGCTGCTTGCACAGTCTTGGTTTGGGCATTCGGGCAGAAACAGGTGCAAAAGTAGCCATTGATGCCTCCGCGCTTGAGAAGTTTGACTCGTCGGCACTCGCAGTATTGCTGCAATGCCGGCGTGATTCTGTGGCTTCTGGCAAAAACTTTGCTGTAACTGGGCAACCACTTAAACTCCGCGAATTGGCGGATTTGTACGGAATCGGTGAATTACTCGAAGCGCACTCAGAAAATGCCTAGGCGTTAGAATCGAGGGTTAAACCCTTTAGTTCCTATGTCTGCCATTTCATTTCAATCAGTTTCGAAAATTTATCCTGCCAAAAACGGTTCTACTGGTCAATCTCTGTACGCTCTGAACAATGTTCAATTTGACATTCAAGAGGGCGAGTTTTTTGGTTTACTCGGCCCCAACGGCGCAGGAAAAACGACGCTTATCAGTATATTGGCTGGTTTGACGCGCGCCACGTCAGGCCGTATCAGCGTTTTAGGCAGTGATGTGCAAGTGGATTTTGCCGCTGCTAGGCGTAAATTGGGTGTGGTTCCACAAGAATTGGTGTTTGACCCCTTTTTCAATGTGCGCGAAGCTTTGCGTTTTCAATCCGGCTACTTTGGCGTCAAAAACAACGATGCTTGGATTGATGAGCTCTTGCATAGCCTGGGCTTAACCGACAAAGCCAATGCCAATATGCGGCAACTCTCAGGCGGCATGAAGCGCCGCATGTTGGTTGCGCAGGCACTTGTTCACAAACCGCCGGTCATCGTTCTGGATGAGCCAACAGCCGGCGTTGATGTCGAGCTACGACAAACGCTGTGGCAATTCATTGCCAAGCTCAACAAGCAAGGCAGCACTGTTTTGCTGACGACGCATTATTTGGAAGAAGCGGAAGCCTTATGCAGCCGTATCGCCATGTTGAAAACCGGTAACGTGGTTGCTTTGGCAAACACATCCGAGTTGCTAAAAGCAGCCTCTTCGAATGTATTGCGCTTCAAAATTGATAGCGAGCTGCCAAAACAACTTGCTGACAAAGCGAGAATTACGGGTCGGATTGTGCAATTCCCTGCGCATGATGCCTTGGAAATTGAAACCTACCTAGGCGCTGTGCGTGAAGCAGGTTTAGTCGCTGAAGATGTTGAAATTCGCAAAGCAGACTTAGAAGATGTTTTCTTGGATGTGATGACGCGCGGGCATAGCTCGGGTGTGCAACAAGCTATGGGGGTAGCCGCATGAACGGATGGCAAGCCCTTTTTTACAAAGAAGTTTTGCGGTTTTGGAAAGTGGGTTTCCAAACTGTGGCCGCACCGGTGCTCACGTCCGTGCTTTACTTGGTGATCTTCGGTCATGTGCTTGAAGACCGTGTGAAGGTGTATGACAACGTCAGCTACACCGCATTTTTAGTGCCTGGCTTGGTGATGATGAGTATTTTGCAAAATGCGTTTGCCAACAGTTCATCCTCGTTGATTCAAAGCAAAATCATGGGCAACTTGGTGTTTTTGCTGCTTACACCATTGTCACATTGGAGTTGGTTTGTGGCCTACGTGGGTTCAGCGGTGATACGTGGCTTAGCAGTCGGGCTTGGTGTGTTGCTGGCGACTATTTGGTTTGCCAAGCTGAGCTTGGTAGCGCCGCTGTGGGTGATTGTGTTTGCTCTCATGGGTGCGAGCATCTTGGGCGCGCTGGGCTTGATTGCAGGTTTGTGGGCTGAAAAGTTTGACCAATTGGCAGCCTTCCAAAGCTTCGCCATCATGCCGATGACGTTTTTGAGCGGTGTTTTTTACTCCATCCATTCTTTGTCGCCATTCTGGCAAACCGTGAGCCACTTGAACCCGTTTTTCTACATGATTGATGGTTTTAGGTATGGGTTTTTCGGTGTGAGCGATGTGTCGCCTTGGTTGAGTTTGGGCATTGTTTCTGCGGCATTGGCAATCGTGAGCTTTGTGAGTATTTACCTGCTGAAAACCGGCTACAAAATTAGAAGTTAAAAATATTTAAACCACATGACTGCTGACGAATTAAAAAACATCATTTCAAGCAACTTGAAATGCGAACTCATTGAATTGGACGGTGATGGCCAGCATTGGTATGCAACCATTGTGGCCGCGGAATTTGAAGGCAAGCGTTTGATTCAGCGCCATAAGCTGGTGTATGCCACTTTGGGTGAAAAAATTCAAACCAACGAGGTGCATGCTTTGTCGATGAAAACCTACACGCCACAAGAGTGGCAAGCCTTGCAATAAACTAATATTTAAATTGAAGAGTACGGGAAGAAACAACGTGGATAAATTACTCATTACTGGCGGCGTAGAACTTCATGGCGAAGTTGTTATCTCTGGCGCTAAAAATGCGGCTTTGCCAGAAATGTGCGCCACTTTGCTTACCAACGAGCCTGTTAAGCTGCTTAACATGCCGCGTTTGCATGATGTAGCGACGATGCGTCAACTCTTGGAGAATATGGGCGTGAAAAGTGAGACGCATGGGGAGCGAGGCGGCATGACCTTGCATGCGGCAACACCCATCTTGCCAGAAGCCCCGTACGATTTGGTTAAAACCATGCGCGCTTCTGTGTTGGCGTTAGGCCCCTTGCTCGCACGTTTTGGCAAAGCTAAAGTGTCGTTACCCGGCGGCTGCGCGATTGGTTCACGTCCTGTCGATCAACACATCAAAGGCCTGCAAGCCATGGGTGCAGACATCGTTGTCGAACACGGCTATATGGTCGCCAAGTTACCAGCGGGCTGGACACGTCTCAAGGGTGCGCACATCACGACTGACATGGTGACCGTCACTGGTACTGAAAACTTCATGATGGCAGCTTGCTTGGCAGAAGGTGAAACGGTTTTAGAAAATGCGGCGCAAGAGCCTGAAATCATTGATTTGGCCGAGATGCTCATCAAAATGGGGGCCAAAATTGAAGGCCAAGGCACACGCAGAATTCGCATTCAAGGCGTCGAGAAGTTGCACGGTTGCACACACCAAGTAGTGGCAGACCGTATTGAAGCGGGTACATTTTTATGCGCGGTTGCCGCAACGGGCGGCGATGTGGTGTTGAAAAACGGTCGCTATGAGCACCTCGAAGCTGTCATCGACAAGCTGCATGAAGCAGGCGCCAAAGTTGAAGCCGTTGAAGGTGGCATGCGCGTCACTTCTAAAGGTCGCCTCAAAGCGCAGGGCTTCCGCACGACTGAATATCCTGGCTTCCCAACGGATATGCAAGCGCAATTTATGGCGCTCAATGCGGTGTCTGAAGGTGCTTCCAAGGTCACAGAAACCATTTTTGAAAACCGTTTCATGCACGTCAATGAATTGGTGCGTTTGGGTGCCAGCATCACCATCGATGGTAAAGCTGCATTCGTCGATGGCGTCATCAAGTTATCTGGCGCAACTGTGCAAGCGACCGATTTACGGGCTTCAGCCTGCTTGGTGATTGCCGGCTTGGTGGCCGATGGTGAGACATCGGTGGAGCGCATTTACCACCTGGACCGCGGTTACGACCAAATGGAAACCAAATTGCGCGGCATTGGTGCAAAGATTGAGCGTGTCAAAGCTTAGATCGATTGCTAAAAAACGTATCCTGCTCGCACCCTGGCAGGTTGTTTTACTGCTAAGCGTCTACATTGGCATCGTTCTCAACGGTGCTATTTTCTCTAGGCGCTACGCCGAGCTTGGCACAACACCGCTGATTCTTTTGGCGGAACTGGGCTTGGTTTTTACCTTCACGGCTTTGTTGCTCAGTTTGGCAGATTTGTCTGGCAAGTGGTTGGCAAGGGGGCTGATTATTTTGCTGCTCAGCATCTCGGTTTTAGCCAGTTATTACATGACTTTTTTTAATGTTGTCATTGGTTACGGCGTTGTCCAAGCTGTGCTGACAACGGATGTTGATCTGTCCAAAGAAGCCGTTGGATTTGGTTTGTTTTTGTGGTTTGTTGCTTTGGCCGTTCTTCCTCTGGCACTGTGGTGGCGGTTTGTCCATGTCCGTAAAAACACGGCTGCAAGCTGGTGGCTGTGCTTTAAGCAAGTTGGAGGACAAATTGGTTTGGTTTTGCTGTGTGCCATAGCCTTTGTTGCCGTAGCACAGCATGTGAATGCTGACACTAGCAGTGCTGATGCCATAGGGCAAGATGTGGGCAAAGCCAGCCTTGCCGCGCACACCTACGTGCCGAGTAATTGGGTCGCGGGTTTGGGCATGTCCGCCTCAAGTGCTTGGGACAACTGGGCGAGCAAAGATGCAAAAGTTGACCCAGCCGCGCAGTTTCAATACAGCCTGAATGCCTTGTCTGATGATGCCGTCGATGATTTGGTCGTGGTGGTCGTGATTGGCGAATCTGCACGCTCCAGCAACTTCGGTTTGCTCGGCTACGAGCGTCCCACCACACCTTTGCTAGCTACTGAGAAAAACATTGTCGCTTTCAAAGCCACGTCCTGCAACACCTCTACCAAGCTGTCCTTAGCCTGTATGTTTGTACGACCACAAGCGGTGGTTGAGCGCGGCTTGCAAGCGCCACAAGTGTTGGAAGACACTGTTTTTTCAGTCTTTAAGAAACTGGGTTTTAGCGTCGAGTTATTCGCCATGCAATCCGAAGTTTGGTTTTACAACAGCCTGAAAACTGATTTTTACAAAATCCGTGAAGTCATTGCAGCAGATTCAGCCAACCGTGGCAAGCCCGTTTTAGATTCCATATTGCTGGCGGAACTGGAAGTCTCCATGGCAAAACACCCCAAAGGTCGCCAAGTCGTCATATTGCATACCAAGGGCTCGCATTTCTCCTACGCCAGCCGCTATCCACGCGAATTTGCACGCTATCAGCCTGAGTGTTCGGGTGTCGATGGCGCTTGCAGCAAAGCAGAATTGATCAACGCTTACGACAACAGCGTGCTTTACACAGACACTTTTTTGCACAGCCTGATGCTAAGCTTGGCGGGTAAAAAAGCGGTCCTCATTTACACTTCAGACCACGGTGAATCGATTGAAGAAAACCGGCATTTCCACGCCACGCCCAAACCACTCGCGCCACCCGAGCAGCTCGCCGTGCCGCTGCTGTTTTGGGCATCCGAGCCGTATTTGAACGCCAGTCCCACTAACAAAAAAGCGTTTGAACAGCTTCAACTGGCTGCTAAATCTCCTAAAACGAGTGTGGGACACATCAATTTGTTCGATTCCATGCTCGGCTGCTTGGGTATCACGTCAAATAATGGCGGAATCGACCCGAAATTCAACCTTTGCCATTGAAATAGCCATTCAACTGGCAAAATGGCGTATTAAGCTGTCACGTTCACAGTGCTATTGATTTATTTGGAGTACCGATTTGATTACCCTAGCCTTATCTGGAGTACGAATTTGATTACGCTTGCGCTATCAAAGGGTCGTATTTTTGAAGAAACCTTGCCGCTGCTCAAAGCCGCCGGCATTGAGGTGCTGGAAGACCCAGAAAAGTCACGCAAGCTGATTTTGACCACCAACCAGCCTGATGTGCGGGTGCTGGTTGTGCGCGCCACTGACGTGCCAACGTATGTGCAATATGGCGGTGCGGACCTAGGCATCACCGGCAAAGACACGCTGTTGGAGCATGGTACCCAAGGCCTGTACACCCCGCTGGATCTGCAAATCGCCAAATGCCGCATCAGCGTGGCGGTGAAGGCCGATTTTGACTACGCCGCCGCCGTCAAACGCGGCAGCCGCCTCAAAGTCGCCACCAAATATGTGGCGATTGCCCGCGAATTCTTCGCCAGCAAGGGTGTGCATGTGGACTTGATCAAACTCTACGGCAGCATGGAACTGGCTCCGCTGGTCGGTATGGCCGATGCGATTGTCGATTTGGTGTCTACCGGCAACACCCTCAAAGCCAACCATCTGGTCGAGGTCGAGCACATCATGGATATCAGTTCGCGTCTGGTGGTCAACCAGGCTGCGCTGAAGCTCAAACAAGCGCCGATCCGCGCCATCATCGACGCCTTTGCGGGTGCCATTGGTAAATAAAACCAATAATACTTTTCGAGAAACAGATTAATCGCTATGACTTTAGTAGCTACTCCGACCTATTTATCAACGGCTAGCGCTGCATTTGAGGCTGACTTCAAGGCGCGTCTGCATTGGTCGGCTGAAACCGACGCCGGTATTGAAGACGTGGTCGCCAACATTCTGCGTGACGTGCAAACGCGTGGTGACGCAGCCGTTTTGGAGTACACCAACCGTTTTGATGGTTTGACTGCGACATCGCTAGCCAGCTTGGAATTGACGCAAGCCGAGCTGAAAGCCGCTTTTGACGCCATTCCAGCTGACCAACGCGATGCCTTGCAAGCTGCCGCCAAACGCGTTCGCAGCTACCACGAAGCACAGAAAAAAGCCAATGGCGAAAGCTGGAGCTATCGCGACGAAGACGGCACGCTCCTGGGCCAAAAAGTCACCCCGCTAGACCGCGTCGGCATTTACGTGCCCGGCGGCAAAGCTACCTACCCCTCCAGCGTGTTGATGAACGCGATTCCGGCACACGTGGCGGGTGTCAGTGAG
>JANPIC010000076.1:0-1640 GCA_031424795.1 Polaromonas sp. | reverse complement strand
TATTTTTGTATACACTTCTAGGTATTGTTACCAGTAGCTAAGCCAAGCAGCTTGGCTAAAATTGCAAGGTTTTATTCAAAAATTTAGGAAGCATCATGTCAAAACGTCTGAAACGTCAATTTCTCACATCCAGCGCGGCTGCATTGGCAACCTTGCTGCTTGCCGCGACCATGGGCAAAGCCCAAGCGCAAAGCGCAACACCCATCAAATTTCAGCTGGATTGGCGTTTTGAGGGCCCTGCCGCCTTTTTCTTAGCACCTGTGGCGAAAGGCTATTTCAAAGATGCCAAACTGGACGTCACGGTTGACGCTGGCAACGGCTCTGGTGGTGCTGTGACCCGCGTGGCTTCTGGCACCTACGACATGGGTTTTGCTGACTTGGCGGCGGTGATGGACTTTCACGCCAACAACCCTGACGCGCCTAACAAGCCTGTGGCCGTGATGATGGTTTACAACAACACGCCAGCTTCGGTGATGTCGCTCAAAAAATCAAACATCAAATCACCGGCAGATTTGAACGGCAAAAAACTTGGCGCACCTGGCTTTGACGCCGGCCGTCGCGCTTTCCCGATTTTTGCCAAAGCCAACGGTGTGAGTGGCGTTACTTGGGTGTCTATGGACCCTGCCCTGCGTGAAACCATGCTAGCCAAGGGCGATATCGATGCGATCACCGGCTTTACCTTCACTTCGTTGCTCAACTTGGAAGCACGCGGCGTCAAAGCGGAAGATGTGGCGATCATGCCCTACCCTGACTACGGTGTGAAGCTGTACGGCAATGCCATCATCGTCAGTCCTAAGCTGATCAAAGAGAACCCGGTAGCCATCAAGGCTTTCTTAGCTGCTTTCACCAAGGCAGCCAAAGAAGTGGTCGCCAATCCGGTGGAAGGTATCACCTACGTCAAGGGACGTGACGGCATCATCAACGTGGCACTGGAAGAGCGCCGCTTGAAGTTGGCGATTGACACCGTTATCAACAGTCCAGACGCACGTACCGAGGGTTTCGGCAAGGTCAATGACGGCCGCTTGTCACTGATGGCGAGCCAAGTGTCTGATGCCTTTGGCACCAAAACACGCGTCGATCGCAATGCGATTTGGAATGGCAGCTTCCTGCCCAGCGACGCTGCCTTGAATGCTGTTTTGTCAACTGCAAAAGCTGCACCAGCGAAAAAGTGATTGATTAACTCGTTAGGACAGCCTCATGGCATTTGTTGATTTTAAAAATGTCTGGCTAGCCTACAACGACGAGCTGTTGGCGCAAAACCAGTTTGCGGTTGAAGATATCAACCTGTCGGTCACGGAGGGTGAATTCATCGCCATCGTCGGGCCGTCGGGTTGTGGCAAATCCACCTTCATGAAGCTGACGACGGGCTTGAAAATGCCCACACGCGGCAGCATCCATGTGGACGGTGCGCCTGTCACAGGGCCACTCAAAATATCGGGCATGGCGTTTCAAGCGCCCTCTTTGTTACCGTGGCGCACCACGCTGGACAATGTCATGTTGCCGCTAGAAATCGTAGAACCCTACCGCAGCAGCCTCAAAGCCAAACGCGCAGAGTACGAAGCACGTGCGCGGCAATTGCTCAAAACTGTAGGATTAGACGGCTATGCGGACAAGTTTCCGTGGCAGTTGTCGGGCGGCAT
>JANPIC010000075.1:0-2528 GCA_031424795.1 Polaromonas sp. | reverse complement strand
GAACAGCACCAGTCCCGCTGTGTCGCGGTCAATACGGTGAATCGGCACCAAATCGTCCAAACCCAGCTTGCGTTTTAGCCGAACCAGCACGGTTTCTTGCAGGTATTTGCCAGACGGCGTGACGGGTAGGAAATGCGGTTTGTCAACGACGATGAGGTGCTCGTCTTGATGCAATATCACTTCGTCGAAAGGGATGCGGGGTTCTACTTCAAGATCGCGATAGTAATAGACGCGAATGTGGCCTTGGTAGGGGCGGTCTGGGGTGACGGGTACGCCGAATTCGTCTTCAACATCACCATCGGCCATGCGTTGCAGCCAAGTGGCGCGGGGGATGGCGGGAAAACGGTCAGTTAGGAAGTCGGTGATGGTGATCCAAGGGGTGCGCCCTTGTTTAGATTCGTCTTTCGGCAGGCCAACGACGCTGGGACCAACACCGTTTTTGACAGGTAGCAAAGCTAGCTTGCCGAACGTTTCTGTTCGCGCAGCATGAACAAATACAAGCTCTCCACCTTCTCACGCGCCCACGGTGTTTTGCGTAAAAACTTCAGGCTAGACGCCACACTGGGGTCGAGCACAAAGCTGCGAATATGGATGCGCTGCCCCAGCTCGTCCCAGCCGTAATGGGCTTGCAGAGCCGTCACCATCGCCTCCAAGGTCACGCCGTGGAGGGGGTTTCTAGCCTGAGCCGGTGGCTGAGCTGGTGCTTCAGCTGGCGGTGAGGAGGGCAGTTCTGCAGTCAAAAGCGCTTACTTTTTAGGCAACTTGGCCGCTTTGCCACGCAAAGGCACTTGCGTCACCACGGTTGGGCGCACGGCGTCAACCGATATCGCTTTTGGTGGAGATGTGTCTTTCTTTGGTTTTTTAACCATTTTTTGTGATCCGAGACCTTTTGCCATGATTTTTCTCCAGTTAAGTTGCTTTTGAATGGGTATTATCGTACCCATCCGTTTATTTTAATTAGATTTCAACACAATTTATCATGCAAAACATCACCGTCCGCCCCGCCACCTTGGGCGATGTCCCCGCCATCACCGCCATCCACATCCGCGCTTGGCAAATCGCCTACGCGGGCATCATGGCGGATGAGCATTTGGACAACCTCTCGTCTGAAAAACGCGCCGCTTTCTGGACGGATGCCATCGAATACTCAGAACCCCAAGTCTGGGTCGCCATGGGTTCCACCAAAACCGGCGAAAAAGTCGTCGGCTTCGTCGGTTTCGACCGCTCCCGGGACGCCAAAACCAAACCCACCACCGGTGAAATCTGGGCCGTCTACGTTGACCCTGAGCATTGGGGCAAAGGCGTAGGCTTGGCGCTGTGGGACGCCGCCCGCGAAGGCATGCAAGAAGAAGAATTCACAGAAGCCACGCTGTGGGTACTCGTCCAAAACGAACGCGCTCTGCACTTCTACGACATGGCCGGCTTCAAACGCGAAATGACCACGTTAAAGACCGTAGAAGTAGGCGGTGCGAAGCTGGAAGAGATTCGCTTAAAACGTTCTTTAGCGTAGTTTAAGCTGATTTTTGCTATTATTTTTATAGCTTATTAATCAATAAATACGCCGGCTAAAGTCATATTTAAGTCCCTAATTTCATCACCAAGTCACTCAACGGGTGCGCACAGCAGGGCAGTATCAAACCGGCTTGTTTTTCCTCAGCACTCAAGCCCGGCCAGTCAATGTTGTAACGGATGTCGCCGCTGATCAGGGTGCTGATGCAGGTGCGGCAGGTGCCGTTGCGGCAGGAGCTTACGAGGTAGATTTGGGCTCTCTCGGCGGATTGCAGAATGGTTTTGTCTGCATCTACTGGGAATTGCAGGTTTTCCGGGCTTCTATTCGACTGAAGAGTGACGGTGAAGACGTTGGAGCTTGTGGCTGCGGGCATGGATTTTCTATTGGTTGTAGACTTGATGGCTAGCCATTTCCAATATCTGGCTTGCTGTTTTTAATATTTCAAGGATAACCCATGTCAATTTCTATGTACGCTGCTTCTGTCCCTGTGTTTCAGCAAGCGCTAGGCGCTTTGAGTGGGGTTTTGAGCAAAGCCGCCGCGCACGCAGAGGCCAAGAAAATCGCGCCTGAGGTGTTGTTGCAAAGCCGCTTGTACCCAGACATGTTTCACCTGCTGCGCCAAGTGCAAATTGCTTGCGATTTTGCCAAGGGTACCAGTGCGCGTTTGGCCGGAGTTGAAGTGCCGGCGTATGAGGACACCGAAGTCACCTTTGACGACGCGCAAGCCCGTATTGCTAAAACGCTGGCGTTTATCGCCACTTTGCCTGCCGCCAGCATCAACGGCAGCGAAGAGCGGGTCATCGTTACCCAGCCCGGCACCGCACGTGAACGCACGTTTTCGGGTCAAGCTTATTTGCTGACTTACGCCATGCAGCATTTCTTTTTCCACACCACCACGGCGTACGCCATCTTGCGCCACAACGGTGTTGAAGTGGGTAAAAAAGACTTTGTGGGTGCGAATTAAGCCTTGACTGAAAGTTGAAAAACCTTTGATTTTGCTCGCCCCGATGGAGGGGCT
>JANPIC010000074.1:0-20548 GCA_031424795.1 Polaromonas sp. | reverse complement strand
AACGGGAGCATCGGGAGCAACAGGAGCAACAGGAGCTACAGGAGCAACGGGAGCAACAGGAGCTACAGGAGCAACGGGAGCAACAGGAGCTACAGGAGCAACGGGAGCAACGGGAGCTACGGGAGCGAGAGGTCCGAGAGGGATACAAGGTGTAGCGGGAACGAATGGCACAAATGGAACCAATGGAACCAATGGAACGAATGGAGCGAATGGAGCGAATGGAGCCAATGGAGCGAGCGGTACTAACGGAAGCAATGGCGCCACCGGCGCAAACGGAACCAATGGTGCTGATGGTTTGAAAGGGGACAAGGGCGACAAAGGAGAAAAGGGCGATTCAGCGCCTAACTCGGCTACCTTGTCGCAGTTGGCAGATGTTGACCGCAAAGCTGCTCAACTCACCGCCATCGCCATGGCGACCGCCTACATGCCCTTGCCAACAACAGGTGATTGTGGCTTGATTTATGTAGGCGCAGGTGTAGCCAAATCGGGCAGTGAAAACGGCTTTGCTATCGGCTTGGCAACTCGCATCACAGAGCGTTTATCCATCAAAGTAGGCGGTGGTGTATCAGGCTCGACCAAAGCGGGCGGCTTCGGCATTGGTTACGCTTTGGGTGGCGGCTCAGGTGCGTTTGAGCCTTGTGTGGGCAAGCGATAAAACGTCTTTTTATAACCAGCGCAGACACTCCACGTCCACCGTGTTTGCGCCGTCACTCATCATCAGCGCGCCTTCCTGAATCGTCGCCTGCAGTTGCATGCTGCGGGTGGCGAGTTTGGCGAGTTCTTGCGACTGCAGGGTGGGCACGCGCCAGATTTGCAGATTTTTGGCGCGGCTGACCTTGTTTTCCATGGCTTTCCACCAGATCTCGGCGGCGTGGTTGAAGCAATACACCATCATCGAATCTGATTTGCCGCAGGCACGCAAAATCGGTTTTTCTTCGGGCGCGCCGACCTCAATCCACAAACGGGTGGCCTGCGTGAAGTCGCGCAGCCAGACGTCCGGCTCGTCCGGATTCGACAAGCCCGCGCCAAACGCCAGCGTGCCGTCGCCGCCACACACGGTTTGCAGCTGGTGCGCTTGCAAAGCCATGGCTACCAGGCGAATCATCATGCGTTCATCTGTCTCGCTGGGGTGGCGGGCGAGGGTGAACTGGTGGTCGGCGTAGTAATTGTGGTCAATGTCCGCAATCGACAAACTGGCCTTAAAAATAGTGGATTTGATGGCCATAAGTGGATGTTGGAAGTGGTTAAGAAAGAAAAATTAAATGCTATAAATAAAATAGCGGTACAGGCAATAAATACGCCGGCTACCGCTATTTTTGATGCAAAAAACGGGTTCTAGCGTGTTTTGCAGGCGTTTTGAGTGCTTTGACGTGCATTTAAGCCCGGTTTAGGCGCGCTTGGCCAATTCCGCCGCCTTGCCCACATAGCTGCCCGGTGTCATGGCCAGCAGGCGGGTTTTCTCGGCTTCGGGGATCTCCAAAGCCTTGATCAGCGTGTGCAAATCTTCCTTGGTGACGGTGTTGCCACGGGTCGCTGCTTTGAGTTTTTCGTAGGCTTCGGGCACGCTGTAGCGGCGCATCACCGTCTGGATCGGCTCGGCCAGCACTTCCCAGGCGCTGTCCAAATCGTCGGCCAGCGCTTGTTCGTTGAGTTCCAGTTTGTTCAAACCGACCATCAGCGAGCTGTACGCCAGCGCCGCATAACCCAGCGCCACGCCCATGTTGCGCAGCACGGTGGAGTCGGTCAAATCACGCTGCCAGCGGGAGATCGGCAGCTTCTCAGACAGGTGGCGCAAGAGCGCGTTGGCCAGGCCCAAGTTACCTTCGGCGTTCTCAAAATCAATCGGATTGACCTTGTGCGGCATGGTGGACGAGCCAATCTCGCCGGCTTTCAGGCGCTGCTTGAAGTAGCCCAGGCTCACATAACCCCACACGTCGCGGCTCCAGTCGATCAAAATCGTGTTGGCGCGGGCGACGGCGTCGTACAGCTCGGCCATATAGTCGTGCGGCTCGATTTGGATGCTGTAAGGTTGGAAGGTCAAACCGAGGCCGAAAGCGCCAGTCGATCCTGCGGTCGGCTCAGGCCGTTCGACCACACCTTTGCTGAAGGCTTCCCAGTCAAACTCGGGCCAAGCGGACAAATGCGCGTTGTAGTTGCCCACCGCGCCGTTCATTTTGGCCATCAAATTCACTTTGGCGATGTTCTCGCGCGCTTTAACGAGGCGCACCAGCACATTGGCCACTTCCTTGCCCACGGTGGTGGGGCTGGCGGTTTGGCCGTGGGTGCGGCTCAGCATCGGCACATGGGCAAAGCTGTGCGCCATCTCGCGCAGTTTGGCAATGATGCCATCAACCGCCGGCAATATCACCTGGTCGCGCGCGCCTTTGAGCTGCAGCGCGTGGCTGGTGTTGTTGATGTCCTCGGATGTGCAGGCAAAGTGGATGAAACCACGCATGGCGTGCAGCTCGGGCAGGGCGTCGAATTGGCCCTTAATCCAAGTTTTTCCCATGTTTTTGGAGTCTCCAGCGCCTGCAAAATAGCCAGCCAGCCAGTATTCCACCGCTTTCACGTCGTGGTTGGTGACTTTTTCAATGTCTTTGATGGCTTGGGCGTCGACTTCAGAAAAGTGGGCCATGATACCGACCAAGTGAGCGCGTGCTTCGGCGCTGAGGGGTTTGAATTCAGCAAAACCGGCGTCGCTCAAGGCGACAAACCAGGTGATTTCCACCTGCACGCGGCGTTGCATGTAGCCAAATTCGCTCATCAAGGGGCGAAGATTCGCCAGTTTTTTGGCATAGCGACCGTCTAACGGCGAGATGGCGGTGAGTTCGGAGAGGGCGGAGGTAGAGATATTTGTCGAGTTCATCCCCTAATTGTAGGTGCTGCCGATTGCGTGCTGTACGGGAAATCCCTGACAAAAAAACAACATCTCGTCAACATCTGTTTATTGCAAGAAAAATAACGGTTGTGCACTATAGAATGAAGACTGTAGAGACTATGAAATAAATCGAATGTTAAAACTGATTGGCGCGACCACCAGCCCGTATGTGCGTAAAGTACGCATTGTGATGGCTGAGAAAAAGCTTGAGTACACTTTTGTTGAAGAAAACGTGTGGGCGGCAGATACCAGCATCACCCACTCCAACCCCTTGGGCAAAGTCCCCTGCTTGATCATGGAAGCTGGCGAAGCGCTGTTTGACTCACGCGTGATTGTCGAATACCTGGATATTTTGTCCCCCGTCGGCAAGCTGATTCCTGCCTCTGGCCGCGAGCGTGCCGAAGTCAAAACCTGGGAAGCCTTGGCGGATGGCCTGTTGGATGCATCCATCTTGGCCCGTCTGGAAGCTACTTGGGCGGGTCGAACCGACGCGCAGCGCAGCTCCGCCTGGATCGAGCGCCAATTGCGCAAAGTGCATGACAGTCTCAAAGCCATGAGCACGGGTCTGGGCGATAAACCTTTCTGTTCTGGCATCCATCTCACCTTGTCAGACATCGCCGTGGGCAGTGCACTTGGCTACCTCGACTTCCGTTTCCCCGAGGTCGATTGGCGCGACACACACCCCAATTTGGCCAAATTGCAAGAAAAGCTGATGCAGAAGCAGAGCTTTATTGACACGATTCCTGCCTAAAAACCAGCTTAGCGGCTTGAGTTTTCTAGACAAAATCACCTCCCGCCAAGACGCCGCAGACCGTGTCAAAGCCCTGACGCAACCCGTCGTCTTCACCAACGGCGTCTTCGACGTCCTGCACGCCGGCCACGTCACCTACCTCGCCCAAGCCCGCAGTTTGGGCGGTAGCTTGGTCGTCGCGCTGAACACAGACGCATCTGCCAAACGCCTAGGCAAAGGCCCAGATCGCCCCCTGAACACCGACACCGACCGCGCCACACTGATCGCCGCGCTGGAATCCGTCAGCTTGGTGACGTGGTTTGACGAAGACACCCCGCTAGAAATCATCAACGAACTGCGCCCGCAAGTCATCGTCAAAGGTGGCGATTACGACATGGCCAAGCTGAAAGAGGCGCAGTTGGTGGAGAGCTACGGCGGCAAAGCGCTGGCTTTGCCGTTTGTGGAGGGGTATTCGACGACGGCTTTGGTGGTCAAAATTCGCTCACATCGATGAATGATTGAGTTTTAAGGGGAAAATATGCCACTAGCCGGCGTATTTGTTTCCTTAATAGCTATAAATTAAATAGCAAACACCGCATCCCAAAGTCCCAACATTGCATCCCGCTCGACGCGTAATTCAGCGCTAGAAACCTGCGTAGGCGCTTCGTCTAGCCGCGCCACGTGCTGCACATGCCGCAGGCTGCGGTAGGCGATGGCTGCGGCCTCGCCCACGCCTTTGGGGAGCAAGCCGACGACTTCGGCATGCTGCATCAGGGCGATGTTGCCTAGGTTGGGTTGCAGTTCGGGGTGGTTGGTGCTGTGGGCTAGGACGAGGTATTGCACGGCGAATTCGGCATCTAGCATGCCACCAGGGCTGTGTTTGACATCGAATTGGTCGGGTTTGACGGGGTGCGCAGCACGGACTTTGTCGCGCATGGCGATGATTTCTTGCCTCAAAGCCGGTAAATCACGCGGGGCGCAGATGACGTTTTGGCGGACTTGGTCGAATTTGGCACACAGCGGCTCAAAACCAGCGACGAAGCGGGCGCGGGTCATGGCTTGGTGCTCCCAGGTCCAGGCGGTGTTGCTACCGCGTTTTTCTTGGTAATCCGAGAACGCCGCAAAGCTAGTCACCAACAAGCCAGAATTGCCGTTGGGGCGCAAGGCGGTGTCGATTTCAAACAAATCACCTTCTGAGGTTTTGGTGTCTAGCCAGGTAATGAGTTTGCGGACGAATGAGCTGTATATTTCACCCGCATTTTCATCGGCGTCTTCGTAGATGAAAACGATGTCTAGGTCGCTGCCGTAACCCAACTCTTTACCCCCTAATTTGCCGTAGCCAATGATGGCGATTTGTGGGTAGTCAATATGTTTGTTTTTGTGACGCTCCCAGCACCATGCGACAGTGACGCGCAGCACGGTATCGGCCAAGGCGCTGAGGTCATCCGCCACTTGCTCCACAGTGAGCTGGCCTTCTACGTCTCGCGCCAAAATGCGGAACAACTCGGCGTGGTGGGCGCGGCGCAACAAGTTGAGCAGGGTTTCCACGTCGTCTTCACCGGTGGATTTCAAAGCCTTGAGGCGCAGCGCCAGCTCGGCTTCAAACTCAGGCGCGTCAAACCGCTCGGTCAACCAAGCGTCACCCGCCAGTTCGTCCATCACACCGGGGTGTTGCAGCAAATACTTGGCGGGCCAGCGGGCGCTGCCTAGAAGCTTGAGCAGGCGCTCGTGCACCATGGGTCGCTCCCACAGCAATGCCAGGTAGCTTTCACGGCGCAAAAGTGGCTCTAAAAAGTCGGCACTGCGCAAGGCGGCTAGCTCGGTCACGCGACCGCCTTGCAGCCACGCCGTTGTGCGCTGCACCAAGCGCATCAAGCGTCCTCTGGCGTCTTCACGCAGGTTGAGTACGCGCGGGTGCTCGGCCAGCTCAGTAACACGTTGGTCGAATGCAGCCGTTGAATGGCTCGCAGCTGCGTTGGATGCTGCTGGGACTGCTGCGGACGAGGTAGGTGCAGGGCAAACTTTGCATGCTTGTGTGCCGCATTCTTTCGAATTGGTTTGCTGAAAACCACCCAAAAGCTTGTCAAATTCGTTCGCCACCAGCTCGCGGTGGACATCTAAATCGGTTAAAAACGCACAGCTGTCGCTGTCGCATTCTTTGTAGCCCATGCTTTGTGCTATCCATTGCTAATCAGCGTCTTGCGTGGGCATGGCGTGGGTTTGCTGGTCGTCCAGGTATTGAATGCGGTGCTCGACGCGGCGCAAAAACGCGTAGGCGGCGCACAGCGCATCAGCGGTGGCTTGCGGCATCAGACCGGCATGGGCAACGCGCTGCAGGGCGTCCAAAGTAGGGCGTTTGCGCAGCTCAGGGTATTGGCCGCCGCGCACCACTTGCAGCAGTTGCACGGTGAATTCAATCTCACGTATGCCGCCTCGCGACAGTTTCACGTCATTCGCCCGCTCAGGTCGGCCAGCGCTGCGGCGGGTAGATTCTTGGCGGATTTGCAGATGTAGCGTACGCAGTGACTCAAAAACGTTGTAATCCAAGTATTTTCTGAACACAAAGGGCAAAACAACATCACGCAAAGCCTTGGCGGAATGATTCGTGATGCTGCTCTGCGGTGCAACCACGCGGCTTTTCAGCCACGCAAAACGCTCCCATTCGCGGCCTTGCACTTGCAAATATTGCTCCAAGCCAGCCAGCGATACCGCCGCAGGGCCAGAATTGCCATGCGGACGCAACGCTAAATCAACCCGAAAGACGAAACCGTGCTCCGTCGTTGCGCCCACCAAGTCGTAGACGATTTTGACAGCTTTAGCAAAATACTCGTGGTGTGAAATTTTGTTACGACCTTCCGAGTTACCAGTGGTTTCACCGTCTTGGTCGTAGACGTAAATCAGGTCAATATCGCTGGATACATTCAGCTCTCGTGCCCCCAGCTTACCCATGCCGACGATCCACATGTTTGCGCTGCTTGTGTTTCCGTGCAAAGCATCTAGGCCTAAGTAAGCGGTTTGCAAGGCTATTTCCAGCGCCAATTCGGCTAAATCAGTCACAGCACGGGTAACCACGCGCAGGGCTGCATGCTGTTCGCAATCCAATTGAATGAGCCTGTGCATGACCAGTTGTCGCAAAATGCGCAGCGCCGCACTGACATCTAGACCTGTGCGTCGCAAGGCATCGTAAGTGGCTTGCATCGCGGCACGTTGTGGCTCGCCTGGCGCTAGTTCAGCCAAATAATCTGCGTAACGTCTGTCAATGCGCTGAAAGAACCGTGAATAATGGGCAAACCTGAGTAAGTTCGACATATTAGGAACTATGGCCAAAGCGAGCAGTCATAATTGTGGACTGCAACTTATGAATCAATCTGACCCTGCCTCCCTGAAATTTTGGAAAATCACCGCCGCGCTGAGTAAGCTGCTGCTCGGCTTGGCTATGGCTGCTTGGGTTATTTTCGCGTTGGCTTGGATGGCTTTGCATTGGGTGATTGTGCCCCGTATTGGCGAACTTCGCCCGCGACTGGAAATTGAGGCCAGCAAGGTGCTGGGTGTTCCAGTAAAAATTGGTGAAATCTCAGCCAAATCGGTGGGCATCATTCCTTCATTTGAGCTCAAAGACATTGCATTGCTGGATGCTGCAGGGCGGGAAGCCTTGAAATTGCCACGCATTTGGGCATCTGTGTCGCCCGCATCTTTGCTGCAATTGAATGTGGAGCAAATTTTGATCGAATCGCCAGAATTGAACATTCGACGTGATGCACAGGGGAAATTAACCATTGCAGGTTTAGATTTTTCTAAAGACGACAAAAACGCGAGTGGCGGTGCCGATTGGTTTTTCTCGCAGCCTGAGTTTGCCATCCGTAACGGCATGGTGCATTGGGTGGATGAAATGCCCAACGGTGCATTGGGTGTGCCGCCACCTTTGACCTTGAGCCAGGTTGATTTTGTGTCACGCAATCCGTTAAATAAGCATGAGCTGCGTTTGGATGCGACACCGCCAGCGGTCTGGGGTGATAGATTTTCACTGCGTGGGCAATTCACGCAATCGCTTTTGTCAGGGGATAAAGGCAATGTCAAAGCATGGTCCGGACAAATTTTTACTGATTTTGCCAAAATTGATGTGTCAGAAATCAGCCGTTACATCAAATTAGATGGCCAATCTGGGCGGGGTGTTGGTGCTTTGAAAGCTTGGACGAGTATTGCCAAGGGTGAATGGGTAAGCACAACCGCAGATGTAGCTCTCGCTCAAGTTGATGCAACGCTGGGTAAAGGTTTGGAGCCCTTGGCTTTGCAATCTATGTCTGGTCGGTTGATAGGGCGCAAGCTGAAGCAAGGCTTTGAAGCGTCAACACAAAATTTGCAGTTTCAAACGCGAGACGGTTTGCGCTGGCCGGGCGGCAACATGCTGTTCTCGCAAACGAATCCAACCCGGATGGAAGCTGCTGATGGCTCAGTTGCTAGTACTTTTGACGCTGCGCAAAGCATCAACGACTTTAAGGCGGATAAACTGGATTTAGCAGTTATCAGCTTGATCGCGAACAAAATTCCTTTGGGCGCTTCAACGCATGAGATCATCGCCAGTTTGGCACCACATGGTGTGATTCAGTCGATATCCGCGCATTGGCAGGGCTATCCTGATGCGCCGCAAGACCTTAAAGCCAAGGGTATTATCAAAGGTGTACAAATTTCATCCAAATCCAATACCAACCAAGTCGGTGAAGGCATTGATAAGCATGATTCGGTTGGACGACCTGGTTTTCGCGGGGCAAGTATCGATTTTGATGTGAGCTCTGCGGGTGGGAAAGCAAAAATCACGATCGACAAAGGTGCTATTGATTTGCCTGGCATGTTCAGTGATGCTGTGATTCCTGTTGATCAATTGAGTGCAGATGTCGTTTGGCGTATGACGCCACTTAAAACACCATCTAATACAAAAGATAAAAATAAATCCAATGTAAATGCGGCATCTGCCATAGACGTGACGGTAAATAATCTGAGTTTTAAAAATGCAGATGCTCAAGGCATCGCGCAATTGACATGGAAAACCAGCGATCCAGCTACCGCCATCAACAAAAGCAAATTCCCAGGAATTTTGGATTTAAATGCGAAATTGACCAATGCTGAGTTATCTAAAGTTTCGCGTTATCTGCCATTAGGTATTCCCACAACTGCGCGTGAATATGTGCGAGATTTACTGATTGATGGCAAAGCTAGCGAAGTCGATTTTAAAATCAAGGGCGAAGTCTGGGACATACCTGCTGCAAAAGCGAAACAAGGCGATTTCAAAATCACAGCAAAATTTAACAATGCACGTGTAGCCTATGTGCCCAAACGATTGCAAGACCCTGCCGATTTGCCTTGGCCTGAACTCAACAAAGTAGCTGGAGAAATGGTTTTAGACAGAACCAGTTTGAGCGTAAAAAGCACGAGTGCTGAGGTGGCTGGTTTGCCTGGTATTTCAATTGCGCAGGCTAATGTCACCATTCCAGATTTGAAACTCACCGTCGTCAATCTGAATGCGCAAGGTAAAAGCGCCATGGTCGATATGTTGGGCTTTGTCAACAAGTCACCCTTGTCTGGCATCACCAGTCAATCGCTAAGCAAGGCAACCTCGAGTGGTTCAGGGGATTTCAAAATCGATTTGTCTTTACCAATTGGGGATTTGAACAAGACGCGCGTCAAAGGCGATATTGTTTTCTTGGGAAACGATGTTCAGATGACCCCTCAAACCCCTTTGATTGGTCAAGCCAAAGGGTTGTTGCGCTTCTCTGAAAAAGGATTCCTAATCAAAGACGCCCAAGCCTTGATGTTTGGCGATGCAGTTCGTTTTGACGGTGGAAATTTGAGTGCAAGTGATCCGGCTTTGAGTCCCACGGGCAAGGGCGTCGTCATTCGCGGCCAAGGGGTTGCCAGTGCGCTTGGTTTGCAACGTGCTAGTGAGCTGAGTTTCATTCCGCAGTTGGCTAAAAGTGCTTCTGGAAGTACGGCTTACACTGCGCAGTTGCGTTTCGTGCACGATCAAACGGAGGTCTCTGTTCAAACCAATTTGCAAGGTCTAGCTTTGACTTTGCCCGCGCCATTTAATAAACCAGCGCAAAGCATCTGGCCCTTGAAGTTTGAGAATACTTTGGTGGAGTCATCGATCATTCCCGAGAGAGATGGCAAGGTTCGTCTGAAAGACAACATAAATCTAAGCGTTGAAAAAATAGCAGACTTCAAACTCATGCGCGATATTGGCGGCAATGTGCCAAAGGTCATTCGCGGATCCATGAGTGTGGGCTTAGATGCTGGTGAAGGGACGCCTGAGCCGAACAATGCCGTTGCAGCCAATGTCAATGTCGACCGTTTGGATCTAGATGAGTGGTCTAAATTTTTTACTTCTTTACAAAACAGCAGTGTCGGCACTGCAGCAAAAGCTGGTGTGCAAGCAGCTTCGAATCAACGTGTTTTTGATGATTTGATTCCTTCAACAATGGCGGTTCGAACAAAGGAGCTGATTGTCGAGGGCCGAAAATTTGAAAATGTTGTTATCGGTGGATCACGGGAAGGGTCAATTTGGCGCGCCAACATGGAGGCTAAACAACTCAGCGGCTATGTGGAATATAGACAAGCCACACCGTCACTGGCAACAGGGCGTATTTATGCGCGATTAGCACGGTTGGTGATTGGAGAGGCACAAGTCAAAGATGTTGAGAAACTGTTGGATGAACAACCGGTCAGTATTCCTGCTTTGGATTTGGTGGTTGAGGATTTCGAGTTGCGAGGTCAAAAATTCGGAAAAATTGAAATTGATGCTGTTAACCGTTTGTCAAACGCAAGTGGTGCAGCAGACGGCACACGCGTATGGCGCTTGAATCGGCTGAATGTCACTGTACCAGAGGCAAAATTAACAGCAAATGGTTTTTGGGCCTATCGCGAGGGTTTACGCACAGATGCCGCAAGCAAGGGTGATGCGAATCTGCTAAATACACTTGAACGCCGCACGACAGGCATAGACTTCAAGCTAGACATATCCGATACAGGCCAACTACTTGAGCGATTTGGTTTTAAAGGCGTGGTGCGTAATGGCAAAGGAAAGCTTGATGGTCAGCTAACTTGGCGTGGCTCCCCCCTGGCAATGAATTACCCAACATTGGCAGGTCAATTCAATATCAACGTCGAGAACGGCCAGTTCCTGAAGGTGGATCCTGGGGCCGCAAAACTATTGAGCGTATTAAGCATGCAGTCGATTGCAAAACGGTTGACATTAGACTTTCGAGATGTATTCAGCGAAGGTTTTGTTTTTGATTTTTTACGCGGTGATGTGACCATAGATCGCGGTTTGGCTACTACCAACAATATGCAAATCAGTGGCGTTAATGCCGTTATTTTGATGGATGGAAAATCGGATATTGCTGCTGGCACGCAAGAGATCAGAGTGGTGTATGCGCCTGAGGTAAATGCTGGTGTTGCATCGTTATTGGTGGCTTCGGCCATTAATCCTGCGATAGGTTTGGGAACGTTTTTGGCACAATTGTTTCTCCGACAGCCTCTGATTGAGGCTGTCACAAAAGAGTTCAAAGTTTCTGGAACATGGGCTGATCCTGTGGTGACTGAAGTGAAAAGAACCCCAAGACCAGAAGTTAAAAAATAAGGATTTGATTTTATGAAAGTAGCTGCAATTCAAATGGTCGCTGGCGCCGACTTGGATGTAAACCTACAGCGCGCAGCTGTATTGCTAAAACAAGCGGCTCAGCAAGGGGCAGAGCTTGCAGCGCTGCCAGAGTATTTTTGTATGATTGGCAGCAAAGATACGGATAAATTGGCTATCTCAGAGGAGTCTGGGCATGGAAAAATTCAGCATTTTTTTGCGGCAATGGCACGTGAACTGAAGCTGTGGATCATCGGCGGAACCATGCCCATAGGCACGGATGACCCCATGCATGTCCGAAACAGTGTTTTGGTCTATTCGCCGAATGGTGAGTTAGCCGCTCGGTACGACAAAATCCATTTGTTCCGTTTTGACAATGGCGTCGAGCGTTATGATGAATCACACGTTTTGGAGCGCGGTGATCAGCCTGTTAGTTTTGATCTACCATCTAAAGATGGTCATACTTGGCGCATTGGTTTAAGTGTTTGCTACGACATGCGTTTTCCTGAGCTATACCGCATGCAAGTCGTAGATGCTTGGTTGGTTCCCAGCGCATTTACTTACATAACTGGGCAGGCGCATTGGGAGATTTTGCTACGTGCTAGAGCTATTGAGAATCTGGCGTATGTGATTGCACCAGCTCAAGGGGGAACCCATCCTTCGGGTCGCCGTACCTGGGGGCATACGATGGTGATTGAGCCTTGGGGCGAAGTGATGTCAGTCTTGCCAGCAGGCGAAGGCGTGGTGACAGCTGATTTGGATATCGTTAAATTAAAGCATCACCGACAACAGTTGCCAGCATTGCAGCATCGCGTTTTATGAACGATGTTTAGCGGGAGTTTCATTTGATTGGTTACTCTTACTTTGATCCAATCGTCCTTCGTTTCGAATCTCACCCTTGGTGCGACCGGAAAACATGGTCCACCACACGATGCCAATTAAAATCAGTAACGCCAATAAAGCTTCAAGTATCAATAAAGTCATGATTTTTCCTAGACAAAATCTGCAAAGTCTTTTTAAAAGTATTTTTCTTTGCGGCTTGATTGTAGGCTTCCTAGCTTCCTGTGCGTTACCAATAGGGCCAAGTCAAGAAGCCGTGCTACCAACGGTGTCTGGTGAGGATGCGGGCGCGCTGCCTGCACCGATATTGCAAGCTAAAAGCCGTTGGATGCCTACTCGATGGCGAGATCTGCCAGGTTGGCAAGACAACGATGCCGCGCAACATGAAGCGTGGAGCGCGTGGCTCAAAAGTTGTCAAAATGCGGCAACTGCCAATGCACATTTGTGCCCTGAAATTCGACGCCTAAGCATCGCCAACAGTGCCGAACAACGACATTGGATGATGCAGGCCTTGCAACCCTATCGCGTAGAAAGTTTGCAAGGCCCAACCGAGGGTTTGCTGACGTCCTATTACGAACCTGTTTTAGAAGCGTCTCGTAAATGGCGTCCCGGTTTTACCATTCCTCTGTACCGCTCTCCAGTCAACATGAATGGCAAAAACCCATGGTACACGCGGCAAGAAATGGACATTTTGCCTCAAGTGAAGGCGCAATTACGTGGATTAGAGATTGCTTATGTCGCCGATCCTATCGATGCTTTGATTTTGCACATTCAAGGCTCTGGACGCGTCAATATGTTAGAGGCAGATGGCTCAAAACGAACTGTGCGTTTAGCGTATGCCAGTACCAACGAGCAACCCTATAAAAGCGTGGGGCGGTGGTTGCTTGACCAGGGCGGTACGCGCGATGTGTCTTGGCCGGGTATTAAAAACTGGCTCGCGAGAAATCCCAGCCGCTTGAATGAAATGCTGTGGAGCAATCCACGGGTAGTGTTCTTTCGTGAAGAGGCCATGCCAGATGCACAATCAGGCCCCAAAGGTGCACAAGGCGTGCCGCTTACTCCTGGACGCTCTATAGCGGTGGACCGTGCCAGCATCCCCTACGGTACGCCTGTATGGTTATCTAGCAATGGCCCAGAGGGTGCTGCACAACGTTTTCAAAAATTGGTTTTCGCGCAAGACACGGGTAGCGCAATTACAGGTGCAGTTCGTGCTGATTACTTCATGGGTTGGGGTGCTGAAGCTGGGGACTTAGCAGGGCGTATCAAGCAGCCATTGCAAATGTGGGTGTTGTGGCCGAAGTCAGCGCGTTAATTTTTTCATTAAGTGCTCTAAAGGTAGTTCACGACTAGCCTTAACTTCTCCCAGTGAAAAACTAGTGTGAAGATCTTTAACATTAGGCAAGTTAATCAATTGCTTCAACGCGAAATTTGAAAAATTGTCCAAATCTTGCGCCACGACTTGCAGCTCAAACGTGCCAGTGCCGCTGATGTAATGGCAGCTCACCACTTGGGGTAGTTTTTTGATGGCTTCTTCTAGTTCGCGCGTTACATCGCCACGATTTCGCTCTGCATCAAGCCTAACAAACGCCAATACACCCAAACCGATTTTGTGGCGGTCGATCTCCGCGCGATAGCCTTTAATGAAACCACTTTCCTCAAGTGCGCGAACGCGTCGCCAACAAGGTGCAGCAGACAACCCGACGCGAGAAGCTAATTCGGCATTGGTGAGCCGAGCATCAGCTTGCAGTTCTTTCAATATCAAGACATCAAACTTATCAAGTGTTTCCATATTCAACTATTTTAAGCAAGATTTATCCCAATAAGAGCTAATTTTAAGTAAAAAAAGCAAACACTTATCCGCCCATCAAGCATACACTTTGCGGTAATATAAATAACAACGAGAGACCGACAGCATGAATGCACCCTTGCCAGAACACATACGCAAAGCGCTGGAGACCGTCACACTGGACGACAAGTATTCGCTCGATTACGGTCATGCGTTTATGAGCGGCGTGCAAGCTTTGGTGAAGTTGCCTATGCTGCAGCGCTTGCGTGACCAATTGCAGGGTAAAAATACAGCTGGATTTGTCAGCGGTTATCGTGGTTCGCCATTGGGTGGGTATGACCAAGCTTTGTGGAAAGCAGCGCCCTATTTAAAAGCGCAAAACATTGTCTTCCAGCCTGGTGTCAATGAAGAATTGGCTGCTACTGCGTTGTGGGGAACGCAGCAACTAGGCTTTTCGCCCCCGGGGACGAATAAGTTTGATGGCGTCTTTGGTATTTGGTATGGCAAAGGCCCAGGTGTTGATCGTTGCTCTGATGTCTTCAAGCACGCGAATATGGCGGGTACGACCGAGTTTGGGGGGGTGATTGCTGTCGCAGGGGATGACCATATCTCTAAAAGCTCCACCGCCGCGCATCAAAGCGACCATATTTTCAAAGCCTGCGGTTTGCCGGTTTTCTTTCCGGCCAATGTGCAAGAGATACTTGACTTAGGTATGCACGCCTTTGCCATGAGTCGTTTTTCAGGTGTGTGGGCTGGAATGAAAACGATTCAAGAAATCGTCGAATCTAGCGCCACGGCGATGATTGATCCCGAGCGCGTCAAAATTATCATGCCTACAGATTTTGAAATGCCTGCTGGTGGCTTGCACATCCGCTGGCCAGATGCTGCGCTAGACCAAGAGGCACGCTTGTTTGACTACAAATGGTATGCCGCCTTGGCTTACATCCGCGCCAACAGGCTCAATTACAACGCTATTGAAGGCGCGAACGACCGCTTTGGTTTGATCGCTAGCGGCAAAGCTTATAACGATACTCGCCAAGCGTTGCTAGATTTAGGTTTGGATGATGCAACATGCCGCCAGCTCGGTATTCGTTTGCACAAAGTCGGTGTGGTGTGGCCGTTGGAGGCGCAATTGACGCGCGAATTCGCCACGGGCTTGCAAGAAATATTGGTCGTTGAAGAAAAACGGCAGGTTATCGAATACCAGCTTAAAGAAGAGCTATACAACTGGCGAGATGATGTGCGTCCAACGGTGTTGGGTAAATTCAATGAAATGGAAGGTGGAGAATGGTCAACGCCGAGTCCGAGTGCGAATACGTTACTTCGTGCGAATGCCGATTTGTCCCCTGCCATCATTGCCAAAGCGATTGCAGGACGTTTGAAAAAACTAGGTATGGACGGTGGCGAGGGTGGTGAGATTCGCAAACGTATCGAAGCACAACTGGCGATCTTAGAAGCCAAAGAACGCGCCATGAAGGTGCAGACAATTCAGCAGCTTAGCGATGCAGAGCGTCAACCTTGGTTTTGCTCAGGTTGCCCGCACAACACCTCTACCAAAGTGCCCGAAGGTTCACGCGCCATGGCGGGGATTGGTTGCCATTTCATGAGCATTTGGATGGACAGATCCACAGTCGGTTTCACTCAAATGGGCGGCGAGGGCGTGCCTTGGGTGGGACAGCAGCCGTTCACCACCGATCAACACATTTTTGCCAATCTGGGCGATGGCACCTACTTCCATAGCGGCTTACTCGCCGTTCGACAAGCCATCGCGGCAGGGGTCAACATCACCTACAAAATTTTGTACAACGATGCGGTGGCCATGACGGGGGGGCAGCCTGTGGGAGAGCGACCAGAGGGGCATTCGGTCGTGCAAATTGCGCAATCCATGCAGGCCGAGGGCGCTGCAAAAATTGTCGTCGTGACCGATGAACCTGAAAAGTATGAAAACGTCAGCTTGGTGGATGGTGTGACAGTGCATCATCGTGATGAGCTGGATACGATTCAAAAACAATTTCGCGAAATCAAGGGCACAACAGTCATTATTTACGACCAAACCTGCGCCACAGAAAAACGCCGCCGCCGCAAGCGTGGCACCATGGTGGATGTGGCCAAACGCGTTGTCATCAATGAACTGGTATGTGAAGGCTGTGGCGACTGCGGTGTGCAAAGCAATTGCTTGAGCGTCGAGCCGCTAGAGACAGACTTTGGTCGCAAGCGCACCATCAACCAAAGCAGCTGCAACAAAGACTATTCTTGCGTCAAAGGTTTTTGCCCAAGCTTCGTCACTGTTGAAGGTGGGCAGCTGAAAAAGAAAAGCAAAACAACAAGCGCAGCGCCGAATCCATTCACGATGTCTCTCTTACCAGAGCCAACTATTTTAGCGACGCCACAAGCCTATGGTATTGTCGTTAATGGCGTGGGTGGCACAGGCGTCATCACCATTGGGCAGTTGTTGGGTTTTGCGGCACACATAGAAGGTAAAGGCATCGTCACGCAAGACGCCGGCGGTTTGGCGCAAAAGGGCGGCGCGACTTGGAGTCATGTGCTGATTGCCGACCAACAAGATGATATTCGCACCACGCGCGTGGGCATGGCCGGTGCTGACCTGATCATCGGCTGCGACCCGATTGTTTCAGCCAACAAAGAAACCACCGTGCGCATGCGTGCAGGGCGTACACACGTTGCACTCAACGCACACAGCACACCCACCGCTGCGTTCGTGAAAAACGCCAATTGGTTAAATCCATCCCAAAGTTGTGTGGAAAATATTACTCAAATCGTTGGTGAAGCCGGTGTCAGCACTTTCAATGCAGATGCTTTGGCCACCGTAATGATGGGCGACAGCATTTACACCAACCCCATCATGCTGGGCTATGCTTGGCAAAAAGGCTGGGTGCCGCTGCAAAAAGCATCGCTCATGCGGGCGATTGAGCTGAACGCCGTGGCAGTGGACAACAACAAAACCGCTTTTGAGTGGGGCTGCCGCGCTGCACATCATTGGGCTGAGGTTGAGCAGCTGTTGCAGGCTAGCAATAACGCTGTGAGCGTGATTGATTTCAAAAAGCGCGATTCATTAGAAGATGTCATCGCTAAACGAGTCGAATTTTTAACCGCTTACCAAAACACTGCTTACGCAGCTAAGTACATTGATTTTGTTGAGAAAATTCGCAGCAAAGAGCAGGCTTTAAAGGGAGATGTCATCGTTAAAGCTTTGCCGCTGACCGAAGCGGTCGCTCGCAATCTCTTTAAACTCATGGCTTACAAAGATGAGTACGAAGTTGCTCGGTTACACAGCGATGGCACGTTCGAGAAAAAAGTAGCCAGTATGTTTGAAGGCGACTACAAGCTCAATTACCATCTCGCGCCACCTTTAATCGCCAAGAAAAATGACCGAGGCGAATTGCAAAAACAGCAGTTCGGCCCTTGGATGCTGACCAGTTTTAAACTGCTAGCTAAGCTAAAAGGATTGCGCGGTACTGCTTTTGACATCTTTGGTAAAACGCCAGAGCGGCGTATGGAGCGCGCACTTCTCGCTGATTACCGCAAGAGTATGGAAGCTGTGATGCTTAAACTAACTTCAGAGAATGCCCAAACTCTTTTGCCAATAGCGCTTGATATCGCCCGCATCCCGGACAGCATCAAAGGTTTTGGGCATGTGAAAGACAAAAATGCAGCTGCAGCACGGTTGAAATGGGATACGTTGATGAAACTGATTTAAGTTATATAAAGTAACCAATTTTTCAGTTTGAAATTGGTACCTAGCCGGCGTAATTGTTATCTAGTTAGCTATTAAATTTATAGCGTATTTCGTTGCTATTCATTTGTTAAAGTTCATTTTTAAGTGCTATTTGACAGCGCATCAACATATTAGCTGCCAAGTGATTTTTGGGATTGCACGCTAGAAGCGCTTCATAGCGAACTGTCGCTTCTTGCCCGTTTTGATCAGTACAAGCCTGATGCGCTAAACAACCATCCCCCAGTTTTGCGGGGGTGCTTGTTTTATTGTTTTGTTATTCAGGTATATTTTTTGTGCAATTCACAGCTCCCGTAAAATAGTGGTCTTTGCCCACTTACAAGCTTCCCCATGACCGACCTCCTGCAACCTGGCCTTCAATCCCTTTCTAAATCATTCGAACCCGTCGCCATTGAAGCGCAGTGGGGCCCTGAATGGGAGAAACGACATTACGCCGATGCTGGATTCAGGGGGACGCAGCACGCCAAAGAGGGCGCTCCCGCATTTTCCATCCAGTTGCCCCCACCGAATGTGACTGGCACGCTGCACATGGGCCATGCCTTCAACCAGACCATCATGGATTCGCTGACGCGCTACCACCGCATGAGCGGCTTCAACACAGCTTGGATCCCGGGGACGGACCATGCGGGCATCGCCACGCAGGTCGTTGTAGAGCGTCAACTGCAAGCGCAGGGTATCAGCCGTCATAGCATGGGCGCGACGCCGTTTGAATCGCGCAAAAACTTTGTCTCCAAAGTATGGGAATGGAAAGAGCAAAGCGGCAACACGATCACCACTCAAATGCGCCGTATGGGTGCGAGCGTGGACTGGAGCCGCGAATACTTCACGATGGACCCCAAACTGTCTAAAACCGTGACCGAAACCTTTGTGCGTTTGTACGAGCAAGGCTTGATCTACCGTGGCAAGCGCTTGGTGAACTGGGACCCCGTGTTGATGTCGGCTGTGTCCGATCTTGAGGTTGAAAGTGAGGAGGAGGAGGGCTCGCTCTGGCATATCGCCTACCCACTAGCTGATGGCAGTGGACAATTGGTGGTAGCCACAACGCGGCCTGAGACCATGCTGGGTGACGTGGCGGTGATGGTGCATCCCGAAGACGAGCGCTACACCCATCTGATCGGAAAAATGGTGAAGCTGCCCCTGTGCGACCGCGAGATTCCGGTGATTGCCGACGACTACGTGGACAAGGCCTTCGGCACCGGCGTGGTCAAGGTCACGCCCGCGCACGATCAGAACGACTATGCGGTGGGGCAGCGCCACAAGCTGCCGATGATTTGCGTGCTAACACTCGATGCAAAAATCATTGACAACTATGTATCTGCTGCTGGCGAGGGTTGGGAAAGATACGTTGCCCCGCGTGAGGGTGGCGGAAAGATTGGTTCAGTGAGTTCTGGGCATCCATTAGCAATCGATGTGGGCATTCCCCAGAATCTTCAGGGTCTCGATCGTTTTGTAGCGCGCAAACAAATTGTCAAAGATCTCGAAGCCTTGGGCCTGTTAATCGAGGTCAAAAAACACAAACTGATGGTGCCGCGCTGTACCCGCACCGGCCAAGTCATCGAGCCGATGCTGACGGACCAGTGGTTCGTGGCGATGACAAAAACACCTGAAAATAATGGTGTAGCCGGCGTATCCATTGCCCAAGGTGCTATTGATGCTGTAGCGTCTGGTGAGGTTGAATTCGTCCCGGAACAGTGGGTGAATACCTACGACCAATGGATGAAAAACATCCAAGACTGGTGTATTTCGCGCCAACTCTGGTGGGGTCATCAAATCCCCGCCTGGTACGACGAAGACGGCAAAGTCTACGTTGCACGCAACGAGGCGGATGCGCAAGCGCAAGCGCCGGGCAAAAAATTGACGCGTGATGAAGACGTACTCGATACTTGGTATTCATCCGCACTCGTGCCGTTCAGCACCATGGGCTGGCCGGAACAGACCGAAGACATGGATTTGTACCTGCCGTCCAGCGTACTGGTCACAGGCTACGACATCATCTTCTTCTGGGTTGCGCGCATGATCATGATGACCAAGCACTTCACCGGCAAAGTGCCGTTCAAGCACGTTTATATCCATGGCCTGGTGCGCGATGCGCAGGGCAAAAAGATGAGCAAGTCAGAAGGCAATGTGCTCGATCCAGTTGATTTGATCGACGGCATCACGTTGGCTCCGTTGCTAGAAAAACGCACCACGGGTCTGCGCAAACCAGAAACTGCGCCTACAGTTCGCAAAAACACCGAAAAAGAATTCCCGGATGGCATTCCGGCCTTTGGTGCGGACGCGCTACGTTTCACCTTCGCTTCTTTGGCGTCATTGGGCAGAAACATCAGCTTCGACAGCAAACGTTGCGAAGGCTACCGCAATTTCTGCAACAAGCTGTGGAACGCCACCCGCTTTGTGCTGATGAATTGCGAAGGGCAGGACTGTGGTTTGCGCGAGCACACCAAAGCGGAATGCGAAGTCGGTGGTTCAGCGCACGGTTACTTGAGTTTCAGCCAAGCCGATCGCTGGATTGTCTCTGCACTTCAACGGGTTGAAGCCGATGTTGCCAAAGGATTTGAAGACTACCGTCTGGACAACGTTGCCAACAGCATTTACCAGTTTGTGTGGGATGAATTTTGCGATTGGTACTTGGAAATTGCCAAGGTGCAAATTCAAACCGGTGACGAAGCACAACAACGTGCCACGCGCCGCACCTTGATACGCACGTTAGAAACCATTATGCGTTTGGCGCATCCTGTCATTCCGTTCATCACCGAAGAGCTGTGGCAAAAAGTCGCGCCGGTGGCCGGTCGCGCAGGAGAAAGTGTGAGTATTGCGGTTTACCCTGTGAGCCAGCCAGGGCGCATTGACGCTGCTGCCGAAGCACACGTTGCCAAGCTGAAAGGTTTGATCGACAACTGCCGCACCTTGCGCTCTGAGATGAATGTGCC
>JANPIC010000073.1:0-29906 GCA_031424795.1 Polaromonas sp. | reverse complement strand
CTCCAAAGCCAATTTGGTGCCACTACCAATGGAAAAGTGCGCTGTGTGCGCGGCATCGCCCATCAAGACGACGGGAACGTCTTTGCCTGCGACAGACACGGTGTGTACCCACTTCTTGCAGATGACACGGGGGAAACGAATCCAGATCGCCGAGCCGCGCAGGTGCGTGGCGTTGCTGATCAGCGGGTTGTTGTCGAGCTGCTTGGCAAACAGGCGTTCGCAAAAGGCAATCGCCTCGCTTTGCTCCATTTTGTCCAAACCGTGCGCTTGCCAGACAGCTTCTGGGGTTTCGACGATGAAAGTCGCCATCTCTTTGTCAAACTGGTAGGCGTGAGCGGCAAACCAGCCGTGTTCGGTCTGCTCAAAAGCAAAGGTAAAAGCATCGAACTTTTTGCGCGTGCCCAGCCAGACGAAGCGGCATTGGCGGGTGTCAATATCGGGCTGGTACACATCGGCATAACGGGTTCGGATGCGGCTGTTCAAGCCGTCGCAAGCGATGACCAAGTCTGCGTTGTACTGCGCGGCGATGGCCTGGTCGTCTTGCACGTCGGTCTCAAACACCAGATTCACGCCCAGCGCCAAACAGCGGTCTTGCAGGATATTGAGCAGTTTTTTGCGCCCAATGCCGCAGAAGCCGTGACCGGTAGAGCGGACGCTGCGGTCTTTGAAGAAGACTTCCACATCGTCCCAATGGTTGAAAGCGTCGCCAATCAGCTGCGCGCTGGGTGCGTCGGCCGCTTGCAGGTTCGCCAGCGTCTGGTCTGACAGCACGACGCCCCAGCCGAAGGTGTCAAACGGGCGGTTGCGCTCCACCACGGTGATCACGTTGGCTGGGTTTTGCTGCTTCATGAGCACCGCAAAGTAAAGACCGGCGGGGCCACCGCCTAAGCAAAGTATGTTCATGATTAAATAGTTTAGATATAAAATATATTTTGTCAATCGGGTATTTCTGTATTTATTTTTTTAGTAAAAGTATTTAGGATTCTTGGTGCGTAAACAAAAATGCTGTACTTCAAACGTGAAATTACCTAGGGTTTATCCTAGGAAAAAAAATGCTTGATGCGTTTAACATACATGCACAATAGTTCATATTAAATCAATTCCATTTCATCAGGAGACTCCATGAAAACAAGTTCCACTTCGCGCCGCCAAGTTTTGTCTCGCAGCGCTGCCTTGATTGGCGCGGCGTCAACGGGTTTGCTAGTTACTGAACAGGCGAAGGCTCAAACCGGCAAACTACGCGTCGGTTTGATGCTGCCGTACACAGGCACGTTTGCACAGCTGGGCGTGGCGATTGAAAACGGTTTCCGTTTGGCCATCAACGAGCAAGGCGGCAAACTGGGTGGTCGTGAGATTGAGTTTTTCAAGGTAGACGATGAATCCGAGCCATCCAAAGGCATTGAAAACGCCAACAAGCTGGTGCAGCGCGACAAAGTGGACGTGCTGGTCGGCACTGTGCACTCTGGTGTGCAAATGGGTATTCACAAGGTTGCGCGTGACAGCGGTGTGTTGAGCTTGATTCCTAACGCAGGGGTGCATGCAGCAACGCGCTCTCAATGCGCGCCGAATGTGTTTCGCACTTCGTTCAGCAACTCGCAGCCAACACGTGCGCTGGGTCAGGCCATGATCGCTAAAGGGCACAAAAAGGCGGTGTGGATCACCTGGAAATACGCTGCGGGCGATGAGGCTTTTGAAGGTTTCAAAGAAAGCTACACAGCAGCCGGCGGCACCATCATCAAAGAGCTCGGTCTGCCCTTCCCTAACGTGGAATTTCAAGCGTTATTGACTGAAATTGCAGCCTTGAAGCCAGACGCAGTGGCTTGCTTCTTTGCCGGTGGCGGTGCTGCGAAGTTCATGAAAGACTACGCAGCTGCTGGTTTGCAAGGCAAGATTCCTCTCTACGGCTCAGGCTTTTTGACGGAGGGTGTGTTGGATGCTGCAGGCCCAGCGGCGAATGGCGTGATGACGACGCTGCACTACAGCGACTCGCTCGACACCCCACGCAACAAAGAGTTCCGCCTGAACTATGCAAAAACATTCAAACTGCAACCCGACGTGTACGCGGTGCAAGGCTACGACACAGGCTTGTTGTTGATTCAAGGCATGAATGCTGTCAAAGGCGATATCACGAAAAAAGTAGAGTTGTACAAAGCCTTGGAATCCGCCAAGATTGACAGCCCACGCGGCAAATGGACCATGAGCAAGTCGCACAACCCCGTGCAAGACATTTACCTGCGTGTGGTGGAAAACAAGGAAAACAAAGTGTTGGGCGTTGCTGCCAAAGCCTTGTCAGATTCTGGTGCGGGTTGCAAGATGTCGTGATTGAACACAAGTTTATTCCGAAACTTTAAAGCGTCAATTTAAAAATTTATATCGAAACATAGGGACACAAACAGAGAGTTTGATCTCTCTATTTCCTTAATCGCGCCTACTCCATGGATTTCCCCACCTTTCTTATCCAGCTGCTGAACAGCGTGCAGTACGGTTTGCTGCTGTTCATGCTGGCCGCTGGACTAACGCTGATTTTCGGCATCATGGGCGTGGTCAATTTGGCGCATGGCAGCTTTTATATGCTGGGCGCTTACTTGGCCTATTGGCTGAGCACGCTGTTTGGTAGTTTGACATTGGCCATCCTCGTCGGCATTGCACTTGCCGTGCTGTTTGGTTTGGCGCTGGAATGGCTGCTGTTTCGGCATTTTTATGAGCGTGACCATCTAGACCAGGTGCTGCTCACTTTCGGGTTGATCTATATTTTTGAAGAGCTGCGTTCCATGCTGTGGGGCGACGATGTGCATGGCGTCACCATTCCTGAAGCGTTAAGCGCGTCTATTCCGCTGACGGATAACTTGTCTTACCCCGTTTACAGGCTTTTCATGTCAGCGGTTTGCGTTGCATTGGCGTTGGGATTGTATTGGTTGATTGCAAAAACCCGCTTGGGTATGAAAATTCGTGCTGGCGCATTTAACCGCGACATGACTGAGGCACTGGGCATCAATATCAAATTGATTCACGCCGTGGTGTTTGCCTTGGGTGTGGGCTTGGCGGCTGTGGCGGGCATGATTGCATCGCCCATCTCCAGTGTGTACCCGAACATGGGCTCACAAGTGTTGATCATGTGTTTCGTGGTGGTGGTTATTGGCGGCATTGGCTCGGTGCGGGGGGCGTTGATTTCAGCGCTACTGGTCGGCCTGGTCGATACCTTTGGCAAGGTGCTGTTGCCGTCTATGTCAGGCATGTTGGTATACATGCTGATGGCAGCCGTGTTGCTGTGGAAGCCTGAAGGATTATTCAAAGCATGAGCGCGGCAAAAGCCAACTTAGAAATACTGCCGCGCGGTGTGCAAATTGCGCTGGGCTTGGGCTTGCTCGCCCTGCTCGCTTTTCCATGGGTGGGGACAGATTTTTACACGCAAATGGTGACGCGTATGCTCATCATGGCGATATTTGCCATGAGCTTGGACTTACTGCAAGGTGTCACCGGCTTAGTATCTTTAGGACACGCAGCATATTTTGGTTTGGCAGGTTATGCCTTGGCGTTCATAACGCCGCAAGATGCTGCTGTGAGTCTGTGGTGGACGCTGCCTGTAGCTGTTTTGGCATCAGCCTTGGCAGCCTTGATTATTGGTTTTTTTGTGGTGCGAACACATGGCATTTACTTCATCATGGTGACGATGGCGTTTGCGCAGATGGTGTTTTTCCTGTTTTTTGATAACAAGGTTCTGGGCGGCTCTGATGGGCTGTACATCAACTTCAAACCTAGAGCGCAAGTCTTGGGTTTTACCTTGTTTGATCTAGACAACAAGATCACGTTTTACTATGTCACGCTGGTTTTTGCATTGTTGGTCTATGCATTTTTGCGGCGCTTGCTGTGGAGTCCATTGGGCCGCGCATTGTCTGGCATTCGCATCAACGAGCATCGTATGCGCGCTATGGGCTTTAGCACCTTCGGCTACAAACTCACCGCATTTACGGTAGCTGGTGGTTTGGCTGGCTTGGCTGGTTATTTGTGGGGTGCGCAAAGCGGCTATATCAACCCAGAACTGATGGGTTTTCACATGAGCGCGCACGCCATCATGATGGTTATTTTGGGCGGCATGGGTAACTTTGCTGGTGCGTTTGTTGGTGCGTTTACCTTTGAAATGGTTTTACACGTTTTAAAAGACCTTCCAACGATTCAACTCTTTGACAAAGACATCAATTTGGGCAAACACTGGCAGCTGTGGATGGGCACGTTTATCGTACTCGTTGTCATATTTGCACCGCGCGGACTCATGGGTTTAGCCGAGCGTTTTTTACAACGCAAAAGCCACAAAAAAAACCAAAACGGAAGTGGAAAATGACTGAACTCCTGTTGTCCGCTAAAAATTTAACCAAGCACTTTGGTGGTTTGGCTGCGGTGAATGACGTGTCGATTGATTTGTTCAGAGGTCAAATTCATGCCGTGATTGGTCCCAATGGTGCGGGGAAATCAACACTCACCAATTTGGTTTCCGGCGATTTAGCTTTGACTTCTGGAAGTATTCTGCTGAATGGCCACGATGTCACAGGCTGGCAGGCTGAGAAGATTTCAAGGCAAGGTTTGGGACGCAGTTTTCAAAAAACCAATGTATTTTTACCGCTCAGTGTTTGGGACAATGTGCGCTTGGCTGCTCAATCGCGTGATAGCCAACAACCCTGGAACCCGTTGTTATGGTTTAAAAATACGCAAAACGCCACACAATCAATAGCATCTCAGTCCATAAATACGTCGGCTACTTCGGTAATTTCACTCTGCAAGCTTGAAAATCGCATGCATGCCATTGCGGGAACCATCAGCCATGGCGAACAGCGCCAGCTTGAAATCGCGATGACCTTAGCAACCAAGCCACAGGTTCTACTGCTGGACGAACCTTTGGCAGGCATGGGTGTTGCGGAAGCCGAGCGCATGATTGAACTATTGCACACACTGAAAAAAGACCATGCCATGCTTCTGGTAGAGCACGACATGGATGCTGTGTTTGCACTCGCAGACAAGCTGACTGTGATGGTCAATGGCCAGGTGATTGCCAGCGATAACCCTAGCCGAGTACGCGCAGACGCCAAAGTACAAGCCGCTTATTTAGGTGAGGAAGAACATGTCTGATCTGCTCATCAATGCCCAAGGCTTGAACACGCATTATGGTGCGAGCCATATTTTGCAAGGTGTTGACTTTACCGTCGCACGGGGCGAGACGATCGGCCTGATGGGGCGCAACGGCATGGGCAAAAGCACCCTGTTCAAAAGCATCATGGGCTTGGTCAAACCAAGCTCAGGCACGGTCACGGTGATGGATCAAGACATGACCGGTGCGCCACCTTACAAAATCGCGCAGCTGGGCGTAGCGTATGTACCTGAAGGGCGCGGCATTTTTGGAAATTTGAGTGTTACCGAAAACCTAAAAATGACAGCTCGTGCTGGCAAATCAGCAGCAGCCAAGTTGCGCGCAGAAAAGCAGCAAGACTGGCATTACGACAGAGTCCTTGACACTTTTCCACGACTCAAAGAACGACTCAACCATGGCGGGCAACAGCTCTCTGGTGGTGAACAGCAAATGCTAACCATTGGCCGCGCCTTGATGACCAATCCAGATGTGCTGATTTTGGATGAAGCCACCGAAGGTTTAGCGCCTTTGATCGCGAAAGAGATTTGGCGTATTTGCGGTGTGATTCGCGAGTCGGGCATCAGCAGCATCATTGTGGATAAAAACTGGAAGCACGTCACGCAAATCACGGACCGCAATGTGATTTTGGTGAAAGGCCAAGTGGTTTTTGCAGGCAGTTCTGCGCAGCTATTGGCGCAGCCTGAAATACTACAACAACACCTAGGCGTCTAAGAAATGCGTACTACGCTGAAATAAAGCCTTTTAAGTATAAATTTTTTGCAAGAGACGCATCAAAGTTTTGCGTTCGTTTGCTGTTAATTTCGAAGCGGCTTCTTCTTCAAGCTCTTTGGCAGTTTGCTCTGCATTTTTCATCAACTTGCTGCCAACATCAGATAAATGCAGCCCGACCACACGACCATCGCTAGGATGAGGTTTTCGCAAAATCAGTTCTCGCTTTTCTAAAGTATTGATCATGCCGACCAAATTGGGCGGCAAGATGTTCAATTCTGAACAAAGTTGGCGTGAACTGATGCCAGGATTGTGCGTGATCAACGACAAAACCGAAAAATCGACCGGTCTTAAATCGTAGACAGACATTCTCTTCAAAAACAGTTCAATAATGACCAGCGCAGCTCGTCTAGCGTTGTACCCGAGAAGTGTTTCAAGATAGCTTGTATCGATTTTTTCCACGCTGACCCTATTCTTTCGTTTGATCTTTATTGACAACTGAAATTCGTCGCATCCTCAATACTACCAGTGCCTTTGTATTTTGCTAATGTTGGATAGGCACACAACGGACGTGTTCGGCTGCTTGACCAGTCTTTTGGTAGCTCAGTATTCACACCGCCAGAATTACCAACGCCTCGCACACTCGCCACAATGGCTTGCGGAATTTTGCCTTGCTCAACCCATTGGACCAATGGTGTCAATGCGTCAAACTGATCCGCAGCAGGGCCACCGCTGCAATGGCTCATACCTGGGACGGAGAAGTGACGCAATACGTTGCCGCTGCTTGGCACATTGCTAGCCACACGATCCACCCAAGCGCGGGTATCTAATTCTGAAAACACGGCATCGCTCACACCGTGGTAAGTCAACATCTTCGCACCGCGTTTTTGCAATGCGCCCATGTAGCTAGGCTTGTCGTAACCGACAGGACTCATGGTTTCGTCAGAGCTCAGTGTAAAACCAGCAGGCTTGCTGTAAATTGCCGCATGCAACTCGTCGTAATTACTATCAAACGCTTTAACAGTGCGCACGCTACCGGTGAAGATGAAGCTGAGCGCTCCAGGGTCTAAGGCTTGTGAATTTTGGTACTTCCAAGCTGCCCAGTTGGCAGCGCTGATACCCGAATCATAGGGGAAATTCGCATAAAAGGGTTTGCCATCTGCAGCTTTGCCACCCGCAAAGACTTTAGCTATGGTGCTCTTTTGCAAATTGCTTAGACATTTGCCATCACGCCCTGCGGTGCATGTAGGTACGTCACGAACAATGTCAAATGCTTTTTGGCATGCCGCAACGTCTTGCACCAAACCGTCTTTTACGCCGTCTAGCGCATCGCATTTGGTCAAAATCGCATCAGCCACAATTTGACGGTCTTGTGTATTAAAGCCAAGGCTGATATCGGGAATTTTGACACTTGGCGCAAAAGGATGCGTCAGGCTAGAAGCGGCTAGCGGTGTCTCTGGCGATAGGTCTTTCCACTGACCAGATCCCCACAGCTGCGCCAATGCCGCTTGTGGCAGGCGATAACCAGGGGCACCAACCAAATAGCCGTCGTATTGATCGACAAAACGCGATGCCGCAACCATGGTGTGTCGCCCACCATTCGAGCAACCACCAATATAGGAGCGATCGGGCGCTCTGCCGTAAGCTACTGTAATCAATTCCTTAGCCATCGGTGTCAACTTAGCCACTGCACCATAGCCGTAATTTTGCCGCGCCTCTGGATCTGCGCCGAAAGTAGGGTTCTGCCCGCCATTGTGACCAGCGTCGGAGCTAATCACAGCAAAACCTTGATGCAATGCACCTGTGAGTGGCCCACCTCCCAGTGCACCCAGTGCAGGCTGGACGACACCGTCTAAACCACCATTGACTTGATGATAAAAACGGCCATTCCATTGCGTTGGCAAGCGCATTTCAAAGCCGATGGCGTAATCTTTTCCATCTGTGCCTTTGCGCTCTTGCATTAAACCTTTTACCAAGCAGTGTGCGGGAGCGTCATAGCTGGTTTTCGGTGCATTAGGTGCGCCACTTGTCGCCACGGCTCCAGCCGCAACTGAAACGTTGCCAGTTATGCGTACTTTGTCGTACTTGAACTTGGAAGTGATGTCAGCGCAACTACCTTCCATAGCTGCAGGTGAAGCAGCTTTTAGCGGCGCAGAAGCGGCAACATCATGCTTGCCGCCTGTTTGCGAGCAAGCCGTCAAAAGCGCCACACTGGCAACGCCCATTGAAAAAGTTGCAAGTGTGGTTTTCATATTTACTCCGAAGTTGATGACTAATTTATAGATTTGGATAGATATTCTTAAATGAAATGCTACCCAAAAATTAGGAATCTACGGTGAAGCCAATACGTTTGATCAGCGGACCCCAACGCTCTAACTCAACTTGCGAACTCTTGAGTTGATCAGCAGGCGTACCGCCATAAGGAATCAAACCCACAACTTGCAGTGAATCCATCACCGATTTATCTTTGAGTGCTGCATTGATAGCGGCATTTGCGGCAGCCACCACGTTCGCAGGTGTTTTTGCTGGCGCATAGAAACCAAACCATTCTTCAACCGTCAACTCCGGGAAGCCTTGCTCAGCAAAAGTAGCGACTTCCGGAACGAAAGGAGAACGCGTTTTGCCAGAAGTTGCAATGATGCGCATTTTTCCAGCCTTGTGGTTTGGAATAAAGTCGCCATGCGGAGTAACCATTGCTGCAATTTGACCGCCAACCACATCCGTCACACCAGGCACAGAGCCGCGATAAGGCACGTGTTTCAATTCAACATTTGCATTGAGACCCAAAAGCGCACCAATGAAATGAGGTGTAGAACCTGCTGCTGGTGAACCGTAGCTGGCTTGCGCTGGATTCTCCTTCGCCCATGCTAAAAAGTCTTTTACGGTTTTAACGGTTGCAGGAACCATGGGCCCAACAGCCAAACCATGGTGAATCATGGAGCTGGTGCCTACTGGTGTGAAATCTTCAAATGGCTTGTACTGCAGATTTTTAAAAATATGCGGGTAAAGAGAGATTGCAGAAAACGGTGTCATTGCCAAGACTGAGCCATCAGCAGGCGCTGATTTCAGCAAATTCAAAGCAATCTGACCACCAGCACCGGGTTTGCTGTCAATCACGCCATTGTTTTTGGTATAGGAGGTACCGCCAAATTTATCGGCAACACGACGTGCACAAATGTCACCCGCGCTGCCCGGCGGAAAGCCGTAAAGCACTTTGACTTGCTCAAATGGCATACCGCTTTGCGCGATAGCTGATGGGCTTAATGCTGCCGTGATGGCGGCAACCATGCTGGCTTGGGTAAATAATCGACGATCCATAGCAAGTCTCCTTTGGGTTAACGATAAACGAACAAAACTAACGATAAAAAACTAAAAATAAAACGAATTAAATCTTATTGAAAAAATAAATCTGTCATCAAGGTTTAAGAATATGCGCAGCGGTGTCGCCATACAGAGCTGCAATCAAAGCTGCACGTTCTTTCAAAACCGCGCGCTGGTTAATGCTGCCTTTATCGGTGATTTCACCTTTGTCAATGCTCGGTGGTTCGGTCAACACCAGCGCCCTTGCGATGCGGCTGGCTGAGCCGGTCGCGGATTTAGCCAACTCATGAACCATCGCTGACATCGCTTTTTGCATCTCTGGATGCAAAGCAACATCACTCATGCTTGCACTATCAGCTAACCCCAACGCTTTTCTGCAAGGTATCAGCGCAGGAATAATCAACGCGCCCACCTCTTTTTCATTCAAACCCGCAATCACCACATCTTGAATGTAGGGAGCACCAGCAGCAATGATTTTGGCTCTTAAAGGGCCTACGCTGACAAAAGTACCGGTAGACAACTTGAAATCTTCGGCAATGCGGCCGTCAAACTTCAAACCTTGGTGAATATCAGCCTCGTCAATCCACTTTACCGCATCACCCGTGCAAAAGTAACCTTCTTCGTCGAAGCTCTCTGATGTTGCCTCTTCGTTGCGCCAATACCCCGGTGTGATGTTGGGACCTTTGTAACGCACTTCGACTTTGTCACCATTCGGCACAAGTTTCAACTCCATACCAGCAGAAGGTAAACCTAAATCTCCGGCTTTAACGTTTGGACTGGTCACAAAAATGGCGAAAGGTGAGCTCTCAGTCATACCCAAACCAGTCGTCATCACGATGCGTTGGCCAATTTCCGCTTCTTGGCTTTCAAACAAACTGTCCCACACGGGTTGCGCCAAGGCTGCGCCCGCATAAAAGAACATGCTGCAGCGTGACAATAAAGATTTACGCAGCTGACGACCATTCTCATCATCCACCTTCATCGCCAATGCGATTTGCTCAAAACCTGTAGGAACGTTCAGATACATCGTCGGTGAAATTTCGCGCAAATTACGCAAGGTTTCACCTATCAAGGCTGGCACAGGTTTGCCGTCATCAATATACATCGTGCCACCATGGTGCAAAACCAAGTTGAAGTTATGGTTGCCGCCAAACGTGTGGTTCCAAGGCATCCAATCAACCAGCACCATCGGCTCAATAGCCATAGCAGGTATAGATTGCGTGATTTGCTGCACATTCGCACAAACCATGCGCTGCGTATTGATAACTCCTTTGGGCAGTTTGGTGGAACCGCTGGTGAAAAGAAATTTGACGATAGTATCTGAGCCAGTCGCTGACATAGCGGCTGATACACTTGCGGCAGCCGTTTTAGCAAGTAAATCTTCAAATTTAATGCATTTATTGGCTATAGCCGGCGTATTTAATACCTTAACAGCTATATTATTAGTAGCAATTACAGCATCTGATGCGGCAACAGCTTGAATAGCTTTGCTGAATTTATCCCAATCATTGGCATACACAAAACCAGGTGTGATGGTTTCAAAGATGTGCCGCAGCTTCTCAAAGTCTTGACTCAGCAAACTATACGCAGGTGAAATGCTGCAATACGGAACACCAACCGCCATCGCACCAATAGCTATCAACGCATGTTCTAGGCTGTTTTCACTCAATATAGCCACAGGTCTGTCAACACTTAACCCCATATCCAGTAACGCTTGACCGATGCGTTGCGCTTTGTCCCACGCTTCAGCATACGAAATTTTGACCCACTGCCCATCCGCACCGCGCCGTGCCATCCAAGTACGCTCAGGCGCAGTATTTGCCCAATGCACCAACCTATCAGTCATCCGTTTTGCATAAGGCTCTAAAACGTTTTCAGAGCGCAGCAACGTGACTTCACCCTCTTTTGAAGCCACTTTTGAAACCACAGCGCGGGTCACGCCGTATTGAAAATCACGATAACGGAGGGCTACTTTTGGGTTTGTCATGGCTGATATTTCAGTTACTTCGCTTGAACTTTTGCTGCTTTACCATCCAAAAACGCTTTCACTCGCTGCTTGGCTTCAGGTGCGCTTTGAGCGATGGCCGCCATCATGGATTCAGTAAAAAAGCCATGATCTGCGTTTTGCTCAGCAATACGAGGCAAAGCATGCATCAACGCATAATTGGTCAGCGGTGCGTTTTGCGCAATACGTTTAGCAAGCTCTAAAGCTTTGTCAAAAGCTTGACCTTTAGGAACCAAATATTGCGCCAAGCCGACTTTTTCTCCTTCAACAGCGCTGTAGACGCGACCTGTCAACATCATGTCCGTCATGCGAGCTGCGCCAATGAGCTTAGGAATACGTACCGAGCCGCCGCCACCTACAAAAATACCTCGGCTGCCTTCTGGCAAGGCATAAAAAGCAGATTCATCAGCGACACGAATATGGCAACTGCTGGCAAGCTCTAAACCGCCGCCTACCACAGCGCCGTGCAACGCAGCAACGACAGGCACGGGGCCAAATTGCACGCGCTCCAAAGCGGTGTGCCAAGTGCGGGAGTGCATCATGCCCTGCCCGGCGTCACGCTCTTGTAATTCACTCAAATCCAAACCAGCGCAAAAATGATCGCCCTCACCTGCAATTACAGCCGCCCGAACAGTTTGTGGCAGAGATTCAAATGCATCGCGAATCGCAAAAATCAAAGCATCGTTGATAGCATTGCGTTTGGTCGGCCGCGTCAAGCGAATCACGGCAATTTCTTGCGTATCGCCCGTGATTTCTAAGCTTAGGTTTGATGTTACATTTTTTGCTGTCATTTTGATTTACTTTACGGATCAGTGAAAGAGTCTATTGATTTTCTATTTGATTTCGATTATGGTTATGTTCTATAACTAATTCAAGTCAATTTTCAAACAATTTATTAGGAATAACCCTAGGTTTACATTTTTTACAGGAGCCTTCAAAGGAGCAATTTATGGACTATAAAAACCTCGTCGCCATCGACATTCATACCCATGCCGAAGTCAGCTGTTGGAACCCGTTTGACAACTACGGCGAAGAATACGACAAAGCAGCCGATAAGTACTTCAAAAATGGCAAACGCCCCACCATCGAAGAAACCATCGCCTACTACCGCGAACGCAAAATCGGCTTGATCATGTTCACCGTTGATGCTGAAACCCAAATGGGACGCCGCCGCATTCCCAACGAAGAAATTGCAGAAGCAGCTAAAAACAACTCCGACATGATGATGGCCTTTGCCAGCATCGACCCCCACAAAGGGAAGATGGGTGCACGCGAAGCACGGCGGTTGATTGAGGAATTTGGTGTCAAAGGCTTCAAGTTTCACCCTACCGTGCAGGGCTACCACCCGTACGACAAAATGGCCTGGCCGATTTACGAGGTGATTGCAGAGTACAAACTTCCCGCCATCTTCCACACCGGACACAGTGGTATCGGCAGCGGCATGCGTTGCGGTGGCGGCTTGAAGTTGGAATATAGCAACCCCATGCATTTGGACGATGTGGCGATCGACTTCCCAGACATGCAAATCGTCATGGCGCACCCCAGCTTCCCATGGCAAGACGAGGCGCTGAGTGTGGCGACCCACAAACCCAACGTCTGGATTGACCTGTCCGGCTGGAGCCCGAAATACTTCCCCAAACAGCTGGTGCAATACGCCAACACGCTGTTAAAAGACCGCATTTTGTTCGGCTCTGACTACCCGCTCATCACACCAGACCGCTGGATGAAAGACTTTGAAGACGCAGGCTTCAAACCTGAAGTTATGCCTGGCATTTTGAAAGATAACGCGGTTCGATTGCTAGGATTGGCATAAATTAACCGAAAAATCATCATATATTGACCTAAATATTGACCAAGATTTGATCATCTGCCGAAGTTCAAAGGTATGATGATCACATGAATACAAAGAACAATCTCCTGTCAGTTGGTTTGATCGGGCTAGGCGCTATGGGCAACGGCATGGCGCAATCCCTGCGTCGCGCTGGCTATGCACCGTATGTGTTTGACGTCCGTGCCGATGTCGCACTTGCCTTTGCAAACGATGGTGGCACTGCCTGCAAATCGCTCGCAGAGCTGGGCGCGGCGTGTGATGTCGTGGTTTCGGTGGTGGTTAACGCTACGCAGACCGAGTCTGTCCTGTTTGGCCAAGATGGTTGCGCGGCTTCCATGAAGCCAGGCAGTGTTTTCATCATGTGCTCAACAGTTGACCCCAATTGGTCAGTAGCTTTAGAAGCACGATTGGCAGCCTTGGGCATCCTCTACATTGACGCCCCAATCTCCGGTGGAGCAGCCAAAGCCGCTAGCGGTGAGATGACCATGATGACTGCCGGCAAGCCCGAAGCCTACGCCCTTGCCGAGCCCTTGCTCAACGCCATGGCCGCCAAGGTCTACAAACTGGGCGACAGCGCCGGCGCTGGCAGCAAGGTCAAAATCATCAACCAATTACTGGCAGGTGTTCACATCGCAGCAGCCGCTGAAGCCATGGCGCTGGGTCTGCGCGAGGGCGTGAATCCAGAGGCGCTGTATGAGGTGATCACCCACAGTGCCGGCAACAGCTGGATGTTCGAGAACCGCATGGCGCATGTGCTCGCGGCGGACTACACGCCGCTGTCAGCAGTGGACATTTTTGTAAAAGACCTTGGTTTGGTGCTCGACATGGCACGTGCTAGCAAGTTCCCGCTACCGCTGTCCAGCACAGCGCACCAAATGTTCATGCAAGCCTCGACCGCTGGTTTCGCAAAAGAAGATGACAGCGCTGTGATCAAGATTTTCCCAGGTATCGAATTACCCAAGAAAAAATAACGATAAAAGAAGGACAAGTCATGCATATTCTGATCACTGGCGGCGCTGGTTTTGTAGGCGTTCGACTCGCCCGAACCTTGTTAGCACAAGACGCACTCGCATTGAACGGCGTTCCCGCTCAGAAAATACAAACCATCACCTTGGCAGACCGCGCTGCTGCGCCAGCTGATTTACTGGCAGATGCACGCATTGTGTCGTTAGTAGGTGATTTGAACGATTTGCTGAGCCAACGCAAATTACCATCTGCGAACACAAACATCGTTTTTCACCTAGCGGCAGCGGTTAGCGGTGAGTGTGAAGCCGATTTTGATCTCGGCATGCGCAGCAATTACGAAGCCACACGCTCTTTGCTTGAAGCTTGCCGAGCCCTCAACACAAAACCTACCTTCGTATTTGCCAGCTCATTAGCGGTGTTTGGCAAAGTTCCTGGTTTTCCTATGCCTGAACTCATAGAAGACGACACTTTGCCCACCCCGCAAAGCAGTTACGGGACGCAAAAATTAATTGGCGAGCAATTGGTGGCAGATTTCGGTCGCAAAGGGTTCATCACCGCGCGTAGTGTGCGCTTGATGACCGTCAGCGTGCGTGCTGGCAAGCCCAATGGTGCAGCTTCTGGTTTTTTAAGCGGCATGGTGCGCGAACCACTTGCTGGCCTCAAAGCCGCCTGCCCTGTGCCTGCTGCCACCTTGATCGCCTTGTCTTCCCCCGCGCGAACCGTAGAAGGCATCATCCGCGCCGCTGAAGTGAGCAGCGAAGCTTGGGGGCCCTTGAAAGCTGTGAACTTACCTGCGCTGTGCACCAGCGTGGGCGATATGGCTGCCGCACTTGAACGTGTGGCGGGCAAAGCGGCGACGGACTTACTGGATTGGACACCCGACCCAGCCATTTTGAAATTGGTAGAAACTTGGCCTGGCGTTGTTTCGTCCAGTCGCGCAAACAAACTAGGCCTACAGGCTGATACCGATTACGAAGCCATCATTCGCGACTACATCCGCGAAAATCCAGAAGCTATCAAGCTCAAAATCAACCCTTAAGTACATTGATAGGTAGTGCCATGAGCAAGATTCTGCTGGGCTGTATCGCCGACGACTTCACAGGTGCCACCGACTTGGCCAACAACCTCGTTCGCGCGGGCATGCGGGTGGTGCAAACTAATGGTGTGCCGACCCAACCACTGACGGCAGATGTCGATGCAGTTGTCATTGCACTGAAAACCCGTACCATCGCACCTGCAGAGGCTATTGCGCAATCTCTAGCCGCACTGAATTGGCTAAAACAAGCAGGTAGCCAGCAAATTTACTTCAAGTATTGCTCTACATTTGATAGCTGGTATGGTGCTGATGATGGCATCAATATTGACAAAAAACGCGGCAATATTGGCCCCGTGACGGAAGCCCTGATGGACGCGATGGGCGTAGATTTCACCATCGCCACGCCCGCCTTTCCTGACAACGGACGCACCGTGTTCAAAGGCCATTTGTTTGTGGGCGACGTGCTGCTGTCCGAGTCCAGTATGAAAACGCATCCACTCACGCCCATGCGAGATGCCAATCTGGTCAAGGTGATGCAAGCCCAGTGCCAGCGTAAAGTTGGGCTGATTGACTACCGTACTGTTGCCGCTGGCGCTGATGTCATTCAGGCTCGTATCACCGCGTTACGCGCACTAGGCGTTGGCATCGCCATTGTTGACGCTATTTCCAACGAAGATTTGATGCGACTCGGTCCTGCGCTGGCAAAACTTCCACTGGTAACGGCAGGTTCCGGCGTGGCGATTGGTTTGCCGCAGAATTTTGGTATCCAAGCCACAGGTACATCTGCTGCACAGGCCGCTACCTTGCCTTCAGCCAAGGGCTGGCAAGCTATCGTATCCGGCAGTTGTTCACAGGCGACCAATGCCCAAGTTGCGGCATGGCAGGCCGGTGGCCGCCCACATAGAGCTTTGAACTTAGCTGCCGTGCTGGGCAGCGATGCCCAAAGCCAAGCAGAAGTGCAAAGTGTTCTGTCGTGGGCGCAGCCCCTTCTGGCGCAAGGCCCCGTACTGGTCTACTCAACCGCTGATGCCGAATCTGTCAAAACCACCCAAACCGTGCTGGGGAGCGATGCTACGGGCGCACGGGTGGAGCAGGCGCTGAGCGCGATTGCCAAAGGTTTGGTCAAACTTGGCGTGCAGCAACTGGTCGTTGCAGGCGGCGAAACCTCGGGCGCATGCGTGCTGGCATTGGGTGTTGAGCAAATGCAAATCGGCCCTCAAATTGACCCGGGGGTGCCTTGGTGTTATGGATTGAGTTCTAAGGTGGGAGAGGCAGCTGGCGTCAACATTCACATCACCCTCAAATCGGGGAATTTTGGAGGCTCTGATTTCTTCACCAAAGCTTTCCAGCTGCTACAGTGACCCATCTTTATTTAAATATCCACCTACAGTTTCGTTGAAAGCCTGACATGCCTAAATTCGCCGCCAATTTGACGATGATGTACCCCGAACTGCCGTTTTTAGACCGCTTTGAAGCAGCGGCCAAAGACGGTTTTAAAGCGGTGGAATACTTGTTCCCCTATGCTTATGCACCTGAAGAACTGGCTTCGCGTCTGAAAATCAACGGATTGCAACAAGTGTTGTTCAACTTGCCACCCGGCGGTGTTGACGCTAACTCCATAGACACCGCCTGGAACACGGGCACGCGTGGCATTGCCTGTATTCCGGGGCGTGAAGCTGAGTTGTTGGCGGGCGCAACATTGGCACTGCGCTATGCCGAAGCTTTAGAATGCCCCAGATTGCACATGATGGCAGGCTTGGTTCCCGCTGATAAGAGCAAATCCGATGTGCGCTCAACCTATATCAACAATGCCCAAGCAGCTGGCAGCCTGGCAGCAAAAAATGGACTTGATTTGTTGTTGGAACCGATCAACAACCGAGACATTCCAGGATTTTTCTTGAACCGCCAGGACGAAGCGCACGCTTTGATTTCAGAAATCGGTCAGCCTAATGTCAAAGTACAAATGGATTTGTACCACTGCCAAATCGTCGAAGGCGACGTTGCCATGAAAATCCGTCAATACCTGCCAACGGGCAAAGTCGGGCATTTTCAAATTGCCGGTGTGCCGGAACGTCATGAGCCCGATATCGGTGAAATCAACTACCCCTACCTGTTTGACTTGATCGACAGTCTAGGCTATGACGGCTGGATTGGCTGCGAGTACAAACCCCGGCTGGGCTTTCAAACCGGGGGCACGTCGACTGGGCTGGGGTGGTTGCAGCGGTACTTCGAGTTGACGTCGGCTAACATTCGATAATATTGACAGCAAGCCCGCCACGCGAAGTTTCTTTATATTTTGTTTTCATGTCTGCACCAGTTTCACGCATGGTTTTGATAACTTTATCTAAACTCACATGGTGAGAACCATCGCCATGCAAGGCCATTCGTGCAGCATTTATGGCTTTAACAGATGCAATAGCATTGCGTTCAATGCAGGGAATCTGCACCAATCCGCCTACAGGGTCACACGTCAGACCTAGGTGATGCTCCATGCCGATCTCAGCCGCATTTTCTACTTGCTCGGGCGTGCCACCCATGACAGCGCAAAGCGCACCGGCCGCCATCGAGCAGGCCACACCCACCTCCCCCTGACACCCAACCTCGGCACCCGAGATGGATGCATTTTCTTTGTACAAAATGCCGATGGCGGCGGCTGTAAGTAAAAAATCTACCACTCCTTCGTCTGTCGCTCCTGAAATGAAACGCATGTAGTAGTGCAGTACGGCAGGAATAATGCCAGCTGCCCCGTTGGTGGGTGCAGTTACGACACGACTACCCGCTGCGTTTTCTTCGTTCACAGCTAATGCGTAAAGATTGACCCAGTCAAGTACTTGTAGCGGATCTGTCAGCACTGCATCCATGTTCTGGCTCAAGGCTTGAAACAGTGGCGCAGCACGGCGCTTCACTTTGAAACCTCCAGGCAACACACCTTCCGTCCTGCAACCTCTTTGTACACAATCCTGCATCACTTGCCAAATACGCAAAAGACCAGTGTCAATCTCAGCATTGGTCCGCCAGTGCTGTTCGTTACGGCGCATGATTTTCGCAATGCTGAGCCCTTCCCGTCGGGTCAACTGCAACAATGCATCACCGCTGGCAAAGGGTAACGGCAGCACCGTAGCATCGGGAACAATGGTTTTGTGCCGACTGCCGTCGGCTATCATTTCGCCTTTGATGATGAAACCGCCACCGACAGAATAAAACACCCGGTTGGATAACTCGTTGCCTGCCGCGTCCAGCGCCAAAAATCGCATCCCGTTGGCATGAAACGGCAACGATGCCCGCATGAACAACAGGTCTTCCTTTTCATTGAACGCCACAGCGTGCTGCCCCATAAGCGTGATACGGCGATGGCTACGAATATCAGCCAATTGGCCTGCGATATCATCTATTTCCACCTTGTCAGGCTCATGACCGCACAACCCTAACATCACGGCAACATCACTGGCGTGGCCCTTGCCCGTTGCTCCTAAAGAACCATGCAGCCAGCAGCGCACAGTAGCAATGTTTTCCAGTTGTCCGATTTGCAGCAAATGCGACACGAACTGGCGTGCGGCCAGCATGGGTCCCACAGTATGAGAGCTGCTCGGTCCTATGCCGATTTTGAACAAATCAAAAACTGAAATAGCCACAGTTCAACGCGCCAGTTCGATGCGCAGATCAGCAAGAAAAGCATCCACAGAGGCTTCCGTTGTGTCCCAAGCGCACATGAAACGACAACCACCCCCTGCAATGAACTGGTAAAACTTCCACCCACGTGCATGCATGGCATCAACTGTTTTCGCGGGCAGTTGCGCAAAAACACCATTGGCCTCGGGGGCATGGATGCATATCACACCAGACAGTTGACCCAAGCCTTGGTAAAGACGCTGTGCCATTGTGTTGGCATGGCGTGCATTGCGCAGCCACACATCGTTTTCCAGCAACCCAACCCAAGGCGCAGAAATAAAACGCATCTTAGATGCCAACTGCCCAGCTTGCTTCACGCGCCACGCGAAGTCTTCTGAAAGTTTGCGATCAAAGAACACGACAGCTTCGCCAATGGGCAGACCATTCTTTGTGCCACCAAAACACAGCACATCTACGCCTGCACGCCAGGTGATATCAGCCGGACTGCAACCCAAGTGCGCAACTGCGTTGGCAAAACGTGCGCCGTCCATATGCACTTTAAGTTGGTGTTTCTGAGCCATCTGAGAAATGGCACGTACCTCGTCGACACTGTAGACCGTGCCCATTTCGGTGGCCTGGGTGATTGAAACCACCTTGGGGCGTGGGTAATGGATATCGGTACGCTTGGTGACCAACGATTGCACCGCATCTGGCGTGAGCTTACCCAAGCGTGCGGCATCAGATGTGTTTTCGGCAACCAGCAGTTTTGAGCCATTCGAGAAAAACTCTGGTCCACCGCATTCGTCCGTTTCAATATGAGCCACTGGAGAGCAGATCACCGAATGATAACTCTGGCACAAGGACGCCAGCGCTAGTGAATTGGCAGCCGTCCCGTTGAACACAAAATACACATCGCACTCGATGTCGAACAGCGCACGCAACATGTCGGTGGAGCGCTGTGTCCAGCGGTCATCACCGTAAGCGGGTTCATGGCCGCTGACATTGGCTTCCAAAAACCAGCGTAAAGCTTCAGGGCAAGTGCCAGCGTAGTTGTCACTGGCGAACTGTTGGCGGTTAAATGTACTCATTGGTATCTTCGGCGTATTCACTCACTGGCACGCAGCTGCAAAACAGATTACGGTCACCGTAGACGTTATCCACACGTCCCACAGGTGCCCAGTATTTGTTCTGCTTCAATTTTGCCAACGGATAAGCACCCGTCTCGCGGCTGTAAGGGCGATGCCACTCCGCACCCAGCAAACTGTCCGCTGTATGCGGTGCGTGTTTAAGCGGGTTGTTGTCCTGCGGCCAAATACCCTGCTCAACCTTGGCGATTTCAGCGCGAATCGCGATCATCGCGTTGATAAAGCGATCCAGCTCGTACAAGGTTTCGCTCTCGGTCGGCTCGACCATCAAGGTGCCGGCGACCGGGAAGCTCAAGGTCGGTGCATGAAAACCGTAGTCGATCAAACGCTTGGCGACATCTTCAGCAGAGATACCACTCGCACCACCCGTTGATTCTTTCAGCGGGCGCAGGTCCAACATGCACTCATGCGCCACATAGCCCTGCTCGCTGGCGTAGAGCGTCGGGTAATGGTCTTTCAAGCGGGCGCTGATGTAGTTGGCGCTCAAAATGGCGATTTCTGTCGCGTCTTTCAAACCCTCCGCGCCCATCATGCGGCAGTACATCCAGCTGATGGGCAGCACCGCAGCGTTGCCTAGCGGTGCCGCACTGATAGCACCAACGCCCTGCACAGCGGTAGCACCCGCTGTGTAATCTAGCCCAGCTTTCAAACCACCCGTCGCGTGACCGGGTAAATACGGCACCAAATCCGCCACCACGCACACGGGACCAACGCCCGGGCCGCCGCCGCCGTGCGGGATGCAGAAAGTTTTGTGCAAATTTAAATGGCTCACGTCGCCGCCAAACTCACCCGGTGCGGCTGTGCCGACCAGTGCATTCATGTTCGCGCCATCGACGTAAACGCGGCCACCATAGCTGTGCACCATCGCGCAAAGTTCTTTGACACTGGTTTCAAACACGCCGTGGGTGCTCGGGTAGGTGATCATCACGCAAGCCAGATTGGCAGCGTACTGCTCGCATTTGGCTTTCAAGTCTTCCATATCCACATTGCCTTTGGCATCGCAAGCAGTGACCACCACCGTCATGCCCACCATTTGGGCGCTGGCAGGGTTGGTACCGTGGGCACTGGATGGAATCAGGCAGATATTGCGATGACCTTGGCCATTCGCTTCAAAATAGGCTTTGATGACCAGCAAACCCGCATATTCACCTTGTGAGCCTGCATTCGGTTGCAAGCTGATGCCGGCATAGCCCGTGGCTTGGCACAGCCAAGCGCGCAACTGTTCGTCCAGCTCGGCGTAGCCTTGCAACTGGTCTTGCGGGGCAAACGGGTGGATATTGGCGAACTCGGGCCAGGTGATGGGAATCATCTCGCTGGTGGCGTTGAGCTTCATGGTGCAGCTGCCCAGCGGGATCATGCTGCGGTCCAGCGCCAAATCTTTGTCGCTCAAGCTGCGGATGTAGCGCAGCATGGCGGTTTCCGAATGGTGGGTGTTGAAGACCGGGTGCGACAAAAACGGCGTTGTTCGGCGCAACTCGGCGGGGATCAGCGACGTCACACCGGCTTCAAAATCACTGACTTGCGGGAGCGCTTGGTCAGCTTTGGCGAAGAACGACCAAAGCAGTGCAATATCGTCCCGCGTCGTGGTTTCGTCCAGTGACACGCAAATGTAGTTTTCCCATGCAATTCGCACGTTAGCCGACGCTTTGATTGCCTTTGCAGCTATGGTTTGTGTAGCATCATCAGTTTTCAAACACAAGGTATCAAAAGCCTTTAGCAAGGTGCCTCGGTGCCCCAAGGTGTAGCCCAAAGCTTGCAAACCTTTTGCCAATATCGCGGTGTAGGCGGCAACGCGCTGGGCAATACGCGTCAAACCCTGTGGGCCGTGGTAGACGGCGTACATGCTGGCAATCACCGCTGGCAGCACTTGTGCGGTGCAGATGTTGGAGGTGGCTTTTTCACGGCGGATGTGCTGCTCGCGGGTTTGCAGCGCAAGGCGGTAGGCCGGATTGCCATGCACATCGACACTGACACCGACCAAACGACCCGGCATGGAGCGCTTGTATTCGTCTCGACACGCCAAAAACGCCGCATGCGGCCCGCCATTGCCCATGGGCATGCCAAAGCGCTGGGTGGTACCCAGCACGATGTCAGCGCCCCACTCGCCCGGTGGCGTCAACAGCGTCAAGGCCAGCAAATCAGCCGCCACGATGAACGCCGCGCCTTTGGCATGGGCTTTGGCGACTTCAGCACGCAAATCGGCAATCGCGCCGCTGGTGCTGGGATATTGGTCCATGATGGCGAAAAAATCACGGTTTGCCATCCAGTTGTCCCAATCCTCCCCCGAGTTGGCGACCAGCACTTCTATACCCAAAGGCTTGGCGCGGGTTTTAACCACCTCAATGGTTTGCGGATGGCAGTCGCCCGTGATGATGAAGGTGTTGCTTTTGGATTTGACACTGCGCTTGGCCAGCGTCATCGCCTCGGCCGCAGCGGTTGCTTCGTCCAGCATGGAGGCATTCGCCATGGGCAAACCCGTCAAATCACAAACCATGGTTTGAAAGTTCACCAGCGCTTCCATGCGCCCCTGGCTGATCTCGGCCTGGTACGGCGTGTAGGCGGTGTACCAGGCTGGGTTTTCCAAAATATTCCGCAAAATCACACCCGGCGTGTGGGTGCCGTAATAGCCTTGGCCGATGAAACTTTTGAACACCTTGTTTTTGCCCGCCATGGCTTTCAACTCGGCCAAAGCCTGCGCTTCCGTCGCCGGGTGCGGTAAATCCATCAACTGCTTGCGCGCAATGCTGCGCGGCACGATGGCCTCGATCAAAGCCTCACGCGACGCCGCACCCACCACGCTGAGCATGTTCGCTTCGTCCAGTGCATCAATGCCGATGTGGCGAGCGATGAACTCGGACGTGTTTTCTAATTCAAGCAAAGTGGGGGCAGACTTCATAAGCATGGCAAACCTGGTTTTAATTTATGCGGAAAACTTCGTATAGCTGGTCTCATCCATCAGCGCCGCCAGTTGCGACACGTCTGACAGTTTGACTTTGAAGAACCAGCCCGCACCCAAGGGGTCGGAATTTGCCAGTGCCGGGTCAGCCCGCAGCGCTTCGTTCACTTCGGTGATTTCGCCACCCACAGGCATGTACACATCCGCCGCCGCTTTGACAGACTCCACCACGCCGGCGACTTCTTTTTGGGCAAACAAAGCGCCCACTTCAGGCAGGTCTACAAACACCACATCGCCCAAGGCGTCTTGCGCGTGATGGGTGATACCGACGATGGCGGTATCGCCGTCAATTTTTAGCCATTCGTGGTCTTCGGTGTATTTCAATGTCATGTGATTTCTCCTAAAAAATTAATCGATAAATAAATGGGGAAGATTCTAATTATTCTGCTTTGAAAAATTAGCCACGGAAATAGCGGTTTGGCACAAAAGGCATAGCCGCAACCTCCATAGCCACGACTTTACCGCGAACAATGGCATTGATTCGGGTGCCGACCGCAGCAAATTCTGCGTTAACGTAGCCCATCGCAATCGGTTTATCAATCGTAGGCGCGAGCAAACCGCTGGTGACTTCACCAATGCGCTTGCCACTGGCGTCCTGTAATTCGGTGTGTTCGCGCACGGGAACACGGTCCAAGGCGACCAAACCGACCCTTTTTCTCGGTGATTTGCTGTTTTTAGGGTCATTTTGCACACTAGCCGGCGTATTTATTGCCTTTTCAGCTATTATATTTGTAGCGCCAATATAACCACCAGCTCGCGCACCCTCCGCACGGCGCACCTTTTGCATGGCCCAGCCCAGCCCCGCCTCTACAGGGTTGGTCGTCGCGTCAATGTCCTGGCCGTACAAACACAACCCGGCTTCCAGTCGCAGCGAGTTGCGCGCACCCAGTCCAACCGGTTTGACTTCCGGCTCAGCCAGCAAAGCTTTGGCCAGCATCTCGGTTTGCTCGGCAGATACCGAGATTTCAAAACCATCTTCACCCGTGTAACCACTGCGGGTCACAAAACAGTCTGCACCGGCGATGGTGAAACGGCCACCGGTCATAAACACCAGTTTTTCGATACTTTGAGTGGGAGAGGTGGCCAATCTGGCCATCACCGCCACCGCCTGTGGCCCCTGCAAAGCCAGCAAACCGTGCGTCGGCATGGTGATGATTTGGCAACGGCTGCCGATATGTTGCTGGATATGCGCTATATCGCCCGCTTTGCAGGCACCGTTGACGATGACAAAAATCTCGTCATCTGCCACTTTGAAGAACATCAAATCGTCAATGATGCCGCCGGTTTCGTTGGTCAGCAAGCCGTAGCGCTGCTTGCCCACAGCCAGGTCGATCACATCCACTGGCATCAAAGTCTCAAGAGCTGCAGCAGCGTCTTTACCGACCAACCGCAATTGCCCCATGTGCGAGACGTCAAACAAGCCCGCATGGTTGCGGGTGTGGTGGTGCTCTGCGACCAGTCCGCTGGGGTACTGCACAGGCATGGCATAACCCGCAAACGGCACCATGCGTGCGCCTAGAGCGACATGTAAGTCGTACAACGGGGTATGAAGCAGAGGTGTTTGCAGCTCGGAAGCGGTGGTTTCAGTAGACAAAAGAGACTCCTAGGGCATGAAAATCGTGCGATCAATGCCCCGGCTGTCCTCTTTACCTGAGAGATTCGCAAGCTGTCCCACATTAAATGGGGTAGCTTGGTTGCTCCTTCGGTGGATGGTTTCAATGAACCACCTCTCTCCAGCAAGGAACGCTCAAAATCAAGTTTTGAACGTCGTGTCAGTCCTTTTTGCCTGAGCGTTCAGAGAGTTCAATGCATGAATCTCCTGCGCCTTCGGCGGTTTTTATGACAAATTCCAGTAATTCATCAAAAAACGCTCTCCTGACGGTGCGAATTCTACCTAAATTCAAAACGCCACTTTTTCAAGCACGCCGCAAAGCCCGATAATCAAGGCATGTCATCTGCAAATTCCCCCTCCAAAGTCCTCTTCGGCTTCCACGCCATCAACGTGCGCCTCAAAACCGCCCCCAAATCCGTCATCGAGATCTACCACGACGCCACCCGCCGCGATGCGCGCATGCGGCAATTCATCGCCAAAGCCTCCGATATGGGCATGAAATTGATCGAATCCGACGGTGAACGCCTCGTCAAACTGGCCGGCGGTCATGGCCACCAAGGTGTGGTTGCCAAAGTTGAAGTCGTCACCCAAGTCCATTCACTCGACGAGCTGCTTGAAAACCTGGAAGCTGCCAATGAAGATGTGCCAGTAGCTGAACGCGTCAACCCCTTGATTTTGGTGCTGGACGGCGTGACCGATCCGCACAACCTGGGTGCCTGCCTGCGCGTGGCCGACGGTGCGGGCGTTCATGCTGTGATCGCCCCCAAAGACAATGCCGCCGGCATCAACGCCACAGTCGCCAAAGTCGCCAGCGGCGCTGCCGAAACCGTGCCCTACTTCATGGTCACCAACTTGGCGCGTACCTTAAATGAACTGAAAGAACGCAACATCTGGATCATTGGTACCAGCGACCAGGCGACCAAAACCCTCTACCAAGCTGATCTGAAAGGTCCTGTTGCCCTCGTTTTAGGCGCAGAAGGCGACGGTATACGCCAGTTGACTGCAAAAACCTGCGACGAGCTGATCAGCATCCCCATGATGGGCGCGGTGGAGAGCCTGAATGTGTCGGTTGCCAGCGGCGTTTGCTTGTATGAGGCGATGCGGCAGCGGACTTCGACATAAAATTTCAACTTAGCAGCTTCAAAATTCATACAATACTTTCATGCGTTTAAGCAAACAAGAGCAGCAAGCCGTCAGCCTAGCCATCCACAAGGCGGATAAGTCTGCGAGCATCTATTTGTTTGGTTCGCGGGCGGACGATACGGCTAAGGGCGGAGACATTGATTTGCTGGTATTGTCAAAAAAAATTAATTTCACAGACAAACTTACCATTTTGTCGCAGCTCCACCGCCAGCTTGGTGAACGAAAAATTGATATTGCGGTTTTTCCAGATGCCAAATCGCCGTTTCCACAAATCGCGATGCAAACTGGTGTTTTAATTACTTAAACCGTATTTCTACAAGTATGGTCAAACCACAAATCGCGTTACTTGTGCAAGAACTTGCAGGTTTAAAACTTGCTGCGGACTATTTGAATTTTTCTCTAGAACGCTGCCAAGCGTTTCTGAGCGACACCGCGCAAAATTCACCCGAAGCACTTGAAAGACTCGAATCTTTGACCAGTCGTTTCGCCAGACTTGCTGACCTGCTGACGCAACGACTATTTAGGCTCATCGACGATATTGAGCTTGTAGGCAGCAGCACTTTGCTTGACCGCATTTATCGTGCTGAAAAGCGTGGCTGGTTAGATGCCGTGCAAATGATTGAAATTCGTGAACTTCGCAACCTCATCGCACACGAATACGCCAACGATAAAATGCCAGAAATTTTCAGAGCGGTTGCCGCGCTGTCGCCACACCTGTTAGCCATCGTCCCTAAAGTCACCCTTCACGCTCAAACACTTATACATAAATATCCTGCAAAATGAATCAAAAACATAAATTATTAGCTACACTTTTGGTAGCAATTTTAGCAACATTCACGCTGGCTAGCTGCACACAAGAGCAACAAAATAAGATCAGCCGCGATATCCAAAACTACACCGGCACCAACGGCGTTTTAGAAATCTACGCAGGCGACAAAGTGGTTCGTCGTTTCCTGAAAATCGACAAAATCAGCACCGCCCTAGGCACCGATGACGGCAAACCACGTGCTTATCGCTACGGTTACGGCGTGTTAGACGAGAACTTGAACATGCTGGCTGACCCAGGCGAGAAAAAAGTCTATTTTGAAATCAGCGACTACGCGACGAATTACGTGTTTTTTGAGAACCCACGGTAATACAGTTTTTTACAGCTTTTTCAAATTTTAGCTTTAAAATCAGCTCATGACCATTATCCACCAACGTTCTTTGCTACGCTTTTGTTTGGGTTTGCTGCTGGCAAGCCTTGCTGTAACTTCTTTTGCCGCGAAAAAACTGTCTGCGGCTAAAAGCAAAGCAGCCACCGCAAAAGTGGTGAAACAGTCAATAGCGAAAACAGCGATTGAAGATTTTGGCCCAGGAGCGATTCAAGGGAAATACGTCAAACGGGCGAATTTGAAGCAGGAAGCAGCATCGCCAGAAGCGCGCCAAATGGCGGATTGGGTGGTTGACTCAGGTGACAACAAAAACATGCCCTTCGTCATCCTCGATAAAAAAGAAGCCAGAGTTTATGTGTTCCACGCGCACGGTGGCTTGCGTGGTGCTGCGCCAGTGCTGCTGGGTATCACGGCGGGTGATGACTCCTTTCCCGGTGTGGGTAACAAGCCTTTGTCTCTGGTGAAACCGGAAGAAAAAACCACGCCAGCGGGACGGTATTTAGCCGCATCTGATAAAAATATCAAAGGTGCAGACATTGTTTGGATTGATTACGACAGCTCAGTGTCGTTCCACGCTGTCGTCAAAGGCAAACCCGAAGAGCGCCGTGCTGAGCGCTTAGCCTCACCTTTGCCGAGCGAGCGGCGTATTTCATTTGGCTGCGTCAATGTGCCTGTCAACTTCTTCAAAACGGCGTTGCATGCCTCGTTCAAAAAATCGGACGGCATGGTTTACGTTTTGCCGGAAACGCGCTCTGTGAACCAAGTTTTTGCGTCTTTTTATGACGTGAATGAGAAAGAAAAATTGGCTGCAATGGGGCAAGAAGACCCGATTGCCAAATTTGCTGCGCCTACAAAACTCTCTGAGTAAAGTTTAGAGAAGAGCGCTAAAAAATAAGCGTCAAACCAAACCAAAAGCCCCCAGCAGCGCCCCTGCGCCCAGCAGCCACAGCAGGTGAATTTTCGTTTTCCACACCAAAAGCATACAAATCACTGCCAGCAACCACAGTGGCCAGTCTTTCGCAGGTTGGCTATGCCCTGCAATCAGCAACCAACCCGTGGCGATGAGCAAGGCAATGACGATAGGTGCCATGCCCTGCTTAAAAGCGCGAACCATGCGAAGCTCGCGGTTTTGGTGGCCCCAGCGTGCCGCCATGAAAGTCAGCGTCGTGCTGGGCAGCATGATGCCAAACATGGTGACAAACACGCCAAACAGCGCATAAGCCAAACCCATCCACCCCGCGGCCAAGCCGCCGCCAGCGTTCAAACCTACATTCCACCCCATCAGCGCGACAAACAACACATTCGGCCCCGGTGCTGCTTGGGCCAAAGCAACGCTGGAAGTGAATTGTGCATCTGTGAGCCAATGCTGCTCCGTCACCAAATAGCGCTGCATGTCTGGTGCTGTCGTGATCGCCCCGCCCACGGCCAGCAACGACAATGCAGCGAAATGGGTGAACAGGTTCAACCAATCGGCAGCGGTTAAGTTCAAAATCATGATATTCCGCCCTCTTTTCCGCCCGTTTTTCGGTCCTCATTGGCCTTTTCAATCGCGCCTAGCTGCCGATAAGCCCACAACGTAGCTACCGCCCCCAAACCCAACAAGACCCAAGCCAAGGGAATTCTCAGCACAGCGATCGCTATAAATGTTATAGCTGCTAAGGCAATACATACGCCGACTGAAATCACATTTGCTTTCAATGCAGAGACCAGTCGCAACCCTACCGCCGCAATCAACCCAGCCGACACAGCACCCATGCCTTTGAGAGCGCCTTGCGCCATCGGCATATCGGCCACGCTGGCAAACAAGGCGGCAATGACCAAAACCACCAGTAGCGGGAAGGCCAAAATCCCCGCCAATGCCGCCAGCCCACCGCGCAGCCCAAAATAGCGGTCACCAATCATCAGCGCCAAATTCACCACGTTGGGGCCAGGCAAAATCTGCGCCACCGCCCAGTCTTCGATGAATTCTTCATTGGTCAGCCAGCGTTTTTCATCCACCAAAACGCGCTGAACCACCGCCAAAACCCCACCAAAACCTTGCAAAGCCAGCCAGGTCATGGACCAAAACAGGTCAGAGAGTGAGGTGGGTTGGGGACGAAGAATGGGAGATTTGGATGTTTCAGAATCTAGCGGCATGGGTGAATCTTAACCTTGCAAAGTCTGCAAATGACCCTCAACCAACGGATTTCAGGGACAAATTAGCAGAAAACAGTGTTAAACCTTACACTAAGGGGTTACCCCAAGTCAGTTTGAACCACCCCTTATGAACGCCCCCGTCGACGTCTCCTTATTCGCGCGCGCCGCCAAGCCGCTTTCCAGCTACAAAAAGTACTGGGCGGCCCGCTTTGGCACGGCCAAGTTTTTGCCGATGAGCCGTGCCGAAATGACCACCCTAGGCTGGGACAGCTGTGACATCATTTTGGTGACCGGTGACGCCTACGTGGACCACCCCAGCTTTGGCATGGCCGTGATTGGCCGCATGCTGGAAAACCAAGGTTTCCGCGTCGGCATCATCGCGCAGCCCGACTGGCAAAGCGCCGAGCCCTTCAAGGTGCTGGGCAAGCCCAATTTGTTCTTTGGCGTGACGGCGGGCAACATGGATTCCATGATCAACCGCTACACGGCGGATCGCAAAATCCGCAGCGACGACGCGTACACCCCCGGCGACATAGGCGGCAAGCGCCCCGACCGCGCCGCGATTGTCTACAGCCAGCGCTGCAAAGAAGCGTTTAAGGATGTACCCGTCATCCTGGGCGGCATTGAAGGCTCACTGCGCCGCATCGCGCATTACGATTACTGGAGCGACAAAGTGCGCCGCTCGGTGGTGGTGGACGCCAAGTCTGACCTGCTGCTGTACGGCAATGCCGAACGCGCAATTGTGGAAATCGCCCACCGCCTGGCCGCCAAAGAGCCTATTTCGTCCATCACCGATGTGCGCGGCACCGCCTTTGTGCAGCGCAGCAGTGTTGAAGGCTGGTTTGAGATCGACTCCACCAGCGTGGACGAAGTGGGCCGCGTGGACCAGTTGGTGAACCCCTACATGATGAGCGCAGACGTGGCGCGTGAACAGGGCGGCACCTGCGTGCAAGACCCAGCTGCACCTGACGCCAAAATCGGGCTGTTGGATGGCAATATCAAACCGCTCAAGTTCGTGGTCAATCCTAACTTGACCCACAAAAACAACATGGTCAAAACGGCGCGTGACAAAACCGTCATCCGCCTGCCCTCCTACGAAAAAGTCAAATCTGATGCCGTGCTCTACGCCCACGCCAACCGCGTG
>JANPIC010000072.1:0-17768 GCA_031424795.1 Polaromonas sp. | reverse complement strand
CGTGACGCTGTTTGACTTTGCCGGTCGCAAAACCTTTGAGTGGGCGCTGTTGCTGCCACTGGCCATGCCAGCTTATGTGGTGGCGTACGCATACACCGACTTTTTACAGTTCAGCGGGCCACTGCAAACGGCAATCAGAGCGACATTTGGTGTGGAAGGCCGCGTGTTCCCCGAAGTGCGCAGCTTGGGCGGCGCGGCTTGGGTGTTCACGTTTTGCCTGTACCCCTATGTTTACCTGCTGGCACGCACCGCGTTGGCAGACCGCGCCACGCATTTGATGGACGCCGCACGGCTCTTGGGCGCACCCATGCGCAGGCGTGTGCGTGAGATAGCCCTGCCACTGGCACGCCCAGCGGTGGCGGCAGGTGTGGCGCTGGCGCTGATGGAAACGATGGCGGACTTTGGAGTTTCCAGCTACTTCGGCATCCAAACCTTCACCGCTGGCATCTACAAAGCCTGGCTGGTGCTGGACAACCGCATCGCCGCCGCGCAACTGGCTACGTTATTACTCTTGGTCGTGGTGGTGCTTCTCAAACTAGAGCACAAAGCGCAAAAGAAAATGCGTTTTGCCGTGACCAAGGGTGGCCATGCCGCGAGCGCTCCGGTCAAATCAAACGCTGAGGTGTCTAGGTTGTCAGGCAAACGCTTGGTCTTGGCTTGGCTGGTGTGCGGTTTGCCCGTGTTGATGGGGTTTATCTTGCCGCTGCTCTTCATGTTGCGGCCGTTTTTAGCGTCTTTGCAGTCGGCAGATGCACCGCCGCCGTGGTCGCAGTTCGGCCAATGGGCGGTGAACAGCGTGATGCTGGGCGGCATCAGCGCGGTGATAGCAGTGGGCTTAGCCTTGGTTTTGGCTTTTGCGGTGCGCACGCGGTCTGACCCGCTAACGCGCGGCGTGGCGCAGTTGGCGGGTGTGGGTTATGCCGTTCCGGGTGCGGTGATTGTGGTGGGGCTGTTGATTCCTGTCGGTTTTATACAGTTAAAACTGCCACAAGCCGGCGTAGGATATTGGGTGACTGCTACAGTTTTAGGTGTTGTTTGGGCGTATATGGTGCGCTTTACCGGCGTGGCGCTGCAGTCGGTGCAAAGTGGTTACGCCAAGATTCCCACCAGTTTTGACGACTCAGCCCGTATGCTGGGCGTCAGCGGTCTGGGCTTGATGCGCCGCGTGCATGCGCCGCTGCTGAAGCGCTCCACCGCAGCAGCGGCCTTGTTGGTTTTTGTGGATGTGATGAAAGAGCTCCCCGCTACGCTGGTGCTGCGTCCCTTCAATTCCGACACTTTGGCCGTCGTCGCTTACCAATTGGCGCGAGACGAGCGTTTGGGTGAGGCGGCGTTGCCATCGCTGGCGCTGGTTTTGGTGGGGCTGTTGCCGGTGATGATGTTGAGCCGGACGTTGCGGTCTAGGTAAAGTCCAGGCCGGTCTAGGCCGGTGTAGGTCGGTCTAGGTCGGTCTAGGTCGGTCGTACCGACCTAGTGTTTTACTGAATGGTTTAAGCCACAGCTTTGGGATACCCTAGCGGGTATGAAAGACATGACACAAGAACCTGAAAACGACAAGGCGCAGGGCTATGTTCCTTACACGCCACCCGCCTCAGACGCGCCCACCAAAGAAATCGTCACTTTAAGGTTTATCGACCCCTTTACGTGGCTGGCTAACGGCTGGCGCGACATGATGGCGGCCAAAGGCATTGCGGCGTTTTACGGCATCTGTTTTTGGCTCATGGCGCTGGTGCTGGGCGTTGTTTTTCGCAACAAACCCGAGTACGCCATGTCGATCGCGTCTGGCTGCTTGCTGGTCGGGCCGTTTTTGGCCATGGGGCTGTACGAAGCCAGCCGCCGACTGGGCTCGGGCGCAGCGCCAGAGCTGGGCGCATCGCTGATATGTTGGGATAAACACATCCGCAGCATGGGCATGCTGGTGTTGGTGCTGATTGTGCTGGAGCTGCTGTGGGGCAGGGCGTCTTTGGTGGTGTTTGCGGTGTTTTTCAACACCGGCATGCCGTCGACCACGGGTGTGATGCAAGCGATTTTTAACCTGCAAAACTGGGAATTTTTAGCCGTTTATGTGCTGGTGGGTGGATTTTTTGCGGGGCTGGTATTTGCCATTTCCGTCGTCTCCATTCCCATGATTTTGGACAAAGATACCGACGCCATTTCAGCCGCCATCACCAGTTTGCAAGTGGTGTTTGGCAATGTTTGGGTGATGCTGCTGTGGGGGCTGCTGGTTTCAGCCTTGGTCGCTGTGGCACTTGTGCCCTATGGTGCAGGTTTGCTGCTCATCGGGCCGTGGCTGGGGCATGCCAGCTGGCATGCTTATAAAGGTTCAGTTCGTTGGCTATAAATAATATAGCAGCTTAGGCAGTAAATACAGCGCTAGCATTAACGCCGATTCGAGAGCTGACCAGCCGCGAGTTGCGCTGCATCCAGAAAATCTCGCATGATGGGGCTGCTGTCGAGCAGATAGGGGTATTGCCCATGGAACTCGGGGTGCCACTGACAGCCGAACATATAGCTGCTGCCTTGCCAGCGAACGGCCTCGACCACGCGGTCGCTTGGCGAAAAAGCCTCAATCACCAGATCATTGCCCAGTTTGTTGATGGCTTGATGGTGAATGCTGTTGACTTGCCAGCTCTGCGGGCTCGGATAGAGCGTGGCGAGCCTTGAATGGGGAACAATTTCAAGTCTGTGATGAAAGGCGTCATACAGATCGTCGTCACGGTGCGGATCGGCGTCTGGGCACAACAATGGGATGTCCTGGTACAGCGTGCCGCCGCAGGCCACGTTGATGAGTTGGGCACCCCGGCAGATGCCCAACACGGGTTTGCCTTGAATGATGAACTCCCACACCAATTCGATCTCGAACTGATCGCGAATTCGGTCGCCGGACCATTCGGGGCGCAAGGACTGCTCGCCATAACTCGTGGGGCTGATGTCGGCACCGCCTTGAAGCACCAGTCCATCCAGGGCTGCAACGTAGTTGTGTACGGAAATAGCTCTGCGCGCCATTTCTGTATCAACGCTCAGGGTCGGGATCATGAACGCCAACGCGCCATTGCCCATGATCCAGTGCGCCACCGATTGCTCCAAGTACTGCAAGGTCTTGCCGCGAAACCCCAACTCGGTGGGCGGCTGGTGCATGAGTCTGGCGGAGAGTCCGATCTTGAGAGGATGTCCGCTCATGATGTCACTCTCGCCATCGGTCGCACTGCCCTTGCACGACTTCGGGCAAGGAGCGCGTCGCCTGCCAGGCCGAGCGCAGCGCGTTCGCATCGCTGACGCCAGCCCGCACATCGTCATAGAGTGCTTTGCAGGCCTCATCCGCACCCAACTCGATGGCATGCTGCTCGATCCGCTCAAACGTCAACTTCATGTCGTCCGCCAATGATCGATGCTCGTGTGTACGCGGGTCGATAAACACTCCGGCGTAGCCAAAACGGCAGGCCTGGAAACGGTTGAAGGTATAGACCAGGTAGTCGTCTTCCATCAAAGCCAGTGGTCGTTCCACAATCAGGTAGCGGGCCACCGACTGGATATAGGCCGCGATCTGGGCGGCGCGGCGCACGGTCAGAGGCGTGTCCATGACGCGGATCTCGATGGTGCCAAACTCGGGCTTGGGACGAATATCCCAGTAAAAATCCTTCATGCTCTTGACCAGCCCGGTGGCCGTCATCTTTGCAAAATACTTTTCAAAATCAACCCAGGTCTCCACAAAAGGGGCGGTGCCACTGAGTGGAAAGGCAAATACCGAATTGAGTCTTGCCGACTGAAAGCCGGTGTCCGCGCCCTGTACAAAGGGGGATGAGGCGCTCAAGGCGATGAAGTGCGGGATGTAGCGGGACAGGGCGTGCAAGGTATAGAGCGCCACATCCGGCGCGGGGCAGCCGATATGCACATGTTGGCCAAAAATAGTGAACTGCTTGGCCAGGTAGCCGTACAGATCGGACAGGTAGTTGAAGCGCTCCTGGTCAAAAATCTTGCGCTCCTCCCAGCGCTGAAAGGCATGGGTGCCCCCGCCGCAAATGCCGATGTTGAGGCGGTCAGCGCCCTCCACCAGCGCATCGTGAATATGCGTCAGCTGCGCCAGTGCGTCCGTGTAGTTTTCGCAAATGCCTGTGGCCATCTCAATCATGGACCGGGTCATCTCCGGTTTCACGTCCATGCCCAGCTTGCGCCGTTCAAAATCGCGCAGCAGGTCGGGCGCGGCCCCGGTCAGGTCGTAGTCATGCAGATTCACCAACTGGAGTTCGAGCTCGATGCCAAGCGTCAAGGGCCGAGACGATGCAAATGTTCCCAGAGACATCAACGTTCCCCTTCCTTGGTTTCATGGTTCAGGCGCAAAGCCCACTGTACCGCGATGGGGCCGATGATCCCCAGCACGGCGATCATGCTGAGCACTATGGCACCAACCTCGTCACCCAAAGCCGGGTAACTGCTGCGTACCTCTTCAACCAGCAGATAAGCCACCGCCGATATGGGCAGCAGCGCCAAACCCAGTGAAAGCGATTGGCGCCAACTCAGGCCGCTCACGGGGCCAAACAGTGCCACGCCAAGCCCTTTGCACACGACACGCACGGCAATCAGCACCAGAGCAGCCAGCCCTCCGTTCACGATGGCCTGGTTGGTCAGTGTGGCGCCGGTCAGAACGAACAGGAAAATCACCAGTACGCCGCCCGCCGTACCCAAGTGACGCGGCCACAGGTGAGGTCGGCGGTCCCACTTCTTCACGATGATGCCTGCCAGCAAAGGGGCCATCAGGGTGGGCAGGGCAAACACCTGCAAGAGCGAGGTGGCCAGCAACAGCAGCCCAAACAAGATCGCCACCCCCTGCTCATCCGACAGTCTGAAACCCCGACGCAGTAGGCCAAAAGCCATGGCAATGGCCGCCCCCATCAGGATCGACCCGGACAACAGATAGAGCGGGTGGAGTACCGCCGCGCTCCAGTCGTTGCGCAAGCTGCCATGCATGCTGCCGATGATCAGCTTCAAGAGAACAATCGAATACATAACATTGAGCGCCGTATGGACCAAAATGCGTTGTGTGACCTGCCCTTCCGCCCTTAATTCAGACGCCAAACGCATGACGACGGCGGGTGAGGTGGCAATGACAATCGCCGCCACAATCAGCGATACATCTGAGGACGAGCCCATCAGCTTCAGTGCCGCATACGTCCCGACAAAGGTCAATCCCGCTTCAGCGATGCTGGCCAGCAGAATCCAGGGGTTGGCGCGGAACCACCGCAGATCTACCCGAACACCCAGCTCAAACAGCAGCAAGGCCAATGCCAGGTCTATGAAGATGCGAAACAGGCTCAGCTCCGGCTGACCAAACCAGCCCAGCACGGGTGGCCCCAAGATGAGCCCGGTCAAGGCATAGCCGCTGACGCGCGGCAGGCGAACAAACCGAGCCATTCCTTCACCGGTCAGACCAGCAAGCATCAGCGCAACGGCAACTTGCATGGCGTCGTTGGACTGGGGTGGCCACATCGGTAGAAATGAAAAATCCATTGAACTACTCCGGTCAGATGGTGAACTCGTTCCTCATTCTCTGGCGGTATCAGTCCAGCGTCAACACCTTTTATTTGAACAATAAATTCATTTGCCGTTATCGGCGCCGTGGCCGATCACGCCACGCCCCGACGGCTGCGATCGAAGCTGCAAGGCGTGGCTGATAATGTCTGAAATAATTAATTGGTCCCCTCGACAGGAATCGAACCTGTATCTAGCACTTAGGAGGCACTCGTTCTATCCATTGAACTACAAGGGGAAGCAGGGATTGTAGTGCCTACTTACTTCGACAAAAGCCTCATCGCCTCTTCCAAGCCCTTAATCGTCAGCGGATACATGCGGTTATTCACGATTTGTTGAATCACCGCGATGCTTTGGCGGTATTGCCACACGCCTTGCGGCTCGGGGTTGATCCAGGCGAATTTGGGGAAGGCGTTGGTCAGGCGCTGCAGCCACTCGGCCCCCGCTTCGACGTTGTTGTATTCCACGCTGCCGCCGGGCTGCAAAATCTCATACGGGCTCATGGTGGCGTCGCCGATGAAGATGAGTTTGTAGTCTTTGTTGTACTTGCGGATGATGTCCCAGGTGTCGAACTTCTCGGCAAAGCGGCGGCGGTTGTTTTTCCACATGAAGTCATAGACGCAGTTGTGGAAATAATAGAACTCCAGGTGTTTGAACTCGGATTTGGAGGCTGAAAACAGTTCTTCCACCCGCTGGATGTGGTCATCCATGGTGCCGCCCACGTCCATCAGCAGCAAGATTTTGACGTTGTTGTGCTTCTCGGGCACCATTTTGATGTCCAAAAAGCCCGCATTGGCGGCGGTAGAGTGGATGGTGTCGTCCAAATCCAGCTCTTCTTCGTTGCCCAGCCGGGCAAACTTACGCAGGCGGCGCAGCGCCACCTTGATGTTGCGCGTGCCCAGCTCTTGGTTGTCGTCGTAGTCTTTGTAGGCGCGCTGGTCCCAGACCTTCACGGCGCTGCGGTTGCGGCTTTTGTCTTGTCCAATGCGTATGCCCTGCGGGTTTTGGCCATACGCACCAAAGGGTGATGTGCCACCCGTGCCAATCCACTTGCTGCCGCCCTCATGGCGTTCTTTTTGCTCTTCAAAACGCTTCTTCAGCGTCTCCATCAGCTCGTCCCAGCCCATTTTCTCGATCTTGGCGCGTTCTTCGGGCGATAAATTCAGCTCTAGGTTTTTACGTAGCCAATCTAGAGGGATCTCTTTGGTGAAATCAGCAATCGCTTCCACGCCTTTGAAGTAGGCCGCAAAAGCGCGGTCAAATTTGTCGTAATGCTTTTCGTCTTTCACCAACACCAAGCGGCTCAGGTAATAGAAATCGTTGATGTCGTAGCCACTGCCAGAGTCACTGTGTTCAGATTCGTCTTCTGGCGTGTTGGGCCCCAAGACGCCGACTTTCAGCGCGCCCAGCAAGTCAAGATACTCTTTGACAGAGATGGGCAACTTGGCGTTGCGAAGGGTGTAGAAGAAGTCGATCAGCATGATGAAATATTTTAGAGACTAGATTTTGCGTTTAGCTGAACGTCTAAGCCTGAGGTCTAGGCTTAGGGTCTAGGCTTACTCAAGGAATAAAACAACTGCGCTTTCACCTCTGGCCATTCGCCGCTGCGCAGGCTGTACATCACGGTGTCACGACTGGTACCGTCGCGGCGCATGAAATGCCCGCGAATTACACCGTCTTTACGAGCACCCAAGCGTTCGATCGCGGCTTGGCTGGCGAAGTTGAAGTTGTCGGTGCGCCAGCCTACGACATTGCAGCCTAGCGTTTCAAAGGCATGCTGCATCATCAGCAATTTGCAGGTGGTGTTGACATGGCTGCGCTGGGTGGATTTTGCGTACCACGTGTAGCCAATTTCAACGCGTTTGACGGCTGGCAAGATGTCGTGGTAGCTGGTAGAGCCCAACACTTTGCCGGTGGCATCTTCGATCACGGCAAAGGCGAAGCGGTTGCCGGCTTCGCGCATGGCCAAGGCGTCTTCTATGTATTTGCGAGTTTGCTCAGGCTCGGGCACGCTGGTGACGCGGATATTCCACAGCTCGCCATCAGCCGCAGCTGCGCGTAAGCCAGCTTCGTGCGCTGGGGTCAGCGGCTCTAAGCGCACATTGCGGTCACTGAGGACAATGGGTTCAACAAATGCCATAAGTTGCCGTTTTTATAGTCTTTGAAAATAACTTGCTTAGTTAAATCTTGCGTCTGGTGCGACGCTTCGGATGAAGCTTTGCGTGCTGGGTGCTTGAAGATTTGTGAATCCTGACAACTCACCCACAGCGCAGTTAAGAGAAGATCCATAAGAAGTCGTTCCAACTATCGTTTGCTGGCCACCCACTTGCAGCAGCATGGGACCACCTGAATCGCCAGAGCATGTATTGCTAGAACCGGCATCAAAGTACGCATAAATTTTGTTGGCATCCACACCGCCAATGGTCATGGCGCCAGCGCGAAGCTTGCCGTCAATCTCTGCACCACCAGAGACCGCGCCATAGCCGAAAATACTCACTTTGTCGCCAATTTTCGGTGCGCTGCTTGTCAAAATCGGTAAGTTCGGCACAGGCAATGACACGGGTGAGTGAACGATACCCACGTCGTCAGTGAAGCCCGCTCGCGAGAAGCTAGGGTGAATATTCCAAGAGCTGGCCGTGACATAGGCAAATTTATCGGCAGTGACGCCAAACAAAATGTCTATGCTGGCTGCACCATCTAAGCAATGCGCAGCGGTCAATACTTTGTTGGGCGACAGCATCGTGCCCGTGCACAAGCCAGTTTTGCCATCGGATGTATTTCTAAGGATGGCAACAACGGGAGATTTGGTCAAGCCACTGCAAGGCGTACCGTTCACGATTTTTGCTGCGGGTGTTTCCGTCAGCTCTAAAGCACTGCATTTACCCGTATTGTCCGTATTGCTGTCGCTGCCGCAAGAGGCGAGTAGGACTAAGCAAAAAATAGCTAAAAATTGACGCATGGTATTCAGGTGAAATTTGTTAATAAGTCGTTAAGTTTAACGCAAGCGACGCGCGATTTTGAGCCCCAAGCCACCGCCAATCAGCATCACCACCACGCTGACAATGCCCACGTTGCTGGTATTTCCAGCCACAGCCATGTCAAATCCTAAAAGTGTACCCACCCAATAGCACAAGAAAGCGCCGCCAGCGAAGCCAATAAAATCAGTCAAACCATCAAACAGCAGCTGTTTAAGCGTTTTTTCGCTGCCATCTTTGTTTTTAGTCGCCATAAATTAAAACGGCGATTAACGGTGGCGGCTTTGCATGAACACCAGTTTTTCAAACAGGGTGACATCTTGCTCGTTTTTCAGTAACGCGCCCACCAGTGGAGGAATCGCTACTTTGTCGTCTTTGCTTTGTAACGCATCCAAGCTGATGTCTTCAGCGACCAGCAGTTTGAGCCAGTCCAGTAACTCACTGGTAGACGGCTTTTTCTTCAAACCGGGCAGGTTACGCACCTCGTAAAAGGTCTTCATCGCGGCGTTCAACAGCTCTTTTTTCAAACCAGGAAAGTGCACATCGACGATTTGCTGCATCGTCGTCGCATCGGGAAACTTGATGTAATGGAAGAAACAGCGGCGCAAAAACGCGTCTGGCAGCTCTTTTTCATTGTTGGATGTGATGAATACCAGCGGGCGGTGCTTGGCTTTGATGAGCTGACGCGTCTCGTAGACGTAAAACTCCATGCGGTCAATTTCGCGCAACAGGTCGTTCGGGAACTCGATGTCGGCTTTGTCGATCTCGTCAATCAACAGCGCAACCGGCTGGTCTGCGGTGAACGCCTGCCACAACACGCCTTTGACGATGTAGTTGTTGATGTCTTTGACCTTCTCACCACCGTCCACCGTGGACAGCTGCGAGTCGCGCAGGCGGCTCACCGCGTCGTACTCATACAAGCCTTGCTGCGCTTTGGTGGTTGATTTGATGTGCCACTGCAAGAGCGGAATACCCAGCGTGCTGGCCACCTCTTCAGCCAGCATGGTTTTGCCGGTGCCGGGCTCGCCTTTGACCAAAAGCGGTTTTTGCAGAGTTGCGGCGGCATTGACGGCGAGCATCAAGTCATCGGTGGCGACGTAGTTTTGAGAGCCTTGAAATTTCATGAAAGGTGTGTCCGAGTAGTCTGGTATGTGAAAACTGTCAGGAAAGTTGCATTTGTCACGGATATAATGAAAAGTTGACTGATGCCAAAGGCGTGGAAACACAAGATGGCATCAATTCAGCTCTTAACTAGATTATTTAGATTATTCCACTAGATTGTGCTCGAAAAATGAACAAGTTGCTCCTGACGATATCCACATTTGCTGTCGCTTTCGTGACCTTTGCTGCGCCACTGAGCGCTCAAGCTGAAGAAATCAAGGGTGATGCCGCTGCTGGTAAAACCAAAAATGCCATGTGTATTGGCTGCCACGGCATTCCGGGTTACCAAGCTAGCTTCCCTGAAATCTATAAAGTTCCTAAAATCTCAGGCCAAGGCGCTAAATACATTGTTTCTGCGTTGAATGCTTACAAAAAAGGCGAACGCAAGCACCCATCGATGCGCGGTATTGCTGAAAGCTTGAGCGACCAAGACATGGCAGATCTGGCCGCCTACTACAGCGTGCACGGCGTGGTGGAAGGTGCCGCTTTGGCTGCCAAGCCCAGTAAAGAGCCAAGCCCCCAAGTAGCAGCCTTGTTGCAAAAAGCAGCTTGCATCTCTTGCCACGGTGAAAACTTCGCTAAACCTATCAGCCCTGACTATCCAAAAATCGCGGGTCAGCACTCAGACTATCTCTACGTGGCACTCAAAGCCTACAAAACCGAAGGCAACCCGCAAATCGGTCGCTCTAACGGCGTGATGGCTGGCATGGTCAAACAATTCTCCAACAGTGAACTCAAAGAAATCGCCAAATACGTTGGCTCTTTGGATGGTGATTTGAAAACAGTTCCGCAAGCTAAGTTTCGCTAAGCTTTCAATCGGATCATCAAAAAGCCGCTAAAACTTGGTTTTAGCGGCTTTTTTGTATTTTTAGGTGCTAAATATGACTCTAGCCGGTGTATTTATTGTCTGAGTAGCTATTAAATACATAGCGTTTAATTCTCAACGCGATAACCCAAACGCTGTGACAAGTCTTTTCCCAGCGCTTTCAAGGTCGTCGCAATTGCACCATTCAAGTCCACATCAAACTGCGCACTCGGGCCAATGGCGGTCAGGCTGAGTACCAGTTTGCCAGATTCGTCAAACACAGGCGCAGCCAAGGCGCTGACGCCGGGAACAACCAGGTTCACCGCGTCGCTCATGCCGTTTTGGCGAACTTTTTCTAGCAATGTGCTGAAGCTGGCGTCCATGGTCGGCGGCATGGCTGGTGCGTCAGGGGTATGCCGTTGCTCATAAGTGTGCTCCTCCTCAAGCGCTGCCAGCACGGCATCTTCGGGCAAATACGCGGCAAACAAACGCCCTGAGGCGGTGTTACGCAAGCTCATCACCGTGCCGTGGCGCATGGTGACATGGACCAAGTTGGGCGACTCTTCAATCCGCACTATCGCAGGGCCGCGGTTGCCCCACACGGCCAAAGCGACGGTGTGGCCTAGTTGTTTGGCAAGGTCGGCAAGTATGGGGGAGGCGAGTCGCACGGGGTCAAATTGTTGCAAACTGATCAAGCCAAGCTGCATCGCCAAAGGCCCCAAACCGTAGTGACCGCTAACTTCGTCTTGCACAATCAAGCCCAGTTTGTTGAAGCTGACAAGGTAAGGGTGCGCCTTGGCAGGTACCATGCCTGCATCGCGCGCCAAATCTTTCAACGGCATGGGGCGACCATGCTGCGCCAGAGCCAGCAGCAGCTGACCGCCGACTTCCATGCTTTGGATACCTCGTTGTTTTGGCGGAATGGTTTTAGGTTCAGTTTTTGACATGGTTGTTAGATTTTTACAGAACTATACGATAAAAATCATAAAAAATTAGGCATAGACAAATTAGTTAGTTAAAATTAAAAATTCAACTGCAGGATTAAACATGAGCAATGTAAAAACCAAAACCTTCGCCAGCCAAGCCGATTTGGACGTCAAAAAAGTCAGTTTCGACAAGCTCTCCGACAACGCCTACGCCTACACGGCCGAGGGCGACCCGAACACCGGCATCATCATCGGCGATGACGCGGTGATGGTGATCGACACCCAAGCCACGCCGGTGATGGCCGAAGATGTGATTCGCCGTATCCGCGAAGTGACCGACAAACCCATCAAATACGTGGTGCTCAGCCACTACCATGCGGTGCGCGTGCTGGGCGCGAGCGCCTACAAACCAGAGGAAATCATCGCCAGCCAGGACACCTACGACTTGATCGTCGAACGTGGCGAGCAGGACAAAGCCAGCGAGATTGGCCGTTTTCCGCGCTTGTTCAATGCCGTGGAGTCCGTGCCACCGGGTATGACCTGGCCGACCATGACCTTTACCGGCAAGATGACCATTTGGCTGGGCAAGCTGGAAGTGCAGTTGCTGCAACTCGGTCGTGGCCACACCAAGGGCGACACGGTGGCTTGGCTGCCGCAGCAAAAAATCTTGTTCAGTGGTGATTTAGTCGAGTTTGGCGCGACGCCGTATGCCGGTGACGCTTATTTCAAAGACTGGCCGACAACTTTAGATGCGATTGCCGCCTTGAAACCTGAAAAACTCGTTCCAGGCCGTGGCGCAGCGCTGCAAACGCCTGCGCAGGTTGCCCAAGGTTTGACCGAGACGCGTGCGTTTGTGTCGGATGTGTACGCCAGCGTCCAAGCCGGTGCCAAAGCTGGTAAAGACCTGAACACCGTGTACAACGACACCATGAACCGCCTGCGCCCGACCTACGGAAAATGGGTGATTTTTGACCACTGCATGCCGTTTGACGTGACCCGCGCTTACGACGAAGCGACCCAGTACACCGACCCGCGTATCTGGACGGCCGAGCGTGATATTGAGATGTGGAAAGCTTTAGAGAATCAATAATTAAAACCAATAATTAGAGTCAATAAGCTATGCATCCCGTCGTCATCATTGGTGCAGGGCCTGTGGGTTTGACTTTGGCTATTGACTTGGCGCAACGTGGCCAAAGCGTCGTGCTGTTGAACAAAGGCAAACTAACGGCAAGTGGTTCTAAGGCGATTTGCTTCGCTAAGCGCAGCCTGGAGATTTTTGACCGCCTAGGCTGTGGCCAGCGCATGGTGGACAAAGGTGTGTCTTGGAACGTGGGCAAGGTGTTTTTGAAAGATAGCCCGCTGTACAGTTTTGATTTACAACCTGAAGCTGGGCATGAGCGCCCTGCGTTCATCAACCTGCAGCAGTATTACGTCGAAGGCTATTTGGCCGAGCGCGCAGCAGAGTTGTCGAATCTAGACATTCGCTGGTTGAATAAAGTCGCAGCTATCAGCCAAACGGCTGATGCCACAACCTTGACGGTGGACACGCCCGAAGGCAGCTACTCCCTGCAAGCGCAGTATGTCGTCGCTTGCGACGGTTCGCGTTCGACCATTCGCCAACTGATGGGGCTGGAGACCACGGGCAGGGTGTTTCAGGATCGGTTTTTAATCGCCGATGTGAAGATGACCGCCGAGTTCCCGACCGAACGCTGGTTCTGGTTCGACCCGCCGTTCCATCCGAACCAAAGCGTCCTGCTGCACCGCCAGCCCGACCATGTGTGGCGCATCGACTTTCAATTGGGTTGGGATGCAGACCCGGAGGAAGAAAAGAAGCCTGAAAACATCATCCCCCGGGTTAAGGCCTTGCTGGCTTATGGCACCAAGGCTGGAGAAGCTGTTCCTGAATTCGAACTGGAATGGGCCAGCGTCTACACCTTTGCCTGCCAACGCATGGCCAGCTTTCGCCATGGCCGTGTGCTGTTTGCCGGTGATTCGGCCCACGGTGTCTCGCCCTTTGGCGCGCGGGGGGCGAATTCGGGCATTCAAGATGCAGAAAATCTGGCATGGAAGCTGGACGCGGTGCTGCGCGGCCAAGCGCCCGAGGCTTTGCTGAACAGCTACGCCAGCGAGCGTGAATATGCGGCCGATGAAAACATCCGAAACTCCACCCGCGCGACCGACTTCATCACCCCCAAAAGCGATATCAGCCGCGTGTTCCGTGATGCGGTGCTGGACTTGGCCAAGGATTACCCGTTTGCACGCACTTTGGTGAACAGCGGGCGTTTGTCTGTGCCAGCAACCCTGCATGGCTCTGTATTGAATACACCAGACGATGACGTATTTGAAGGGCGTATGGTGCCAGGCAGTACAGCGCTGGACGCGCCCGTGCAGTTGGTGGATGGCAACGGATGCTGGTTGCTTCGGCAACTGGGGGCTGGTTTTACCTTGATGGTGTATGGTGCTGACGGGAGGGCTGAATTTGATGCGGGCGCTGCCTCCGTACCCTGCTCAGTTGTGCACATTCAACCGCAAAGCTTGACGGCTAAATCGATTGAATCAAATGTTCTGATCGACCGCGACGGTTTGATCGCCAAGCGCTATGACATGCAGCCGGGCACGGCTTATTTGCTGCGCCCCGACCAGCACGTGTGCGCTCGCTGGCGGCAGGTCACGCCACAAAAATTGCAGGCGGCGCTCAATGTGGCTTTGACTAAAAATTGAAGGAATAGTGTCATGTCACTCATCACAACCCCACATTTAAGCGCACCAGATGACTTTTATGAAGCGCTGATCAATGCGCATCAAGACTTGTCCGCCGAAGAAAGTCAGGCTCTTAACGCGCGTTTGGTGCTTTTGCTGGCTAACCACATCGGTGCTTTGCCTGTGTTGCAGGAAGCGCTTCAGGCCGCCAGAAACAGAAATATTGAAAGTAAATAAAATCATGACGACCAAACAAGTGTCACCCTTGCCACCTGTGCATTACCAAAGTGGTTTCGGCAACGAATTCGCCACCGAAGCCGTGCCCGGCGCGTTGCCGCAAGGCCGCAACAGCCCACAGCGCGCACCGCATGGTTTGTATGCCGAGCTGATTTCTGGCACAGCTTTCACCGCTCCCCGGGCTGAAAACCGCCGTAGCTGGCTGTATCGCCGCCAACCATCGGTGGTGGTGGGTGGCTACAAGCCCTATGCGCAAGCTTACTGGTGCACCGGTGCGGCGCAAGGTGTGGCGACTCCGCCTGATCCTATGCGCTGGAGTCCGGTTGCCATTCCCGCCGAGCCGACAGATTTTGTGGATGGCTTGCGCACTCTGGTTGCCAATGGCGATGCGGATGCGCAAACGGGTATGGCGGCGCATGTGTATGTGGCCAATCGGTCTATGGAGCAGCGCGCTTGCGTCAATGCCGATGGTGAAATGCTCATTGTGCCGCAACAGGGGCGTTTACTGATCACGACTGAAATGGGCGTGTTGGATGTCAAACCCGGCGAGGTCGCCTTGGTGCCGCGGGGTGTGGTGTTTAAAGTGGCATTGTCTGAGGGGCCTTCGCGCGGCTATGTGTGTGAGAACTACGGCGCGCATTTCCGGTTGCCAGAGCTGGGGCCGATTGGCTCGAATGGCTTGGCCAATGCGCGGGATTTCCAAACACCTGTGGCGGCGTTTGAAGCCTCTGCGGGTACCTACGAAATCATCAAAAAATACGGTGGCAGCTTGTGGTCAGCGCAAATGCCCCATTCGCCCTTCAATGTGGTGGCTTGGCATGGTAATTTGGCACCGTTCAAGTACGACACGGCACACTTCATGACGATTGGTTCCATCAGTTTTGACCATCCAGACCCATCCATTTTCACCGTGCTGACCTCGCCGACCGATACGCCAGGCACAGCCAATTGCGACTTTGTGATCTTCCCGCCGCGCTGGATGGTGGCTGAAGACACCTTCAGACCACCGTGGTATCACCGCAACCTGATGAGTGAATTCATGGGTTTGGTGAAGGGTCAGTACGATGCCAAAGAGGAAGGTTTTGTACCCGGCGGCGCGTCCTTGCACAACTGCATGGTGCCGCATGGGCCGGATTCAGACGCTTTTGCCAAGGCCAGCACCGCTGAACTGAAACCGCACAAGTTGGATAACACCATGGCCTTTATGTTTGAGAGCCGTTACCGATTTGTGCCGACGGCGTTTGCCGTGAATGGCAATTTGTTGGATAAAAACTATGCGACTTGCTGGGCGGGTTTAAAAGACCAGTTCAAGCTAGATTAAATTCCGCAGGCTACGCGCAGTCTCCTGCAAAACCGGTAAGACGCGTTTGACAGCGTCAGCGGCTGCTTCGCCGCCCACGGGCATGGTGATATTTAATGCACCAACCAAATCGCCATTGCGGTCAATCAAGGGAACAGCCACGCCGCGCATCGTCAGTTCAAGCTGTTGCTCGCTGATCGCCCAGCCTCGGCTGCGCACGATGGACAATTCCCTCTTCAAAACCTCAGGGTCTGTGATGGTGAACGATGTGTAAGACTTCAGCGTGCGGTTGGCAAACCATTGCTCTTGCCGCTCCGTCTCCATCATTGCCAAAATAACCATACCAGCAGAGGTTGCCTGCGCCTGTACGCGCGAGCCAAGCACGAAGCCAGTATTCATGTTACGGTTCGAGCCGCTTCGCGCAACGTAAACAATCTCTTCGTCGTCCAAGACGCTGACATACGCAATTTCTTGTGTACCCGCAGTGACGCGCTGTAAGAAAGGCTGAACGATGCGCGGCAAGCGTGCGGATTCAATATAGGCTTGTCCTAAGCGCAACATGCGTGGCGTCAACCAAAAAAGCTTACCGTCCGTCGCCACATAGCCCAGATGAGTGAGCGTGAGTAAATACCGTCGCGCCGCCGTTCGTGTCATGCCGCAGCGCTCACCAGCTTGGCTTGACGTCATGCGTGGGTGGGCATCGTCAAACGCTTCAATCATCTGCAAGCCTTTTTCTAAACCTGCTATCCAGTCGCGTTTGTTTAGTGCGGGGTTGGCGCTATCCATAGAAATGTTGGATTTCATTTGATGGCTCACCTCGGTTAATTAAAATTGTACGAATTGGTACAAACCCTATATTCGTGCGATTAACGCACACGAATGCGCGATTATCGATAATTATATGCATTTATCCCTTCGCGCGAAGGGGCTGAGAAGCTACATTCAAGTGTCAGAAAACTGCCTTGGGGAGACGATGAAGCAGTTTGGACTTTTTAGTTTAGTTTTACCATTTTTTTACCATTTGGAGATACGCTCGTGAACAAAAGATTTACTATTAAATTGATAGCAGCTTTGGCAATGAATATGTCGGCTACAGCCATATTTGCACAACAAACTGTGAAAGTTGCATCGATTGTTGAACTGTCTGGCGCTGGCGCGAGTTCAGGCACGCAGTTCAACAATGGTTTGCAGTTGGCCATCAAAGAAATCAATGCTGAGGGCGGCATTTTGGGGCGCAAAATTGAAGTGTCGACGAACGACACCACAACCCAGCCTGGTGTGGCGTTGGCTTTGACTAAAAAAGCGATTGACCAAGACGTCTTCGCCATTTTTGGCCCAGTGTTTTCAGGCTCTATTAATGTCAGCATGAAAGAAAGCCAAAAGGCTGAGATCCCTAACTTCACAGGCGGAGAAGCTGCCAACATCACGACTCAAGGCAATCCTTACATTTTCCGCACCAGCTTCACGCAAGCAACGGCCATGCCTAAAGCGGCAGCCTACATCAGCAAAGAAGCCAAAATCAAAAACCTAGTCATCGTTTATGTGAACAACGATTTCGGCAAGGGCGGCTTGGAAATGATGAAGAAAGCTTTGGCTGGAACGGATACAAAGATCGTGGGCGAAATCTCTACCGACAGCGGACAAGTGGACTTTTCTGCACCAGTCGTGAAAGTTAAGCAATCAAATGCCGACGCACTGTTCATGTATGTGAATGAGGATGAGTCAGCACGTGCTTTGCGCGAATTGCGCAAGCAAGGCTGGACCAAACCCATCATTGGTGAGACCACTTTGACAGGCTCTAAAGTTATTGATTTGGCCGGCGAAGCTGCTAACGGCGCCGTGGCTCATGTGGGTTTGACTGCGGATGCACCCATCCCAGCACTTTTGAACTACAAAAACAAATACTTCAAAAACTTCAACCATGAGACAGATCACAATGGTATCAAAGGCTATACCGGCGTGTATATCTTGAAAGCAGCCATTGAAAAAGTAGGCAAGTTTGACCGTAAAGCAGTTGCGGCAGCTTTGCACGGCATCAAGATCAGCGCGGTTAAAAACCCAGGCGTTCTCATGAATGTTGGTTTTGATGACAAGGGTGACTTGGACCGTGAAAGCTTTTTGGTAGAAGTCAAAGGCGG
>JANPIC010000071.1:0-20358 GCA_031424795.1 Polaromonas sp. | reverse complement strand
TCCATTTGACGGGCGAGGTACTGGCGCGCACGTAAATCACCCAAATTGAGGCGGTTTTCGTTGACCAACATGGTTTGGTGCTTCATCCAGTCTGCCCAAGCTTGCTTGCTGACGCCTTCCCACAGCTTCTTGCCCAAGTCGCCAGGGTAGGGCGGAAAGTCCAAGCCTTCGGCTTCTATGCCTAATTTGATACATTTGACCATGCGTGCCATATGATTGCCTATCTTTTGGAAATTTTAAGAAATTCGTTAGAGTTTTCGAGAATGTGTTTGCTGTGATTTTACCGTGGAGTCGTTATTTTGAATGCTTTGAGTTTTTTATCCCGTTTTAGTTTTCGGCAAATCATGGCTTTGATAGCCCTAGGCTGCGTTGCGATGTTGGGCTTTGGCTTCTATTTGCAACACGTAGGCGGCTTAGAGCCATGCCCGATGTGTATTGTGCAGCGGTATGCTATGATTTTAATAGCTATATGGGCAATCATTGCATCGGCTACTGGCATAAAAGGTATTCAAATCAGTGCTTCTTGGCTGGTGATCATCACCGCACTGGGAGGTGCGTTTGTAGCTGCGCGTCAAAGCTGGCTGCAATGGTATCCGCCTGAAATTGCAAGCTGTGGACGCGATATTTACGGCATGATTGAGACGTTCCCATTGCAAAACCTCGTTCCCATGATTTTGAAAGGCTCTGGCGATTGCACCAAAATTGATTGGACTTTCCTAGGCGGTTCGATCGCTAATTGGTCGTTTTTGTGCTTTTGCGGCATTGCGCTCATCGCTATTTTGAGTTTATTCAGAATTAAATCCACAAGTGCTCAAAAGATTACTTAATGTAGTTTTATGCCGATAGCGTGACAAAAATCACGTCTCCCACTCGATAAACTGTTACTTTATGCTGCGTAAGTAAGTTTATTTACGTAACTATATGTATACTTTTGTTTGTATTCTGTTTCTAATTGCGTTAATATAAATATTAATTTATTAACGGAATATAAAGTTTGCTTCGATTTTTTATAAATCCAGGCAAGTCCTGACAGATCTACAAATTTTTATACGAGCTAACTCATGGCAGTTGCAACATCACGAAATATGACCTCAGCGGCGGATTGGAGTATTGCTTATGCAGTCACCATCCGACGTTTGGACAGTCAGTTCATGCTGTGTTTGCTTCGTTTAGACTCATGGCCAAATTTGGGCAATATGCATGGCGACTTGGTGGATGCCATGAAGCTGATTTGTGCTTTGTTAGAAAAACGCCCCATGGTCGGCTTTTTGGTTGCTCGCCGTTTGAAGTTGCCTGTCGATAAAACGTATGCTTTGCTGAGCGTGCTTCAGACAAAAGGACATATTGTGACAGTTGGTGCTGAACTGGTGGATGACCACTTAGCTTTTAAAAACGTCGCTACAGAAGATGAAGAAGATCAGCTAGCGCTGACCACTAAAAATGGAAAAACAGGCGACACTGGCGCTGAAGTTGTTGCCAAAGACAGTGGCGATGTGTTGAACCAATTGTGGCGTGTGCTCAATACAGATATTGCGTGGAGTAAGTCTGCGAACGCAAGCAAAGACCCAAACAACGCGAGTGATAAAGATGCCGGCGATGTATTGGGACAATTGTGGCGCGTGTTGAACACTGACATTGTTCTAAAAACCGATGAAAACAACCAACCAATTCCGGCGACAGAAGCTGAGTTGAAGCTGTATCAAGACAAGATCGACGAAGCAGCGGGTGTGATGGGGCAGCTTTGGTCAGTGTTAAATACAGATATTGCCTTTAAACGCCAAGCTGTATCAACAGAAAAAGAAGCGGGTGTAGAAGAAAAATCCAAAGAAGTTTCAACAGTATTGCGTCAATTATGGCGAGTTTTGAATACCGAAATTGCGAATAAGCGGCAATCAGACAGCGTGTCGGGTTCTGTATCAGCAACCGACACCACGATTGAAGCGAACGACAAGTTGAGCAAGTTATGGCGTATTCTGGATACTGAAATCACGTTGAAGAAAAAGTCTAAAACGTACGTCATGCGAGATTCCTTGAGCCATTTAAGCAAAGTTCCAGTTCAAGACACATCAGCCGAGGCGGTAAGCCGCTTAAGCCAGCTCTGGCAGGTCTTGAATTCAGAAATCGCTATTACTGTGCCGCCTGAACGGCGTGCAGTAGCTGCGAATCACCGATAAATTCATCTTTTAGATACCTGCTTTGGATCGAGATAAGTCGATTCAGGTTGGTACTCTGCGCCTTTTTTTCTGTACTTTTTCCTTTATTTCATCATTTTTTTACATTTTTCAGAGCATTTTTAGGGTTTTCCATTACTAAATCCAATTGATTTAGTAATTGCTTGCAGGCATACTACGTCTCAATTCTTCCGTCACACGCCGTGATAAGAAGAAGATTGATTCAAGCTCTTAACTTTGTTTTTATCGTTCAAGAGCTTGGCTTACCAACAATTAACTATTAATTTTTAGGGACACTCATGAAATTCAAACCTTCCGCACTCGTCGCTGCTTTGATCTTTACCGCAACCAGCAGCATGGCCGCTCAAACCGTTGTCGGTTTGATCACTAAAACTGAAACCAACCCTTTCTTCGTCAAGATGAAAGAGGGCGCACAAGCTGAAGCTAAAAAGCTTGGCATCAAGTTGATCACTGCCAGCGGCAAAGCTGACGGCGACACAGCAAGCCAAATCACTGCCTTGGAAAACATGGCAGCCGCTGGTGCAAAAACCATTTTGATCACATCTACTGGCGATGCCATCATCCCAACGGTGAAAAAAGTACAAGCCAAAGGCGTGCAAGTCATTGCTTTGGACAGCCCGTTTGATGGCGCAGATGCCTTGTTCGCAACGGACAACTACAAAGCAGGCGAGTTGATTGGTCAATACGCCAAGGCAGCGATGGGCGGCAAGCCAGCGAAAATCGCGATGCTTGACTTGTTCCCAGGTCATCCAGTGGGCGCACAGCGTCACAACGGTTTCATGACTGGTTACGGTTTGAAAGCCAATGATGCTAAGTCAAACGAATTGTCAACAGCGCCAGAAATCGTTTGCGCTGCAGACAGCTTCGGCGACCAAGCCAAAGGCCAAACAGCCATGGAAAACTGCTTGCAAAAGAACCCAGACATCAATGTGGTGTACACCATCAATGAGCCAGCAGCTGCTGGTGCATTCAATGCCTTGCAAAAAGCCAAGAAAACTGGCGTGACCATCGTTTCAGTTGACGGTGGTTGCCAAGGTATCAAAGACACCGCCAAAGGCGTAATCGCTGCAACATCACAACAATACCCGTTGAAGATGGCCTCTATGGGCGTGCAAGCGGGTGCTGAGTATGCCAAGTCTGGCAAAAAAGCAACTGGTTATGTTGACACTGGCGTGACTTTGATTGCAAACAAAGCCATCAAAGGCGTTGACAGCAAAGACACCAAAGTCGGTGCAGATCTGTGCTGGGGCAAGAAGTAATTTCTTGCAGTTAACAGAAGTTAAATAAGTCAAGGCAAGCAAAGAATCCGTTGGTTTTTTTGCTTGCTCTGTCATTCGCTTTGTTGCTCGTTTAATCACTTGCATCGTCGATAAAAAATTGTAAATAAAAAGAGTTAATCAATGGATTCAAAGCAAAAAACACAAATTCCTTGGGGGGCTTTGGGGCCTTGGTTGGCATTGCTGGCGACTTGCACATTTTTTGCAACGCAAGCGGATAGATTTTTGAGCGGAGAAAACCTTTCTCTGGTTCTTCAACAAGTGATGGTCGTTGGCGTTCTCGCTATCGGTCAAACCTTGATTATTTTGACGGCGGGTATTGACCTGTCGTGCGGTATGGTGATGGCTTTGGGTGGCATCATCATGACCAAGTTTGCGACCGACTACGGCTTAAATCCGTATGTGGCCATTGCCTGTGGTCTGGGGGCTACAACCTTGTTTGGCTTGATCAATGGTTTGTTGATCACCCGCATCAAGTTACCACCCTTCATTGTGACCTTGGGTACGCTCAATATTGCCTTTGCAATCACACAAATTTATTCAGAAGCGCAAACGGTGACCGATCTGCCACCAGTCATGACCGCTTTGGGAAATACATTCAACCTGGGCAGCACAGAAGTAGGTTATGGCACGGTTGTCATGATTGGTTTGTATGTGCTGGCGTGGTACATGCTGCGCGAATCTGCACCTGGTCGCCATATTTATGCGGTCGGCAACAACCCAGAAGCCTCGCGTTTAACGGGTATTCCCGTTGATCGTGTTTTGCTCGGTGTTTATGCGTTAGCAGGTTTATTTTATGGCCTCGCTGCTCTGCTTTCTGTAGCAAGAACAGGCGTTGGTGATCCGCAAGCGGGGCAGACTGAGAACTTAGATGCCATCACCGCTGTGGTGCTTGGCGGTACCAGTTTGTTTGGCGGTCGTGGCATTATTTTGGGCTCTTTGGTTGGGGCTGTGATTGTGGGTGTGTTTCGTAACGGCCTCACGCTGATGGGCGTAGCTTCTGTCTACCAAACATTGATTACTGGCATTTTGGTGATCTTGGCAGTTGCAGCAGATCAAATGTCTCGTAAAGGAGCACGATAATGTCTGCGAACTCTATGCAATCTGCGCCGCTCATCATGCAGGCGAAAAACATCGTCAAACGTTATGGACAGGTCACTGCGCTTGATGGCGTTGATTTTGAACTCCGTGCGGGCGAAATTTTGGCAGTCATTGGTGACAATGGCGCTGGAAAATCATCGCTCATCAAAGTTTTGTCGGGTGCGGTGACGCCTGATTCTGGCGAGATGCTGCTAGATGGCAAGCCGGTGCATTTCCGCTCACCGATTGATGCACGCCGCGCTGGTATTGAAACCGTCTACCAAGATTTGGCTGTAGCACCGGCTATGAGCATTGCGGAAAATCTCTTTTTAGGTCGCGAAACTTTGCGCTCTGGCATCTTGGGTAAAGTGTTTCGCTTGATTGACAAGCCCAGCATGCTTAAAGAAGCCGTTCACCACATGAATGAGCTGAAAATCGGCATCCGCTCAATGACGCAAGCCGTCGAAACACTGTCTGGCGGCCAACGCCAAGGCGTCGCCGTGGCGCGCAGTGCTGCGTTTGCGCAGCATGTCGTCATCATGGATGAGCCTACGGCTGCTCTGGGTGTCAAAGAAGGCAACATGGTGCTAGAGCTGATTCGCCGCGTGCGCGACAAGGGTTTGCCGGTGATTTTGATCAGCCACAACATGCCGCATGTGTTCGAAGTGGCAGACCGTATTCATATCCAGCGTTTGGGTAGACGTGCTGCGGTGGTTGATCCTAAGAAAATCAGCATGTCAGACACTGTGGCGATCATGACGGGTGCCAAGCCCGTCAGCGATATTCCGCAAGATTGCTTGGCTTAAAAATTCCCCTTCAATTTGAAGGGGTGCCCAAAGGGCGGGGTAGCTTCTTGTTTGAAGTCTTTTAGCTAACCTTCTTGACCAAAACCTGACTCTTGCGGTCCCAGTTGTATTTGCGCTTGCGTGCATCTGGGAGCCAATCGGGGTCAACTTGTTTGAAACCGCGCTTTAAAAACCAATGCATAGTGCGTGTCGTCAGCACAAAAATACTGTCTAAGCCTGCGGCCTTGGCACGGTGTTCAATGCGCTTGAGCACACGTTCACCATCACCATGACCTTGCACGTGTGGCGATACGGTCAATGCCGCCATTTCAGCCGTTTTAGATTCAGGGTAGGGATACAGCGCTGCACACGCAAAAATCACGCCGTCGTGCTCAAGGATGCTGTAATTGCTGGCATCACGTTCAATTTCGGTAGGGCTGCGTTTGACCAGAGTGCCGTCTTTTTCAAACGGTTCGATGAGCTGCAAAATGCCGCTCACATCATCAGCGGTCGCTTCACGCAGGCTCTCTAGCTTTTCGTCCACCACCATGGTGCCGATGCCGTCATGCACGTAGACTTCTAATAGCAACGCGCCATCAACTTCAAACGGCAAAATATGGCTGCGCTCCACGCCTTCTTCGCAGGCTTTCACACAGTGCTGCAAATAAAACGCCGTATCGGATGGTTGAGTGGGTGACGGTAAGTTCGTCAGCATGGCTTTAGCAGCAGCAAGTGGTAACTCGGTATCAATCGGGTTGTCCGCACTCGCAGCTTCGCTAGGCTGCATCCTGATGCCAGGAACTTCGGTCATAAAAATGAGCTTGTCCGCCTGCAAAGCGATCGCTACCGACGTTGCGACCTCTTCCATCGTCAAGTTAAACGCTTCCCCCGTTGGCGAAAAGCCAAATGGCGACAGCAGCACCATCGCCCCAAAATCCAACGTTTTGATGATGCCCGCTGTGTCAACCTTGCGCACCAGTCCTGAGTGTTGAAAATCCACACCGTCCACGATGCCCACAGGCCGCGCCGTGATGAAGTTACCCGAAATCACCCGCACGGTTGAGCCCGCCATTGGTGTATTTGGCAAGCCTTGGCTGAATGCCGCTTCAATCTCATAGCGTAGCTGTCCCGCCGCCTCTTGGGCGCAGTCTAAGGCCACTTCATCAGTAATACGCATACCATGCGAGTAACGCGGCGTATGCCCTTTTGCGAGCAGTTGCTCGTTGACCTGTGGCCTGAAGCCGTGTACCAGCACCACTTTGACGCCCATGCTTTGAATCAATGCCAAATCTTGCGCCAAATGCTGCAATTTACCCGCCGCAATAGCTTCGCCTGCGATGCCCACCACAAAGGTTTTGCCTCTGTGCATGTGGATATAAGGCGCCACAGACCGAAACCAGGGCACGAAATGGGTATTTATAGTATTTGGCATGAAGTATTTGACATCTTTTTCCAGCTAGATTCAATTTCTAAAACGTCTATTTAAACGCCTATGATAGCGGCTCAAATAGCCACTTTATAAATTCTATGAACGCAACATCAGACATCGGCTCAGACATTGGATTGGTGGGCTTGGCCGTGATGGGTCAAAACTTAGCACTCAATATCGCCGACCACGGCTACAACATCGCGGTTTTTAACCGCAATCCAGAGCGCACCAATGACTTTATCGCCCAGTGCAAAGCCAGCGAACCTTCCGCACCACGCGTCACTGGCTACACCGATGTGGCAGCATTTGTGCAAAGCATTAAGCGCCCCCGTAAAATCATTCTTCTGGTAAAAGCTGGAAAGGCAACGGATGACACGATTGCAACGCTGCTGCCGCATTTAGAGGCAGACGACATCATCATCGACGGGGGCAATGCTTTGTGGGGCGACACCATTCGCCGTGAAAAAGAGCTAAGCGCCAAAGGCTTTGCCTTCATTGGCTCAGGCGTCTCGGGTGGCGAAACAGGCGCACGGTTTGGCCCTTCCTTGATGCCGGGCGGCTCTGCCAAAGCTTGGGCGTCGTTAGAGCCGATTTGGCGCGACATTGCCGCCAAGGTTGACCCCGTTACAGGCCAGCAGCTAGAAGGTGCAACGCCTGGCCATCCACTGGTCGGCGGTGTGCCATGCACAGCCCACATTGGCCCGGATGGCGCAGGTCACTACGTCAAAATGGTGCACAACGGCATTGAGTACATCGACATGCAGCTGATTTGCGAAGCCTATGCTTTGATGAAAAACATGCTGGGCATGACAGCGGGCGAGATTGGCAAAGTATTCGACACTTGGAACCAAGGTACTTTGTCCAGCTTCCTTGTAGAAATCACCGCAGACATCTTGCAGCAAAAAGACCCTGAAGACGTCAGCGGCCAAACGTATCTGGTCGATAAAGTGCTGGACACCGCAGGGCAAAAAGGAACGGGGATGTGGACAGCTGCCAACGCCCTGGAGTTGGGCGCACCCGCCAATGCGATTGCCGAAGCCGTGTTTGCACGTGCTTTGTCTGCTCTCAAAGCCGAGCGCGTGGCTGCCAGCCAAATTTTGAAAGGCCCGCAATTACCGACAGAGCAAGACCGCGAAGCCATCATCGCCGCCATTCACGACGCGTTGTATTGTTCGAAAATCTGCGCCTACGCGCAGGGCTTTCAGCTCATGAAAGAAGCTGAAAAGGAATACAAATGGACGTTGAATTTCGCGACCATAGCCCAAATTTGGCGCGGCGGTTGCATCATCCGCGCACGGTTTTTGCAGAAAATCACCGATGCTTACAACGCGCAGCCGGATTTGAAAAACTTGATGCTGGACCGCTATTTCACCAACGCTTTGCACGAGGCGCAAAACAACTGGCGCAAAGTCATTTCCTTAGCCGTGCAACATGGCGTTGCTGTGCCAGCATTCAGCTCTGCTTTGGCATATTTTGATGGCTACCGAAGCGCTAATTTACCGGCTAACTTGCTGCAAGGCCAGCGTGATTACTTCGGTGCTCATACCTACGAGCGCACCGACAAACCGCGTGGTGAATTTTTTCACCTCGATTGGCCAAAGTCGCCAAGGCTGCAAATTAAGATTTAGTAATCTAGCCAAATTGGTTTAATTTACTATATTTTTAATAGCAGCTTAGGCAATAAATACACCGGCTAGAGGCATATTTTTGGGATAAATTTGGTTATTTTCAACCAATTTCAGGCAAAACAGCGTCACGCGCCATCACCCGTTGCCAGCGGTACTTGGCCTCGGGTAGCAGCCATTGAACACCAAAGCGGGCGGCTCTGACTTTGTCTGCATACCAAGCGTCAGCCATTTGCGGCAAGGCGATCCGCGTACTGCGGGCCCATGCCCAAGCCAGCAAAGTGAAGCCCAGCCCGCGCAAAAAGTCGTCTGCCACGCGCAGTGACCAGTCAGGGTCCGCCTCCCGCGCCGCCAGCAATGCCCCCATGGCTTCGCGGGTGGCGGCGATTTGATCGCTCAGCGCTTCTGTGAATTCTTTCAACTCAGGCACGCCAGCGCCGGCTTCAAGCTCTTGCGCCAAAACAGCCAGTAAATCCAGTAATTTAGCGCCACCGTCAGACATGATCTTGCGTTGCAGCAGGTCGATGGCCTGGATTTCGTTGGTGCCTTCGTAAATCATGGCAATGCGGCTGTCGCGCACGGTTTGTTCAATGCCGTATTCATGCACATAGCCGTAGCCGCCCCACACTTGCAGCGCCTCGTTTGCGCCCCGGTTGCCGTTGTCGCTGAAAAACGCCTTGGCCACGGGGGTGAGCAGGGTGACCAAGTCTTCCGCCTTGGTGCGTTGGGCTGCGTCGGGGTGGCTGTGTGCATCGTCCAGCAACTGCGCTGTCCAGTAAGCGACCACGCGCTCGCCTTCACATAACGAACGCAGACTCCACAAGTTGCGGCGTACGGCTGGGTGCTGGTCAATCGTGCCTGATTTGCCATTCGCCTTGCCTTGCACGCGCTCACTGGCGTAGGCATGGGCGTTTTGCTGCGCCATCTCCAAGTGCCCCAAGCCCTGCATGGCGACGTGCAGGCGGGCGGAGTTCATCATCACAAACATGGCGGTCAGGCCTTTGTGCGGCTCGCCCACCAGCCAGCCGGTCGCACCCTCAAAGCTCATGGCACTGGTGGCGCTGCCTTTGATGCCCATTTTTTTCTCAATGCCATCACACCGAATCTTATTGCGTGAGCCATCCGGCAAAAACTTGGGTGCCACCATCAACGACAAGCCTTTGTTGCCCGCAGGCGCGTCGGGCAGGCGGCACAGCACTAGGTGGACGATGTTGTCTGTCATGTCTTGGTCGCCACCCGAGATCCAGATTTTGCTGCCGGTGATCAGCCAGCTCGCACCGTCGTCCGTTATGGGGCCCGCTTCTGCCTTGGTACGCACCTGGCTCAGGTCGCTGCCGGCTTGGGGTTCGCTCAAATTCATGGTCGCCAGCCACTCGCCGCTGGTCAGTTTTTCCAGATAGCGGGTTTTCAGGGCCTCACTGCCATGCGCTTTGATGCAGTCATACGCGCCGTGTAGCAAGCCGGGGTACATGGTCCAGCCATGGTTGGCGGCGGCAATCATCTCGTTCAACGCCGCGTTGAGCAGCTGCGGCAGCCCTTGGCCACCGTAGGCAGGGTCGCACGCCAGTGCCGGCCAGCCGCCTTCAACATAGGCTTTGTAGACAGCGGGGTAGCCTTGCGGTGTGGTGACGTTGCCATCGTTCCACCTGCAGCCTTCCAGGTCGGCCGCACTGTTGATGGGGGCTAAGACGCCGCTGGCAAACTTACCGGCTTCTTCCAAAATCTGGCGCGAGGTGTCGGCGTCCAAATCCTCAAAAGCTGGCGTTTGCGCCCAAGCGGCAGGCGCTTGCAAGACTTCTTCAATCACAAAATGCATGTCCCGCAGTGGGGCGTTGTAGGTCCACATGGTTGTCTCCTCGTCGTTATTTGGATAAAACTAGTTATTAATAATAACTAGTTTAGTGGAATTTCGCAACAAGTAAGTGTGCATATTTTTTTGATAGACCCAATCGGCTGACCAAATCTCACTCTTTAAATCACATTGTGAAACGATAAAATGCAACGTGAAATATGGCGATTTTGTGGGGTTTGATAAATTGACCCAGATCAATTTTCCGAAAATACTGATACATTCATTCTTATATCTTATATAAGACTTGAATGAATTTAAGTATTTGCCCATATCATTGTCGCATGAGTAATAAACCTTCTTTCAATATCTTAATTTTGGGCGCGTCTTACGGGGCACTTTTAGCCATCAAATGCTTGGCAGCGGGTCACAATGTGACGATGACTTGCCGTACTGCAACCGCCAATTTGATCAACTCAGATGGCATACGCGTGCGGCTGCCTATCAAAGGCAGGCGCGACGTGGGTGTGGATGGTCTTCTGGAGGTCAGTTCAAAAGACTTGCCAGGACGTTTGACGGCGTGCACACCGCAGCAAGTTAGTGATTTGGCTGAGTTTGATTTGGTCGTGCTGGCCATGCAAGAGCCGCAATACCGGCAAGAGGGCATTCGCGAGTTGATGCAGCAAATCGCGATCGCAAAATTGCCATGCATGCCAATCATGAACATGCCGCCATTGCCGTATTTGGCGCGATTATTGAAGCAACATAGTTTAAGCAACGTAGCTATTGATGTGAATAACTTTCGCGGCGCTTACGCCCTGGCTGATGTGTGGGATGCGTTCGATCCAGCTTGCATGACACTATCAAGCCCAGATCCGCAAGCTTTCAGGCCTGTGGATGAGCCTGTCAATGTGCTGCAAGTAGCTCTGCCGACCAATTTTAAAGTGGCACGATTTGAGTCCGAAAAGCACACTCAAATCTTGCAACAACTCGAAGATGACATCGAAGCGGTGCGATACACGCACAAGGGTGAAGCGTTAGAACTGCCGGTCAAACTCAAAGTGTTTGATTCTTTGTTTGTTCCTTTGGCTAAGTGGAGCATGTTATTGACCGGCAATTACCGCTGCATTCAAGCGGACGGCATGCGACCTATCAAGGACGCTGTGTTGGGCGATCTGGCTCAATCCAAAGACATCTATGAGTGGGTAGCCAAGCTGTGCGAGAGAATGGGTGCATCGGCTGACGACCTTGTGCCGTTTGACAAATACGCAGCAGCAGCAGACGGTTTGGCCAAACCTTCCTCAGCCGCACGTGCTTTGGCAGCCGGAGCAACGCATATTGAACGGGTTGATATGATTGTTCAAACTTTTGCAGCGCAGTTTGGGATGCAAAATACCAGTGTTGACCAAACCGTTAACGTTGTGAACGGCTGGCTTGCTAAAAATAGAGCAGTATAAAGAACATTCAAAATTTTAAATAATTTTTTAAAAACTAATTTTCAACCAAATTTTTAACTTTAGCATCGAGGAATTTCATGAGTAAAGCATTAGACGGTGTTCGCATCCTAGACTTCACGCACGTCCAGTCTGGCCCCACTTGCACGCAATTGCTGGCTTGGTTTGGTGCAGACGTCATCAAAGTAGAGCGCGCCGGCGAGGGCGATGCCACGCGTGGCCAATTGCGCGATATCCCCGGCGTTGACAGTTTGTACTTCACGATGTTGAACCACAACAAGCGCTCCATCACCCTCAACACCAAAAGCGTCAAAGGCAAAGAGGTGCTGGATACCTTGATCAAAACCTGTGATGTGATGGTTGAAAACTTCGCGCCAGGTGCGCTAGACCGCATGGGCATCACCTGGGAGCACATCCAGTCTTTGAACCCACGCATGATTGTGGCGTCGGTCAAAGGTTTCGGCCCTGGCCCTTATGAAGACTGCAAAGTGTATGAAAACGTCGCGCAATGCGCGGGCGGTGCAGCATCCACCACCGGTTTTGACGACGGCCCACCAGTCGTGACGGGTGCGCAAATTGGCGACAGCGGTACGGGCTTGCATTTGGCCTTGGGCATTGTTGCTGCGCTGTACCAACGCAATACCAGCGGTCGTGGTCAAAAAGTCTTAGCGCCCATGCAAGACGCTGTGCTGAATCTCTGCCGCGTCAAGCTGCGCGACCAGCAGCGCCTGGAACGCACAGGCACCATGCACGAATACCCACAATACCCCGATGGCAAGTTTGGCGACGCCGTGCCGCGCGCAGGCAATGCTTCAGGCGGTGGCCAGCCCGGTTCGATTTTGAAATGCAAAGGCTGGGAAACCGACCCGAACGCCTATATTTACTTCATCACCCAAGGCGCCGTGTGGCCAGCGGTGTGCAAAGTGATTGGTGAAGAGGGCTGGATTGATGACGAAGCCTACGCCACACCAGCGGCTAGGTTGTTGCACTTAGGCCCTATTTTTAGACGCATTGAAAAATGGACCATGACCAAAACCAAGTTTGAGGCCATGGACATTTTGAACAAATACGATATTCCGTGCGGCCCTATTTTGTCGATGAAAGAAATCGCAGAAGAGCCCGCTTTGCGCGAAACCGGCACGATTGTGGAAGTGGATCACCCAACGCGCGGCAAATACTTGACAGTCGGCAACCCTATCAAAATGTCTGACAGTGAAACCGTGGTGACCCGCTCACCGCTTTTGGGTGAGCATACGGATGAAGTGCTCAAGCAGCTGGGTTACAGCACTGACTACATCGACCAATTGCGCGCTGAAAAAGTGATTTAAACAATATCTTTCACTGCTTTTTCGTAGTGGCTACTCAAGCTGCTGGTGATATCGAGCAGACGTTCGCTAGATACCGCCACGTCATCCATCACAAATGGACGGTTACGTGGCTTGTCGATAGACGTTTCAAACAAAAACCACTGCGCTGCGCACAGCTCAATATCTTGGCGAATGTTGGCGGTTGAAATTGGCGCATCTTTCAACATTTCCAGTCCGGCTTTGAATTCCACGCGGTCGCTGGCCAATTGTTGCCGAATAGGCAAAGAGTTGAGATTTGCAGCTAGCATGAAGTAATTTTTAGCAAGCCGCTGCGACAGCATCCGCTGCTTGTCGGCGATGACCACAATCTTTGCATTGCCTGATTTGGTTTGGTTGGCTAGCAACTCAGTCGTTTTGTTCGCTTGCTCTGTCAATTTATCAGCCTGTACAGATACAGAGACCAGCATGTCACGCTTAGGCGTAGTCGCTAAAAGCGCAGTTAATGCAGCTGCTTCGGCTTTGATCGATGCTATGTTTTGTGTCACCTCAGCGCTGTATTTACCAACAGCCAGCTCATCAAAACTAGACAGCATCATGCGTTGGGTCGATTCAATGGCTTTCTTGGTATCGTCTGGTAGAACGTTCAAAACCAGCTGAACATAAGCCTTTGCGCTGCGTTGTGATAAAGCTCGGAATCTAGCTGTGCGGTTGATTGAAACGGCAAGTGCTACTTCGGCATGCGCTGAAAAGGCTGTTGGTAATAAAAGCCCAACAGTTGAGAACTGCACAAAAGTTCGCCGAGATAAATGCGGCTGATGGTGTGACATAAGTAATTCTCCTAATCAAAACTGCTACATTTGTAATAAAGATTACGAATGCAGGTCAATATTAATACTTTGAATTACTTTTGCACGTGTTTATTGTAACTTTTGTACGTGAATATTCACCAAAAAGCCAATTTTTAGGCAATATCTCGACATTTTTTAGGAGTAGATGCGTTCACGAATCCACTTCGTCGCAATCCATTTCTCACCATCAACAACGGGTGCTCCGCCATGCAGCGTTGACGGATCAACTTGACCCTTTGAGTTGACGTACGAAAAGTACAGCGCCGAGCCCTTTTTGGGGTAAACGCTGAGATTGATGTCGGGTAAAACCGTCGCGCCACCAGCTTTTACATCGTTCAAGTACATGATGACGGTGATTGTGCGTTGTCCGCTCTTTGCAGTGTGTACGCGTCCACCGGTGTTGTCGGGGAAGTAGTCAAAATGCGGCCTGTATTCGCCGCCCCCAGTATAATTTAAAATCTGAATACCCTCGCCATTAGGCACTGGCGTACCCGTAATCTCAGCAATTCTGGCTTCGATTTTTTTCACTAAATCATTTTGTCCAAGCGTGAAATACGTTCCCAAACTCGTACGATGTTCATGCCCCACGTGTGCGCCTGTGGCGTCGTCCACAACAGTAGATTTTGTCAATGTGCTTTTTGATAACTCGCAAAAAGCATCGCACTCGTCGTGCGTCATGAAGTTGTCTAGCAGCACAACATCAGGCGCTGTGACCCTCACTACGACTTGAATGTGCTGCCCGTCTTGGGTGACGATGGTGTTGTCATGCTGAAACAAATAGCTCGCTTCTTGCTCATACGGGCCACTTTGCTGATTTGATACGCCCTCGTCAACAGAGGTGGCGGTTTGCGCACGGTTGTTCAAATTAAACACCGCTACATCCTGCAAGATGCCCGCTTTCACCATATCCGCCAGCATGGCGTCATATGTGCAACCGCGCGCAAAATTTTCGTTGATCCAGTTTTGCCACGCTTTGTCTAGTATTTGCATAGGGTCTATCCTGCCATTGATGGGCATCAATCCTACAGGAAATATCCAGGAAACCGTCAGTGTTTAAACGCTGCCGAGCACGTCTTTCAGTGCCTTTTCGTACTTGTCTGTCAAGCTGTTGGTCAGCTCTAGCAAGCGTTCGCTGGTGCTTGCAACGTTTTTCATGGCATCTGCACGGTTGCGAGGGAGGTCTAGCGCACCTTCAAATAAAAACCATTGCGCAGAGCAAAGCTCTAGGTCTTCTCTGATGGCGCTGGTTGAAATGGGCGTTTTGATCAGGGTTGCCATTGCCGTATTGAATTCAGCCTTGTCTTGTGCGATTTGCTGCGTAGCAGCGGTCAAATTTACGTTGGCTGCAGTTAGGTAATAATTTTTAGCCATACGCTGTGACAGCATACGTTGACGTCCTGCCATGTCTATGATTTTTCCGTTGGCCGTTTTTGAGGCTGAGGTCAACATTTCAGTCGCCTTGTGCGCCAATGCCAGCACTTTGTCAGCCTGCGTGTTGACCAGTGCGAGCTGGTCATGCTTGGCTTTTGCAGTGATCATCGTTAGCAGTTTGGTGGTTTCGGTTTGTACGGCAGCAATCTGTTTGGTAATCTCGGGCGTGAAGCTAGATTGCGCCAAATCGTCAAATCCTTGTTGAAACAAACGCTGCACTGTTGTCAGCGTTTTAAATGATGCTTCCGGCATCACATCTAAAGTCAGCTGTGCATAAGCTTTTGCACCGCGCTGTGACAAGGCCCGAAATCGAGCGCAACGGTTGATAGCCGTGGCAAGTGAAATTTCAGCATTGGCAGAATGCGCTGCAGGTAAAACCAAACCCAGTACTGAAAGTTGAATCAAAGATCGGCGCGAGATATGCGAGAACGATGTAGGCAAAGATGTAAATGGTGCGAGGCGAAAAAGGGGTATTTTTGTGACTTTATTCACGATTTTCTTTGTGTAAATGTAACGTTTGAAACAATTATAGAAAAACATCAGAGAAAATCCGAGATTTGTGGTCAATTGCTTTGCCCAAATCTCAAAATAATTGTATTAAAAAGCTGTCATGCACTAAAGAGGTTTGAAAGTTCATCTTCGCACCAAGATGGTGCTTGTCACCTAAGTCTTAAGTAGTCGTGCTAAAAATGCGAGTGCTAATTTGGTGCGCCAATGTGTTAAGACTAGATGCTATAAATTTAATAGCTGATTGGGCAATAAATACGCCGGCTAGGTGCCAATAAGTGCAGGGTAATCTGTATATCCCTTTGCACCACCACCGTAAAAAGTCATACGGTCAGGCGTGTTCATATTGGCACCTTCACGCAGTCGGCGGGTCAGGTCGGGGTTGGCGATGAAAGGGCGGCCAAAGGCGACCAAATCGTCTCCTTTGGCCAAGGCGTTGTCCGCCAGTGATTTGTCAAACCCGTTGTTTACCATCCAAGCCGCATTGCCGCCAGCCTCTTTGTAGGCTGCGCGTAGGGCGACGTAGTCAAACGGCTTGTCACCTTGCGCATAGTCGCGGGCGGCTCCGGTCGATCCTTCAATGATGTGGACAAATGCCAAGTTGAGCGGGGCGAGCTGTTTCACAACGTATTCAAACAGCGGCTGCGGATGCGAGTCATGCGCGTCGTTGGCTGGTGTGACGGGGGACAGGCGCAGACCGACGCGGTCGCCGCCTATCTCCTCGCTCACAGCGGTCATCACTTCCACCAGCAGGCGGGTGCGGTTTTCAATGCTGCCACCATAGGCGTCGGTACGGGTGTTGGAACCGCTGCGCATGAACTGGTCCAGTAAATAGCCGTTGGCGGCGTGCACCTCAACGCCATCAAACCCGGCGGCGATGGCGTTGTGGGCGGCGTGGCGGTAGTCGGCCACAATGCCGGGCAGTTCGTCCGCATTCAGAGCGCGGGGCATGGAGGTGTCCTCAAATGTCGGCACACCGTCTCGGATCAGTACGGTTTTGGTCTTGGCCTGGATGGCAGAAGGCGCAACAGGTGCTTGCCCGCCAGGTTGCAAATCCACATGCGACACGCGCCCCACATGCCACAGCTGGATGACGATTTTGCCGCCGGCTGCGTGGACAGAATCTGTCACCTTGCGCCAGGCCATGACCTGCTCCTGGCTCCAAATGCCGGGCACGTCAGCGTAACCCTGACCTTGGTGGCTGATGGCGGTGGCTTCGGTCACGATCAGCCCGGCACCGTTTTTGGGGTCGGCGCGCTGGGTGTAATATGTCACCATCAAGGGGGTAGGCATCGCGTTGGGTGCGCGGTTGCGGGTCAGCGGCGCCATGACCACGCGGTTGGCGAGGTGCATGCGGCCGGCTTGGAGGGGGTCGAAAAGAGTGGTCATGTTTTAGTCTTTGGTAGCGCCTTGCCCGGCAGTGTAAATCTGAAGGTTGAGCCCACGCCGGGCGCACTTTCTACCGTGACGGTGCCGCCATGGGCTTCTGTGAAGGTCTGCACAATGGCCAGTCCCAAGCCCGTACCGTCGTCGCGTTCGGCATCTGTTTCACCTTTGTCGAAGATCTTTTGCTGCATATCCTCAGGAATACCCATGCCGTTGTCGCTCACCCAGCAGGCAACGCTGTGGTCATCCACCAGGTCTTTGGCACCGATGGTGACGATGCCATTCGGGGCATATTTAACCGCGTTGGTAACCAGGTTTTGCAAGATGCGCCGCAGCAAACCGGCATCGGCATACACCACCATGTCATCTGGAACATGGTTGACGATGCGTGCGCCCGCCGAGGCTGACACCAGCGCGACGTCATCCACCAGCGCCTGGACCAGCGGCCACAGGTCAAACAAGCGCCGCTCCAGATGGATGCCATTGTCGGCTTCAAGATGCGTATTTTCTTCCAGCACTTTTTGCACCAGGCCTTCCAGCTGTTGAACACTGCGGCGCATTGATTTGAGCATTTGTGCTGAATCTTCGTTGTAACCGCGTTTGGGCAGCGATTGCTCCAAAACGCGTCCTGCCAATGAAATGGCAAACAAGGGTGTTCGCAGGTCATGAGCTACAAACGCTAAATACTCCTGCCGCCTTTGTGTCACGATCAGTGCCTGTTGGCTGGCGTAGGTTTCCAGGGCCAAGCCAATGGCGTGGTCAAACACCCGGTTGATCACATGAAAGGGCTTGCCCTGCAGGTTGATGCCGTTGTCGGTGGCCAGGTCGTGCAGGCAGCCGCGCAAAATGTTGTACTCTGCGACCACCTCTTCAATGTCAAAAGCCTCCTGCAAGCGTTGCAAACCGTGCGCAGGCGGACTTTCTTCCAACAGCGCTTCTGGAATCGTCAGCTCAGAATTTGACTTTAACTCGAAGGCCAGCTCATTCAGCAAGCCGGGCATATGGTCGTTCAACGTCGGCGTATCCAGATGCCGGGCTGAGGGCAGCTCCCGAACCTGTAATCGCCACTGCGAGAGTAAAGTTTGCTGCTCTTGTTTGATGAGGCCAGCCAGTTTGTTCAAATGTGTCATGAGGGTGTTTATACCCTCGTTTTTGAAACCACTGGTTTACCACCCAATTTTCAGGCGCTGCCCAGCACGTCCTTCAGCGCTTTCTCGTATTTGTCGGTCAGGCTGTTGGTCAGTTCCAGCAGGCGCTCGCTGCTGCTGGCGACGTTTTTCATCGTTGAGACTTTCTTCACGAATTTCAATTGTTTTACATGTAACCGTTTGTACAATTATAGAAACGCATTCGGGTAAATCCGAAAAATAAAACAGAAAACTTGACGAAAATCGGCAAAGAAATTCATCAAAAAAACATCAAAAACTGCTGGATATTGAAGAAATGCTGCGTTGCATCAAGACAGTGCTGGCCTGCTAAGCCTTAAGCACTCATTAAAAAGCCTTGGGACCTATTTGGTGTATAAAAAATCATCATCTTGGTGCGTTTTTTTTTGCTATAAATAAAATAGCTAAATAGATAATAAATACATCGACTGTATGCCATTTTGAAGGATGGATTCTCTTAAATCCGCTTTTAATGCCGTTGTGCAGGCATCACCACGCACCCATCCCCGATAATCACCTCTATGTCCGTATTAGCCACTTCTGCCCATAAAACCTCTCTCGTCATCGACTTCCCCGAAAACCTCCCTGTATCCGGCAAACGTGACGAGATCATGGCAGCGCTGCAGGCGCATCAGGTCATCATCGTGTGTGGCGAAACTGGGTCGGGCAAGACCACGCAGTTGCCCAAAATCGCCTTGGCGATGGGGCGGGGCAAGCTCAACTACGCGCCGGGCCAGCATGCCAAACTGATCGGCCACACCCAGCCGCGCCGGATTGCGGCCAGCTCGGTCGCCAAGCGGATTGCCGAGGAGCTGAAAACGCCGCTGGGCGAGGTGGTGGGTTTCAAGGTGCGGTTTCAGGACCGGTTGAGCCGCGATGCCTCCGTCAAGCTGATGACCGATGGCATTTTGCTGGCCGAAACGCAGACCGACCCGCTGCTGAAAGCCTACGACACCATCATCATCGACGAGGCGCACGAGCGCAGCCTGAACATCGACTTCTTGCTCGGCTACCTGCGCCAAATCCTGCCGCGCCGCCCGGATTTGAAAATCATCGTCACATCAGCCACGATTGACGCGCAGCGCTTTGCCGACCATTTTGCGTCGCGCCAAGGCCCCGCGCCCGTCATCATGGTCTCGGGGCGGATGTTCCCGGTCGAGCAACGCTACCGGCCTTATGAAGAATCACGCGATTACGGGCTGAACAACGCGATTGCCGATGCGGTCGATGAGCTGTGGATCAACCCCCACAACGGCGGCGATATTTTGGTGTTTTTACCCGGTGAACGCGAAATCCGGGAAGCTGCCGACCACCTGCGCGGCCACCTGAGCCACCAGCCGGTGATGCGTAATGCCGAGGTGCTGCCGCTGTTTGCGCGGCTGAGCCAGGCCGAGCAGGATCGGATTTTTGACGGCCACACGGGGCGGCGCATCGTCTTGGCGACCAATGTCGCGGAAACCTCGCTCACCGTACCGGGCATCCGCTACGTGATCGATGCAGGCACGGCGCGTATGAAGCGCTACAGCTTCAGGAGCAAGGTGGAGCAGTTGCTGGTCGAACCTATCAGCCAATCGTCCGCCAATCAGCGTGCGGGCCGCTGCGGGCGGGTGGCGGACGGTATCTGTATCCGGCTCTATGACCAGAAGGATTTTGACGGCAGATCGCGCTTCACAGAGCCAGAAATTTTGCGAAGCTCGCTGGCAGGCGTGATTTTGCGGATGAAGTCTTTGCACTTGGGTGTGGTTGAGGACTTTCCTTTTCTGGAAGCACCGCAGGGGCGTGCCATTGCGGACGGTTATCAACTCTTGAATGAACTCGGCGCGATGGACGATGCCAATGAGTTGACGTCTATGGGCTCCGAACTCGCCAAACTGCCACTGGACCCGCGCGTGGGCCGCATGATTGTAGAAGCCCGCGAACGCGGCGCGCTGGACGAGGTGCTGGTGATTGCCAGCGCCCTGAGCGTGCAGGACGTGCGCGACCGCCCGATGGAGGCGCAGCAAGCGGCTGACCAAGCGCATGTGAAGTTTGACGACGAGAAGAGCGAGTTTTCGGGCTACTTGAAGTTGTGGAAATGGCTGG
>JANPIC010000070.1:0-16938 GCA_031424795.1 Polaromonas sp. | reverse complement strand
TGGTCTTGCGGGTTGGCGAGCGAATCGCTTTCGCTCAGCTCGGCACTTTCGTAGCTTTTGCGTAAATTCTGCAGGTTTTTCAGATCGTTTGATGCGTTAAGTTCAGTCATACTGCACAGTATAGAAACTTGTGGCAGCCACGTAACCATGCATTCTGAGAAGTTGACTAAAACCGCGACTGGAACCGCGACTAAAACCGTCTTTAAAAACCCGCCCACCGTGCTGATTTTGGCTTCTGGGCGGGGCGAACGGTTTATGGCTTCGGGTGGGGCAACGCACAAGCTGCAAGCGCTTTTAGCCGGCAAAACCGTGTTGCAGCACACGCTAGATGCCGTCAAAGCCAGTGGTTTGCCATGGCATGTGGAAGACGCTGGGCATCCCGGTATGGGCGACTCCATCGCCGCTGCGGTCAGCAAAACGCCAGATGCGGACGGTTGGTTGATCTTGCCCGCCGATTTGCCGCTGATTCAGCCGGGAACGCTATTACAAGTTGCCGAAGCTTTGCGGACGAGCGACGTGGTGCTGCCTTGCTTTGTCAGTGATGGTGTGGAGCAACGCGGTCATCCGGTCGGGTTTGGGACAGTTTGTCAGCAAGATTTGCTCAATTTAAGAGGGAATAAGGGAGCAGCCGCCGTTATTGCTGACTATTCAGCTATAAAATTAATAGCAAATGATATCGGCATGGTTACGGATATTGATACCGTAGACGATTTGGCGCGGGCTGATATGTTGCTAAAGAATCGTTCATTTACGTCTAAACCACAGATGTAACGCTTCTTGAATCGCCCTGTTTCGTAACTGCTCCGTAACAAAAAGCCGCACATAGTTCGATGTTTCGCGTTAGTATTGGGTATCGTAACTAAGTTACCAAAAAATATGAAACTAAACAACATCGTAGAACAAGTGACCCAGCGCATTCGAGAGCGCAGCACGGTGGCTCGGCAGGCTTATTTAGAGCGTGTCGATATCGCCGCTAACCGTCCACGGGGTGCAGATCGGCTGGGTTGTGCCAATGTGGCGCACGCTTTTGCTGCGTTGCCGAGCAACGACAAATTCAAGGTTGTGGCTGAAAAAGCGCCCAATATTGGCATTGTCAACGCTTACAACGACATGCTTTCAGCGCATGCACCGTACCAGCAGTACCCTGACCTGATCAAAACCGAAGCGCGTAAACATGGTGCAACAGCGCAAGTGGCGGGCGGTGTGCCGGCCATGTGCGACGGTGTGACGCAGGGAACGGCAGGCATGGAGCTGAGTCTGTTCAGCCGCGATGTGATAGCGATGTCCACCGCTGTATCGCTCAGCCACGATGTGTTTGATTGCGCCCTGATGCTGGGTGTGTGCGACAAAATCGTGCCCGGTTTGCTGATTGGTGCGCTGCAGTTTGGCCACTTGCCGACTGTGTTTGTACCGGCAGGGCCTATGACCAGCGGCTTGTCCAACAACGCCAAATCCAAGGTGCGCGAACAGGCGGCGTTGGGGCTGGTGGGGCGAGCAGAATTGCTGGAAGCCGAATCCAAGGCCTACCATGGGCGCGGCACCTGCACGTTTTACGGCACGGCCAACAGCAACCAGATGTTGCTGGAAGCCATGGGGCTGCACGTGCCAGGCAGTGCTTTTGTGAACCCTGACAACGACTTGCGCGATGAGCTGTCCCGCGAAGCCACGCGTACCGTGCTGGCTTGCAAAACGCCGATTGGCAAGTTGGTGGATGAGCGCTGCATCGTCAACGCCATGATCGCTTTGTTGGCCACCGGCGGTTCGACCAACCACCTGATTCATTGGGTTGCCGTTGCGCGCGCGGCGGGTATCACGATTGATTGGGATGATTTTTCAGCGTTGTCGAGTGTAATTCCACTGCTCAGCCGCATCTACCCGAATGGCAGCGCCGATGTGAACCAGTTTCAAGCGGCAGGCGGCCCGGGCTATGTGATTCGTGAGTTGCTGGACGCGGGTTTGATGCATGCCGATGTGTTAACCGTGCGCCCAGCGGGTTTGCGTGAGTTCACGGGCGAGCCGAATTTGGTCGATGGCAAGCTGCATTGGCATGCTATTGGCGAAACGCAAGACGATAGCATATGCCGCCCCGTGAGCGCGCCTTTCAGCGTTACGGGTGGTTTGATGCTGCTGCGAGGCAATTTAGGGCGCAGCGTGATCAAAATATCAGCTGTTCCTGATGACTGCCATATCGTGGAAGCACCCGCCCGCGTGTTTGAGTCACAAGAAGCCATGCTGGCTGCGTTCAATGCCAAAGAGATGGAGCAAGACATGATTTGCGTCGTCCGCTGGCAAGGGCCACAAGCCAATGGCATGCCCGAGCTGCACAAACTCACCCCACCGCTGGCCGTGCTACAAGGTCGTGGTTTTAAGGTGGCGCTGGTGACAGATGGCCGCATGAGTGGCGCCTCGGGCAAGATTCCTGCCGCCATCCATGTGTCGCCAGAAGCGGCAGCGGGCGGACCATTGGCCAAAGTACGTACGGGTGATGTGATTCGTTTAGATGCCGTAGCAGGCACGCTACAAGTGCTGGTCAGCGAGAGCGACTGGGCTGCACGCACGGTGGACGTGATGCCGCAAGCTTTGCGTGATGCGAATGGCGTCGGCATGGGACGAGATTTATTTGCTGCCATGCGGCGCAACGCCGCGATGGCGGAAGAAGGCGCGACAACCTGGTTATAAAGCTTGGTTATAAACACCACTTTTACTACCGTTACGAAAACTAATATGAAAACAATTGACATTAAAAACTTAACTGCCTTGCAAGTGATGCAAGACGCACCCGTGATTCCCGTGATCGTGCTGAACGATGTCGCGCACGCTGTGCCTATGGCGCGCGCTTTGGTGGCGGGTGGTATTCGCATGCTGGAAGTGACCTTGCGCACACCGCAAGCCTTGGCTTGCATGGAGGCAATCGCTAAAGAAGTGCCCGAAGCCGTCGTAGGTGCAGGCACCGTGCGCAGCGCTGCGGATGCCAAAGCCGCTGCCAACGCAGGTGCGGTATTCGCCGTCAGCCCAGGCTATACAAGCGCGGTTGGTAAAGCCTGCCGTGATTTAGGATTGCCATTACTCCCAGGCGTCGCCACAGGCAGCGAAATCATGATGGCGCAAGAAGATGGTTTTACCGAGTTGAAGTTTTTCCCAGCAATGCAAGCAGGCGGTTCTGCTTTGTTGAAAGCCTGGAGTGGCCCATTTTTTGATATCAAATTTTGCCCAACGGGCGGTTTGACGTTGAGCAACGCGCCTGACTTTTTGGCCTTGCCCAATGTGCAATGCGTGGGTGGATCTTGGTTGACGCCTGCGGATGCGATGGCAACCGGAGATTGGGCACGGATTACCCAGCTGGCAACAGAAGCCAGCCAGTTAAAGCGCTAAATTTATTCAGCGCGCTGAATCAGCTCAATCTTGTAGCCATCCGGGTCAGTCACAAACGCGATGATGGTTGTCCCGCCTTTGACGGGGCCAGCTTCGCGGGTGACCGCACCGCCGTATTGAGCAGCTTGCGCGCGCATAGCATTGCAGGTTGCCGCTGCATCCGGCACACCCAAAGCCACGTGGCCATAGGCTGTGCCTAGCTCGTAGCTGTTTACCCCGTGGTTGTACGTGAGCTCAATCTCGGCATGCTCTGGGTTGCTGCCATAGCCCAGAAAGGCCAAGCTGTATTTGTACTCTGTATTTTCAGAGGTACGCAGCAGCTTCATGCCCAGCACATGGGTGTAAAAATCAATGGAGCGTTGAAGGTTGCCAACGCGCAGCATGGTGTGTAGAAATCTCATGGCATCATTGTGCCGTGAAATGAGCGACCTCGTATTAAATGGTTTTTAGCTGCCAGCTTTAGGCGTTAAATTGGGTAATTCAAACACCAAGCAGGTTGTCGTTGCATGCGCGTACAACGTGCCGTCTGGTCCAAATAAACGCGCTTCAGCCGTGGCGAGTTGGCGGCCGCAGTGGATGACTTTTCCCTCGGCCCGCACCCGTGTTACTTTGGGCGTGATCGCTTTGACGATATTCACGCTAAGTTCTGCCGTTGTGTAGCCGCGCCCAACGGGCATCATGGTGTGAACGGCGCAACCCAGCGCCGAATCGAGCAAAGTAGCGTACCAACCGCCGTGAATGCCACCCATGGGGTTGAGATGGGCTGGGCCTGGCGTGCCTTGAAACAGGGCACGACCCATCGAAACTTCAATCAGCAAGTAATCCAGCGTTTTGGCGATGGCTGCAAATGGGATTTCGCCATTGAGCGCGGCTTGCATGATTTCAATGCCGGTTTTTCCCGCAATTTGGGCAGGTGTGGCGACGCCTGTACCAGGACCTTTCGCTGTAATAGTTCGAATGTGTTGCTCTTGGGCTAACCAAGTTTCAAGTTGATTTTCTGTTGTCATAAAGTCGATATGAAAGTAAGGTAAAACCTATCATCGCTCAAAAACGAGTACATTGTTGCTTAGAAGGCGTTCCCACATGAAAATGTGACACATGGGTGACTCATCGCAAGTTGTCCAATTGAAGCAAGTAAGAAGTTTGACATCCGAGTTCGTGAGAGTTACCAAGTTCGGAGGTAATTTTGAAAGTTTTGAAATTGTCAGCCCAAGGGCTACCCCAGTCTTGGATATCGCTGGAAGAAGCGGTGATTCACTATGCCTGCAAAGACGTCCGCTGGGAGTCTGGTGGGCAGGTGGCTGTTTACCACGGTGGGCACAATGCCATCACGGGCGTGCAGTCCATCATCACCGTGAACAGCATCATCGGCACCCGTGGTGTGCCCAAGATCAACCCGTTTCAGATGAAGCCGGGGCTGACCAATGGCAAACTCTTCACCCGAGACCGTAACGTCTGTGCGTATTGCGGCAATCATTTTCATGAACAAGAACTGACACGCGAACACATCATCCCCTTCGCTCAAAACGGCATCGATACTTGGATGAACGTCGTCACCGCCTGCCGCGCTTGCAACCACCGTAAAAGCAGCCGCACGCCAGAGCAAGCCAATATGCCCTTGCTCTACGCACCGTACGTGCCCAGTTTGTGGGAAGACTTTATCTTGCGAAATCGCCGTATTTTGGCGGATCAAATGGAATTTTTAATGGCGCATGTGCCAAAGACATCGCGTTTGTCGGGATAATTATTCTTTTATACAGAAAGAATACGTATGGCAAGACAAGATGCTGCAGCATTAGATAAGCTTTACAACAACCGGTTACTCGTACCGGAGTGCATGGATATATTGCAGCGATGGACGCAGGATGCTGCGACTATTCGACAATCTGTCGAATGTAAACTTGATGTTGCCTATGGACGGGGCGATACGGAAAAGTTAGATATTTTTCCTTGTACACCTTCTAAAACTACTTCTTCTAAAGCTGCTCCGGTTTTAATTTTTATTCACGGCGGTTATTGGCGTTCACTTGACAAAGCGGATCAATCATTTTTAGCGCCAGCTTTCACGCAGTCCAGCAAGCAAGGTAGCTGTGTCGTTATTCCCAACTACAGCTTGTGCCCAGCCGTCACGGTGTCGGACATCGTTTTGCAGCTCGTCAAAGCCGTGGCTTGGGTCTACAAAAACATCGATAAATATGGTGGCGATCCAAAACGCATCACGGTTGCAGGTCATTCAGCGGGGGGGCATTTGGTTGCCATGCTGTTGAGCTGTTTGTGGCCAAAATTCGATGCAACTTTACCGCATGATGTCGTAAAAAATGCCTTGTCAATTTCGGGTTTGTTTGAGATGGAAACGCCCATGTACAGCCCTTATTTGCAAGATTCATTGCATTTGACGGCCGCTGAGGTGAAACGTATCAGCCCGGCCTGGATGCCAGCGCCAAAGCAAGGCAAGTTGTATAGCGTCGTCGGTGGTGATGAATCACCTGAATTTTTACGTCACAACCAATTGATTCAAACCGCTTGGGGTAAGCAAGCTGTGCCGGTAAGTGAACAATTACCCAGTTTAAACCACTTCACCGTACTTGAGAGTTTGTGCCAGCCAGAACAACGTTTGCATCAGCTGGCACAAGAGCTTCTTCAGAAGTAAATTTACATCAATAAATGCTCGCCCGCATTGTCGCCGCCGAGCAGCACATAGTTAACTTTGCGAATATCAAGCAGCTTTTTTCCACCTGAATAGCTGATTGAGCTTTGCACGTCTTGCTCCATCTCAATCAAGGTGTCTTTTAACGTGCCTTTGATGGGCTCTAGGATGCGTTTGCCCTCCACGTGCTTGTATTCGCCTTTGTTGAAGTCAGACGCGCTGCCGTAATACTCTTTGAAAAGTTTGCCGTCCACTTCAACCGTTGTGCCGGGGCTTTCTTCAAGGCCCGCCAGCATGGAGCCAATCATGACCATGGTCGCGCCGAAGCGGATAGATTTGGCAATGTCACCATGCTCACGAATGCCACCATCCGCGATGATGGGTTTGGTTGCTACGCGAGCACACCATTTCAGCGCGCTGAGCTGCCAGCCACCTGTGCCAAAACCTGTTTTCAAGCGCGTGATACACACTTTGCCTGGGCCAATGCCTACTTTGGTCGCGTCTGCGCCCCAGTTTTCCAGATCGATGATGCCTTCAGGCGTGCCCACATTGCCCGCAATGATGAATGACTTGGGTAGTTTTTCTTTCAAATACCCGATCATGTTTTTCACGCTGTCAGCATGGCCGTGGGCGATGTCGATGGTGATGTAATCTGGTGTTAAATCTTGCGCTTTGAGTTGGTCAACCGTCGCATAGTCGGCTTGTTTCACGCCCAACGAAATCGATGAAAACACGCCCGCGGCACGCATGTCTTTGACAAATTGCACATTGTCCAAGTCAAAGCGATGCATCACGTAAAAGTAGCCATTTTTGGCCAACCAAATACAAATCGGCACATTGATGACCGTTTTCATGTTGGCAGGGACAACCGGAATGCGGAACTTGCGCCCACCCAGCTCGATGCCAGCATCGCACTCAGAGCGGCTTTCTACGCGGCATTTACGAGGCAAAAGCAGCACATTGTCGTAGTCAAATATTTCCACAGCAGTCGTCCTTCAAGGCAAATAGTCAGAAAAGCTAAAAAACAATAGGCAAAAAAAAACCGAGCCACAAATACGTGAGCCCGGTGATTGATTCTACTAGCTTCCCCAAAATTACCCAATACTTGAGGCAAAGAGTTTCTACAATGGCATATGTACTCTGAAAATCAAGCTTTTTCCACCGAAGTGGTCGTTCCAGCACAGCCGCAGCTTACAAACTTCTCCAACAACGCGGGCGGCTTGCTGAATAACCTTAATCCTGAGCAACTAGCCGCTGTCACCTTGCCAAACGGCCACGCCTTGATTTTGGCGGGGGCTGGCTCAGGCAAAACCCGGGTGTTGACCACACGCATTGCTTGGCTGTTGCAAACCGGTCAAATCACCCCGGGTGGTGTGATGGCGGTGACCTTTACCAACAAAGCCGCCAAAGAGATGATGACGCGGCTGACCGCCATGTTGCCGGTCAATGTGCGCGGCATGTGGATTGGCACCTTCCATGGCTTGTGCAATCGGCTTTTGCGTACCCACTACAAAGTGGCCAATTTGCCGCAAAGCTTCCAGATTTTAGACACCCAAGACCAGCTCAGCGCCATCAAACGGCTGTGCAAGCAGTTCAATGTGGACGATGAACGCTACCCACCCAAGCAGCTGATGTGGTTCATCGCCGGTTGCAAGGAAGACGGCCAGCGCCCGCGCGATGTGGACGCCAAAGACCCGGATACCCGCAAAAAAATCGAACTGTATGCGTTGTACGAAGAGCAATGCCAGCGCGAAGGCGTGGTTGATTTTGGCGAACTGATGCTGCGCAGCTACGAGCTGCTGCGAGACAACGACCCTGTGCGCGAGCACTACCAGCGTCGTTTTCGGCATATTTTGATCGATGAGTTTCAGGATACCAACCGTTTGCAATACGCCTGGATCAAGATGTTGGCGGGTGGTAGCAATACCTTGAACGTTGCGCTGGGTGCAGACTTCAAACCCACTGGCAATGTGATGGCGGTGGGGGATGACGACCAGAGCATTTACGCTTTTCGCGGTGCTCGCGTGGGCAACATGGCAGATTTTGTGCGTGAATTTGATGTGCAGCACCAAATCAAGTTGGAAGAAAACTACCGCAGCGGCAGCAATATTTTGGATTCCGCCAATGAGCTGATCAGCCACAACAGCAAACGCTTGGGTAAAAATCTGCGTACCAACCAAGGCCCTGGCGAACCGGTGCGGGTGGTGGAGTCGGTCAGCGACTATGCGGAAGCAGCTTGGTTGGTGGATGAAATCAAGCAGTTGGTCAGAGGCGATGGTGAAGAAGGCAGTGTCGAGAAAAAAGAAATCGCCGTTTTGTACCGTAGCAACGCCCAGAGTCGCGTCATTGAAACCGCGTTGTTCAACGCAGCCATGCCCTACCGCGTTTATGGTGGTTTACGCTTCTTTGAACGCGCCGAGATCAAGCATGCACTGGCTTATTTGCGGCTTTTAGAAAACCCTGCGGATGACACCAGTTTCCTGCGCGTGGTCAATTTCCCACCGCGTGGCATAGGCGCACGCAGTATTGAGCAGCTGCAAGACGCGGCAAAAGCGGCGGGTTGTTCCTTGCATGACGCCGTGAGCTTGGTAAGCGGCAAAGCGGGCATCAACATAGGCGCATTTGTGGCAAAAATTGATGTGTTGAGAGAGAAAACGCAAGGCGCAACGCTGCGTGAGATCATCGAGCTGCTGCTGGACCACAGTGGTTTGATAGAACACTACAAAGCCGATCGCGAAGGGGCAGACCGCATAGAAAATTTGGAAGAATTGGTCAATGCAGCAGAAAGCTTTGTCACCATTGAAGGCTTTGGGCGCAGCGCTGTGGCGATGTCGGGGGAAGATTTGAACAAGGGTTTGGCTCAAAGCCCAGCCAGCCAAGGCATAGATTTCTCTGTTCCAGCAGAGGCTGACAAAGCGCTAGACGCAGAATTTGCCACAGGTGAAACCTTGTCACCCTTGAACGCATTCCTCACCCACGCAGCCCTCGAATCAGGCGACAACCAAGCCCAAGCCGGGCAAGATGCGATTCAGCTGATGACGGTGCATGCCTCCAAAGGGTTGGAATTTGACTGCGTGTTTATAGGCGGCATGGAGGAAGGCTTGTTTCCGCATGAAAACTCCATGTCTGACGTCGGCGGTCTGGAGGAAGAACGCCGCCTGATGTACGTCGCCATCACCCGTGCGCGCAAGCGGCTCTACCTCAGCCATTCGCAAACCCGCATGTTGCATGGCCAAACCCGCTACAACTTGAAGAGCCGGTTTTTTGACGAACTGCCAGAGAGCGCCTTGAAATGGATCAGCCCAAAAACCTCGAGTTTTGGTTCAGGTTTTAATTCCGCTATTAATTCAGGAGCTTATCAGGCATACAATACGCCGGCTAGAGGTCAATATTCAGGGTCAAATTCAGGTAATTTGGAACGCTTTACCAGTCCTGCCGTGCCGCAGCAAAAAGCAGCGCCAGCGCATGGTTTACGTGCCGGTATGCAGGTGTTTCACCCCAAATTTGGCGAAGGCAAGTTGTTGACGCTGGAGGGTTTGGGCGATGACGCCAAAGCCCAAGTCAACTTCCCGCGCCACGGCGTGAAGTGGTTGGCGCTGAGTGTGGCCAAACTCATGCCGATTTAAGCCTTCTGTAACAATTTAAGCGTGCAACGCCCTTAAAACCTGCGCCTTCGCCATCGTTTGCTCATAGCCAGCACTGATGCAGCGTAGTCTGAATTCTTTGCTGGTGTTCACATAGTAGCCAAAATCGGGTTGCAAGCTGATGTCTGCGGCCAGTGTGTCGGGCAGGGTTAAAGCGCGTTTGCGTAAATCGCCTTCTCTGAAACGTTGCGCACCAGCGGGTGCTTTGTCTTCATGGGCAGACGCATCAACAGCCAGCACTTTGATCGCGCCCAGCGCACGTGCCAAGCGCACAGGCATGGGAATCACCAAGTCGGCATCGACATATTGCACCCCGCGAATCCGCACGGGCGTGAACATGCCTTCAATCGCACTGCTGGCCTGCACCGCAAGGCCGGCATGCCCAGCATTGAAAACTATCGGCTTGCGTGACAATTTTTCAACGGCCACCGCGGCAAAGCGTATGGGTAGTTTTTCTAAAGTTTGCTGCCCAGTTTGCGCCATGACTTGCTCGGTCACCTGCGCTGCAATAGGCGCACCGTCAAATTTGCCTTCTCCCAGCATGGCCCAGCGGCCAATTTCGAGCAAACCCAAGTCCAAAGCCAACGCTTCTAACTTCGCGGCCCTGAGGCCACTGGCGTACAGTGCTCCCACCAAAGCACCCACCGAGCCACCAACGATCAAATCGGGCTTGAGCCCCAGTTCCTCCAGCGCTTTGAGAACACCGATGTGCACAAAGCCGCGCGGCCCGCCTGAGCTGAACACCCACGCCACACGGGCGGGGCGGTTCAAGCTGGGGTCGTAGCGCGGTGCTTGGTTATCGGTGTGGTCAAAGTCAGCACTGACAGTGCAGCCTGCGGTCAAAGCACTTGCACCGCCAGCAATCAGCGTTAACTTGGCTAATGCATGGCGGCGATTCAGGTTCATGGGCTTAGAAAGGGCGAGCTCAAGACGGGGTGATGAAACTGTCTTTGAACGTGAAATAAATCGAGGTAAAAAACATCGCCGCCATCAACAGTGATGCGGGTAACATGACGAAGGACACGGCTGATTCAGAGCCTGTCGAAGCAGCAACAAGCGTCAAAATCAAGCCACCCAAGCTAAACACGGCTAACCACATGAAGAAAAAAACCACCATGGCGGTAAAGTTTCTAACGCAGGCGATAAAGCTGAAAAACAGCGCTTTGATGGGCGATACATCATGCCAATGTACCAAAGCCGGTGCATGCCAAAACATCAAAGACAGTGGCAAATACAGCGCCATGGCCGCCCAAGTGGCCATTTGAAACTCCGAAGTGCTGATGATTTCTTTGGTCATCGCCCCCCCACCCAAGTAAAAATTGGCAAACTGACCACCATCAAACAGCGCGGAAATGCCCAAAACCAGTAAAAAACCGACGGCGTAAAGTGCACCCAGCATCAAAATAGCTTGTGTTTTCTTGGCTCCAGCTCTGAAGGCCGTGAACAGTGTCGCTGGCATGGGGAATTTGCCGTTGCTTGCTTCTTGCGTGGCGGCCATCAAACCGATGGTCGCTGCGGGCAACACCACCAAAGCTAGCGCTGTGCCTACGAACGGCAGCTGCGACACCAGCGAAATCAATGCCATGAACATGAAAAACAAACCTCCCAGCGCCAGCGGTTGTTTAAAAAACGTTTTGATGCCCAACTTGACCCAGGCAATACCTGTGCGCGCAGGCACGACATTGAGGGAAATGGCAGACGATGTGGCTAAAGGCGAGGACATGTGGTTGTAACTGTTTAAATTCAAAAAGAGGTGTTTAAAAATGCGCTTAAAAGTGCGGTTTTATGACAATTGATACGGGTGCCAAACGCGCTGCTGCAACACCCGCTCAAAATGCTCGGGGTCGTGCGCTTTGAGCATGCTGGCTTCGCGCGGCAGGTGGAAGTCCCACAGCCGAGAAATCCAAAACCGCAGGGCGGCAGCACGTTGCATAGCGGGTAGCAGTTGTCGTTCAGCAGCCGTTAGAGGGCGAATTTTCTCATAATTTGCTATAAATTCAATAGCATTATTGGTAATATATACGCCGGCTAGTGGCTTATTTCCGTGTATCGTACACCAATCGTTGAGTGATACAGCCAAATCAAACAACCAGGTGTCGTTGCCAGCAAAATAGAAGTCAAAAAAACCGGTCAACTTACCGTCTTCAAACATCACGTTGTCCCTAAACAAGTCTGCATGAATCGGGCCGCGCGGCAAGGCTGCGTAGGCTGAACCGGCGGCAATGTGGTTTTGATACGCCAGTTCGCTGACGATCAGGTCGCGCTGCACATCGGTTAAAAAAGGCAAAACGACGGGTACGGTTTCATTCCACCACGGCAAGCCGCGTAAATTGGGTTGCATTCGCTCGTAGTCTTTGCCTGCCAAGTGCATGCGCGCCTGCATCTCGCCGACTTGGGCGCAGTGCGCGGGTGTGGGTGCCAATTCGCTCTTTCCGCGCAGTTTGTTCACCACGCAGGCGGGCTTGCCCTGCAAGCTGTGCAGGATGTTGCCCACCGCATCTGGCGCAGGGTCGGGCACCGGAATGCCCTTGGCGGCCAGGTGCTTCATCAAATGCAGGTAATACGGCAGTTGCTCAAAACTCAGGCGTTCAAAAACGGTGAGTACGTGCTCACTTACGTCAGAGGTGGCGAAATAATTGGTGTTTTCAATGCCGCCTGAGCAGCCTTCCAGCGCGGTCAGTTGCCCAAGTCCTAACTGGCGCAACAATTCGCCAGCTTCGTTTGTTGAAATTTCGGTGTAAACAGCCATGAAAAGCGAGCGTCAAGTAGAAAAAAAGGGTTTGAAATGCGTGGAAATGTTTGGAAATGCGTTTTAAAAATGCGCAAATTTGCCCCTTGATTGTAGGCAATGCACAATCTAGTCTTAATTTGACTGCCATATGACTGAAAAAACCAACAAAACCCTGCTCCTGGTAGACGGCTCCAGCTACCTCTACCGCGCTTTTCACGCCATGCCCGACCTGCGCGCCGTGGCGGGCGACCCCACCAGCCCGGCCACGGGTGCGATTCGCGGCATCGTCAACATGATGCAGGCGCTGCGCAAAGAGCAGCCTGCCGATTACGCCGTCTGCGTGTTCGACGCCAAAGGCCCGACCTTCCGCGACGAATGGTATCCCGCCTACAAAGCCACCCGCAGCCCCATGCCGGACGACCTGCGCAGCCAGATCGAGCCGGTGCATGAGGTTTGCCGCCTGATGGGCTGGCCGGTGCTGGTCGTACCCGGTGTGGAAGCGGACGACGTGATCGGCACGCTGGCGGTGATGGCGGCGGACCAAGGTATTGAGGTCATCGTCTCCAGCGGCGACAAAGATTTGAGCCAGTTGGTGAACGAGCACATCACCATCATCGACACCATGAACGGCAAACGCCGTGACGTGGCGGGGGTGACGGCCGAGTTTGGCGTACCACCAGCGCTGATGGTGGATTATCAAACACTGGTTGGAGATACAGTAGACAACGTGCCTGGCGTCGCCAAAGTCGGCCCGAAAACGGCGGCCAAGTGGTTGATGGAGTACGGCTCGCTCGATGCGCTGATGGAAAAATCGCACGAAATCAAGGGCGTGGCGGGTGAAAACCTGCGTGCCGCGGTCGATTGGCTGCCGCAGGGCCGCCGTCTCGTCACCATCAAGAAAGACTGCGATTTGAGTCCTTACATCGACGGTTTGCCTGCTATGGATAAAATAGCGTATCAAGCAATAGATACGCCGGCCATGCTCGATTTTTATACTAAATTTGGTTTCAAGGGGCTGGTGCGCACCTTGCAGGCCAATGTTGATCAAAATTCCGTTCGCCCTGAGCCTGTCGAAGGGTTTCGACAAGCTCAACCCGAACGGCGAGTGAAGCCTTCAGAGCCGGGCTTGTTTGACGAACCCGCCGCAGAGCTTGACAGTGTAGTCGGCGTAGAGCTGTCAGACCAGCAACTGCCTGCTTCGTCAAAAATCTCGACGCTGGCGTATGAAACCGTGCTGACCTGGGAGGCGTTTGACAACTGGCTGGCCAAAGTCAAAGCGGCAGAGTTGGTCGCGGTGGACACTGAAACCACCTCACTGGACGAGATGCGTGCAGAAATTGTCGGCATCAGCCTCAGCGTTGCACCCGGCGAGGCGGCCTACATACCCGTCAAACACATCTACCCCGGCGCGGCAGAGCAGTTGCCGCGCGACGAGGTGCTGGCCAAGCTCAAACCCTGGCTGGAAAACCCGGCGCATAAAAAGCTAGGCCAACACATCAAGTACGACCGCCATGTTTTTGCCAACCACAGCATCGAGGTGCGGGGCTACGCCCACGACACCATGCTGCAAAGCTATGTGCTGGAAGTGCACAAACCACATGGGCTGAGCAGCCTGGCGGAGCGCCATCTGGGGCGCACCGGCATCAGCTTTGAAGATTTGTGCGGCAAAGGCGCGAGCCAGATTTGCTTTGACCAGGTTGATATCGACAAGGCCGCTGAGTATTCGTGCGAAGACGCCGACCAGACACTTGATGTGCATCTGGCGCTGTGGCCGCAGCTGGAGCATGACGCTAAACTGCGTTTCATCTACGAGCTGGAAATCGCCAGCAGCGAGGCGCTGTACCGTATCGAGCGCAATGGTGTGTTGATAGACGCGCCCATGCTGGCCACCCAAAGCCACGAGCTGGGGCAGCGCATCATCGAGCTGGAAAACGAGGCCTACGCCATTGCTGGCCAGCCCTTCAACCTCAGCAGCCCCAAACAGCTGGGTGAGATATTCTTTGACAAACTGGGCATGCCCGTTGTCAAAAAAACCGCGACCGGCGCACGCAGCACCGACGAAGAAGTGCTGGAAAAACTGGCGGAGGACTTCCCGCTGCCCGCCAAAATCCTGGAGCACCGGGGTATTTCCAAGCTCAAGGGCACCTACACCGACAAGCTGGCGCAACTCGCGCTACCACGCACCGGCCGCGTCCACACCCACTACGCGCAGGCGGTGGCGGTCACAGGGCGGCTGAGCAGCAACGACCCCAACTTGCAGAACATCCCCGTGAAAACGGCCGAGGGGCGGCGCGTGCGCGAAGCTTTTGTCGCTGCGCCAGGCTGCCTGATCGCCAGCGCCGACTACTCGCAGATCGAGCTGCGCATCATGGCGCATATCAGCGGCGATGCCTCGCTGCTCTTGGCTTTTCACGATGGCATGGATGTCCACCGCGCTACCGCTGCGGAGGTGTTTGGGGTGCAAACGCACGAAGTCTCCAGCGAGCAACGGCGCTACGCCAAGGTCATCAATTTCGGTTTGATCTACGGTATGAGCGCTTACGGTTTGGCGCGAAATTTAGGCATCGACAACACCGCCGCCAAAAACTACATCGAGCGCTACTTCGCCCGCTACCCCGGCGTCAAGCACTATATGGATCACACCAAAATCGAAGCTAAAGCGCAGGGCTATGTCGAAACTGTGTTTGGCCGTCGCCTGTATCTGCCCGAGATCAACTCCCCCAATGGCCCACGCCGCGCCGGTGCCGAACGCGCCGCCATCAACGCGCCCATGCAGGGCACGGCGGCAGATTTGATCAAGCTCAGCATGGTCAAAGTGCAAGACGTTTTAGATGCCGAGAAACGTGGCACAAAGATGATCATGCAGGTGCATGACGAACTGGTTTTTGAAGTGCCTTTGGACGAAGTCGATTGGCTGAAACACGAGATTCCGCGCCTGATGGCGGGTGTGGCGCGTCTCAAAGTACCGTTATTGGCTGAGGTGGGGGTGGGTGAGAATTGGGAAAAAGCGCATTAATAATTGGGCCCAGCCATGAAAAGACGAGAACTTTTAATTGCCACAACGTTGTTCACCGCAGGAGGATGGAGCATGGCTGATACGCCCAAAGTGCAATCTTTAAACGACGCGCTGCGCTGGCTGGACAAGCTGGACAAAGCCGGAAAACTTACGATGACCGGTAAATGGCCTGTGGTGGCGGTGCTGGAGCACCTGTCGCAAAGCATTGAAATGAGTTTGGATGGTTTCCCGCAACCCAAGCCGGCGCTGTTTCAAAACACGGCTGGCAGCGCGGCGTTTGCGTTTTTCAAGTGGCGCGGTCAGATGAGCCACGGTCTGGACGAACCCATCCCCGGCGCAGCCGCGCTGACGATGCAGGGCGACTGGAAGCCTGCGGCCGAGCGCCTGCGGGCCGCCATCACCCGTTTCAATGGCCACACCGGCGCGCTCAAACCGCATTTTGCCTACGGCCAACTCAGCCGGGCAGACTTTGCCTTGGCGCATGCGTTTCACATCGCCAACCACCAGGATGAGTTTGTCATTGTCTAGCTTGCGCCACACCATCCGCCGCCCCGGTTACTGGACGGCAGCCCTGCTGGCCATCGGCGTATTTCTGGCTTTTGCGCAGCAGACCAACATCCACCGCGCGCTGCTGCTGGGCTTCAATACCGGCGCGCTGTTTTATGTGGCGTACGCTTTTTACATGATGTCCACCACCCACGCCAGCGCCATCAAGCAGCGCGCCATCCATCAGGAAGAAGGCAAATGGACGGCGCTGGCGGTCAGTATCGTCACCGCGATCGTCGTCCTGGTGGCTTTGTCGCTGGAGCTGCGCGGGGCCAAAAGCAAGTCGATGTGGGACGTCGCGCTGGCAGGCAGCTCCATTTTGTTGGCCTGGCTATTTGTGGCGCTGGTGTTTGCACAGGAGTATGCCCACAGCTACTACATGGCGGGTAAAGGTCTGGATTTTCCGGGTGAACCCGAGCCCGACTATTGGGATGTCACCTATTTCTCTCTGGTGCTCAACATGACCTGCCAAACCTCTGACGTCACCATCACCACACGTCCGATGCGCCGGTTGGTGCTGCTGCACAGCGTGATCGCGTTTTTCTTCAACGTCATCATTCTCGCCATCACGGTGAATGTGGTGGCGGGGCTTTTGTAACTGGATTGACTCGCGAAAGGTTGCCATGCACATCCTGATTTTGCGCTTCGCCGCTTGTTCACTTTTGGCTCTGGTCGCTGCGACCGCTGCCGCACAATCCCCCGGTTTTGAGGTCGTCGCCAAAGGTCTGGAGCACCCATGGGCCGTTGCCTTCCTGGGCGATGGCCGGATGCTGGTGACCGAGCGACCGGGCCGCTTGCGCGTCGTGGCCGCGAATGGCGCTTTGGGCGAGCCGGTGCAGGGTTTGCCGGCAATCGACGCGCGCGGGCAGGGCGGCTTGCTTGACGTTTTGGTGGACGCGGCCTTTAAAACCAATCGACTTCTGTACTTCTGTTTTTCTGAACCCGCAGCTTCTGGGCAGTCCGGTAACAGCACCGCACTGGC
>JANPIC010000069.1:0-26173 GCA_031424795.1 Polaromonas sp. | reverse complement strand
CCGTGGCAACTCGTAGCGCAGTTCCGCAAAGCCACTGCCAATTTGTTTGACGGATAGCAGCTTCATGGGGGGCGATGCGATGTGCCTTGGCAGCAGCGGCTTACCCGAACCCAAGGTGACGGAGCCGATTTGGACGATGAGCTCGTCCAGCAGGCCTGCGTCATAAAACTGTCCGGCAAGATCACCACCGCCGACGACCCACAGGTTCTTGCCCAGCGCAGCTTTGCACATTTTTTGATGGACAGGGCGAACATCTCCCTTGACGAAGCGAATATCCGCGCCGGCAATCTCGGGAAGCGCGCGACTGGAGAAAACCCATGTGGGCTGGCTGTAGGGCCAAGTGCCTGGCTGCTCGCTTTCTGGCTTGATGACATGGCGCAGCATCCAAAGATAGGTAGAGGAACCCATGGCCAGCGCGCCGACGTCGCGTATGAAGTCCGGGTAGCCGGTGTCGTTCACGTCGCCCAAAGGAAACAGCCATTCCAGTGAGTCGTCTTGGGTGGCGATGAAGCCATCCACACTAGCGGCTGTGAAATATTGTGTTTTCATGATGTTTCCCCCAATTAATGGCTGAACATCTGGATTCTAGTAAAAAATGCTAGAAAGATGAATTGCTACAAATAAAATAGCACTTTAGGCAATAAATACGCCGGTTAGAATCATGTAAGGCATCACTTTGAGCGACCGTCGTAGTGCGTGATGGTTATGGCTTCGAGATCGATGCCTTCTATACACCGAATATTCACCGCCGCCATATCGCTGCCTTTGGGGTCTTTACCCTCAGCGTACGGATGTATGCCGCATACTTGTCTGTGCGACGACGCGCATTGGAGACGGTGATTGCGACCGCGGTTCTGAATTTCCTGTGGTCCACTAACGGTTTACTTTAAAACAGGCTCGGTTCTAGGCTTTCCCTTGTCGACAATGAAAGTAATATTGACCAGCGCCGGAATCTCGCCAACGTTTCGCGCTTGATGAATCAAACCCCGTGGGTTGTGGTACACGTCACCGGCTGAAACACGCCGAGGTTCTCGACCTTCAGCAGTTAATTCGAGCGTTCCCTGCAGGACAAAAGTATATTCGTCACCTGGGTGTGTGTGAAGCCCCGTTGTTCCGCCGGGCGCAAACTCAACTGATAGCATGATGGACTCCTTTGTGTCGTCTCCACTTAGGGTCGTGCTAATAAGTGGTTTTGACTTTACACCCGTAGACTGAGCACAAACAGTTGGCGAAGCTAATCCTATGATCAATCCTGCAAGAATGACGGATAACAGTGGTTGAAATCTTGGAAATGTAGGCTTCATGATTTATCCTTGGTTTTACGACTCTTACTCTTTGGTAAAAACCCCCAGGAGTCGATGCTGGGGTTTTGTGATGCCTAACGTCATAAATACCGAAAAACCTGAACATATTATGTGCATTCCTGTAGCTTAAGTACAGAAAAAACTTACTTGCATTGGAGCATGTTTTTACTCGGTAACCTGCCAATTAGCTATTTTTATGATAGCAATATAGACAATAAATACGCCGGCTATAGACGTATTCCAGCCTCTTTTTCGATGTTTTTGACAAATTTGAGCTAATTTAGCCAAATTTCACCTGCTTCGCTTGGCGTTTCAGGCGACGCGTACCAAACTCCCCGTAGAATCTAGAGCTTATGTCTTATTTGGTCCTCGCCCGCAAATACCGCCCTAAAAACTTCACCGAACTGGTGGGGCAGGAGCACGTGGTGCAGGCGTTGACCAACGCGTTAATCACCCAGCGGCTGCACCATGCGTACATGTTCACGGGCACGCGTGGGGTGGGGAAGACGACGATTTCGCGGATTTTGGCCAAGTCGCTGAACTGCCAAGGGGCTGACGGGCAGGGCGGCATCACCGCGACGCCTTGTGGGGTTTGCCAAGCGTGTACGGATATTGATAGCGGCCGGTTTGTGGATTACACCGAGCTGGATGCGGCGTCTAACCGTGGTGTGGACGAGGTGCAGGCGCTTTTGGAACAAGCGGTTTACAAACCGGTACAAGGGCGTTTCAAAGTTTTCATGATTGACGAGGTGCACATGCTGACCAACACCGCGTTCAACGCGATGTTGAAAACGCTGGAAGAGCCGCCGGAATACCTCAAATTCGTTTTGGCGACGACGGATCCGCAAAAAGTGCCTGTGACGGTACTGTCGCGCTGTTTGCAGTTCAATTTACGCCCTATGGCTCCTGAAACGGTGCTGGAACACCTGCAAAAAGTGCTGCAAGCCGAAGGCATTGGCGCGGATACGCAGGCGTTGCGGCTGTTGGCTCGTGGCGCACGTGGCTCAATGCGTGATGCCTTGTCTTTGACCGACCAAGCGATTGCTTTCAGTGGTTCAGGCGGTTCAGGCACGGATGGACGGCTGGAGGAAGCGTCGGTTCGCCTCATGCTGGGCAGTGTGGATCGCAGTTACGTATTCAACCTGATTGGCGCATTGGCGCAGGGCGATGGCAAAACCGTGGTCGAAACGGTGGAAACGCTGCGTTTGAACGGCTTGTCTGCTGCTTCCACCTTGGAAGAAATGACCACGATTTTGCAGCGCATGGCGGTGATGCAAGCTGTGACTAACATGCCAGTAGATGCATCGGACGCAGAGGCGTTACAAACCAGCCAATTGGCAGGGGATTTGCCCAAAGATGAGACGCAATTGCTCTACAGCCTGTGCCTGCATGGCCGCGCTGAGCTGGGTTTAGCACCAGATGAGTATGCGGCGCTGACGATGGTGTTGCTGCGATTACTCGCTTTCAAGCCGGATAGGACTGCTGCTTCGGCTGAAAAAAAAACTTTTAAATCAGTCGTAACGCCAGCTGCACCACCTGCTCAGCCAGCTAAATCCGTTCGCCCTGAGCCCTTCGACGGGCTCAGGACAGGCTCTGTCGAAGGGTCTGCGTCAAACCAAGCCCAAGCGTTTCGACAAGCTCAACCCGAACGGGAAATAACACAATCCGAACGGCAGCTTGTAACTGCTCAAGTTGCGGCTCAAAAAGCACCTGAAATCGCTGTTGAAAACGTAAAAACACCTAATTTAGAGGTAAATATGCCAGTAGCCGGCGTATTTAATGCCTCAGTAGCTCCTAAATATGTAGCAATTCCAGTCCGTGAACAATCTGCGCCCAGTGCCCGTACCGAGCAGCGCACCGAGCGCGCGGGGCTGAATTCTGCCATTGCACCGGCTGAATTGGTGCCAACACCCGAAGGCGATGTCTGGCACGCTGCGGTGCAGCAACTGTTGACGGCAGAGGCGATTGCGGCTTTGGTGCGCGAGCTGGCTTTGCAATCACAACTCGTAGCGCGAACCAGTCCTAGCAGCGACGGTGAGCCGCACGATTGGCTGCTGCGGATTGAGCGCGAATCGCTCAGCCAAAGCGGCAGCCGTGAAAAGTTGCAGTTGGCGCTGGAAACTTTGGGGCATTCGGTGCGGCTCAGCATTGAAATTGGCCCTGCGAGTGACACGCCTGCCAAGCGCATTGCCGCTGCAACGGCCGAGCGCCAACGCATGGCGCAAGATATCATCACCCAAGATGCCTATGTGCAGCAACTGATGCGAGATTTTGGGGCGAAAATCGTGCCTGGCAGCATCAAAGTCACCGCTCTTGGCTGAAAAAAGCTAAAAATCAATTTAAATCAACCACTTACCGAAGGAAAACCCATGTTCAACAAAGGACAACTCGCCGGCCTGATGAAGCAAGCCACCGCCATGCAAGAAAACATGAAGAAAGCGCAAGAAGAGCTGGCAAACTCAGAAGTCGAGGGCGCAGCGGGCTCTGGCATGGTCAAAATCACCATGACGGGCAAGCACATCGTCAAACGCATCGCGATTGACCCAAGCCTTCTCGCGGACGACAAAGACATGTTGGAAGACCTGTTGGCTGCCGCGTTCAACGACGCCACGCGCCAGCTAGAAGCTGCCAGCGAAGCCAAGATGGGCAGCGTCTCCAAAGGCATGCCGGGTCTGCCAGGCGGCATGAAGTTTCCGTTTTAAGCACCATAAAACGCACCTTCCTGAATGGATAACACCAGCGCTTTAGACGCTTTGATTCAAGCTTTGCGCCGCTTGCCTGGCGTGGGGCTGAAATCGGCATCGCGCATGGCGTTTCACCTGTTGCAGCACGACAGAGCTGGTGCGCAAATGATGGCGCAGGCTCTTACAAATGCCGCATCGCAAGTGTTGCATTGCACCCAATGCAACACCTTCACGCAAAACGAAATTTGCAACACTTGCAGCGATTCAGAACGTGACCAAACACGGCTGTGCGTGGTGGAAACGCCAGCCGACCAACTGGCGCTGGAGCGCACGGGCGCGTTCAAAGGTTTGTACTTCGTGCTGATGGGTAAGTTGAGCCCACTAGATGGCATTGGACCCAATGAAATAGGCTTGAAAAAGCTGTTTCAGCGGGTGAAAAATGGAATAAACGGGCAAGACGGCTCTCCGATTGAAGAGGTGATTTTGGCAACCAATTTCACCGCTGAAGGCGAAACGACAGCGCACGTCATCAGCGAAGGCATGAAAGCGCGCGGCATCAAGGTCACGCGCTTGGCGCGGGGCGTGCCGATTGGCAGTGAGTTGGAGTATGTCGACTTAGGTACTATCGCGCATGCGCTTGTGGACAGAAGATAGCGACAGTTAACAGACGATAAGGCTTCTTCGTCCTCGCTAGTACAAACCCGATTGAGGCAAACCCGATTAAGGATGTTCCCGATGCGCGAATTCTTTGATGGCGGTATGCTGAACTCTAGTTGTCAATGATGGAGTTTTTTGCATTTTGGTCAAGATAAGCCGCCGTCAATTTAATTTAGTCAGTTTGAATGTGGCTGGCTTGACGGCGCTTGGCTGCGGTGTGCCGGCGCTGGCGCAAAACCGGTTTGAAAAAACGAAGATCAATTTGGCCGTCAGCGGTAAAGCGTCCTTTTCCTATTTGCCGTTGACGATTGCCGAACAATTAGGGTATTTTGCAGCGGAAGGGTTGGAGCTTGAAATTGTTGATTTAACGAGCTCTATACGCGCACAGCAAGCCTTGGTCAGTGGCAATGCGGATGTGGTGTGTGGTGCGTTTGAACACCTTATCAATTTACACGCTAAACAGCAATTTGTGCAGTCGTTCGTCGCCCTCGGTCGTACGCCACAAATGGCGATGGGTGTGTCGATAAAAAATATGCCCCACTACAAGCGCTTGGCTGATTTAAGAGGCAAGCGCATAGGCATTGCTGCGCCCGGCACAGGGACCAACATCATGGCCAATGTGCTTTTACAACGTGCAGGGTTAAATCAAAATGATGTGAGTTACATCGGCGTGGGCACGTCTGCTGGTGCCTTGTCTGCGGTGAGAACGGGGCAGCTTGATGCGATTTGCAATTTAGAGCCCGTGATGTCGCAGCTAGAGCAAAGCGGCGACATCAAAATCATTGCCGATTCACGCACTTTGCGCGGGACGCAGGCTGTTTTTGGAGGGGCAATGCCCGGAGCGTGTTTGTATGCCATGCCAGATTACATGCAAAAGAATCGCTGGGTGGTGCAAGGTTTGTCAAATGCGATTGTTCGGTCTTTGAAATGGCTGCAAACTGCTGGGCCCAAAGAACTGCTGCAAAGCGTGCCTGAGGTTTACTTGATGGGCGATAGGGGTTTGTATTTGGCAACCTACAACAAATTGCGCGAATCTATCTCTTTAGATGGTTTGATCGCGGAAGATGCGGCAAAAATGTCGCTAAAAGTGATGGCAAGTTTTGACCCAGCCTTGAAGGCTGAAAAAATTGATATCAACAAAACTTACGTGAATGTGTTTGCGAAACAGTCGAAATTGCAATTTGATGCCTAAATGTGCCTCAATGTGCCTCAAGGAAGCAAAGATAAAGCAAGTAAAGATACAAGAAGCGGACTAAATTACCGCTGTGTTGCCTATAATTTGGGCAGCCATGAACGATAAACTCACCCCTCACACTTCGGGCCCCGTAGCCCTAAGCTTAGTCGCCTTACCCGCTTTTGACGACAACTACATTTGGATGCTGCACGATGGGCAACGCGCCTTGGTGGTTGACCCTGGAGACGCTGATGTTGTGCTGGCGGCTTTAAAGCGTTTGTCGCTTCGCTTGGAGACAATTTTGGTCACGCATCACCATATAGACCATACGGGTGGTGTCGATGTTTTACGCGATACAACGGATGCCGTGGTTTTTGGTCCTCTGACTGAGACGATGCCTGAACCCATTCGGCGTTTGCAAGGTGGTGACAAAGTGCAGGCGATGGGGCTGAGCTTTGATGTGACCGATGTGCCGGGTCATACATCGGGGCATATTGCTTACTTTTGCCCGAGTGTTTGCACTAGCAATGGTGTAGCACCTTTGTTGTTCTGCGGTGATACTTTGTTCTCAGGCGGTTGTGGTCGCTTGTTTGAGGGTACGCCAGCGCAAATGTTGGCATCGTTGACGCAGTTGGCCTCGTTGCCAGGCAATACCCGTGTGTGCTGCACGCATGAATACACTTTATCGAATTTGAAATTTGCCCGCGCTGTGGAACCAAACAACGCCGAGCTTATCCAATACCAGCAGCAATGCATGTCTATGCGCGAGGCTGGTGTGCCTACCTTGCCAAGCACGATTTCCCGTGAGTTGCAAATCAATCCCTTTTTACGCAGTGATCAAGCTGAAGTGGTGCACGCAGCACAACAACTTGACCCGACGGCGACTGATGCAGTTGCTGTCTTTACGGCGATTCGCCAATGGAAAAACAATTTTTAATGACTTTTAAATCTCGCCATCTCAGCAATTCATGCTTTCTTGCTGCTGCATCTAGCATTCAGCGAAGCGACACCAAGAACTTTTTCACGTATTCAACTTTGGCTGTTGCCTTGTTGCTCGGTGCGCATATTCAAAACACCCAAGCGCAAGAGGTCAAAGGCGATATCTATGTTTCTAAATCGCCAGTGGTGGTAGAAGCGCCTAAAGCAGCCCCCGCATCAGTTGCACCTGCTGCCGTTACAGCGCAAACTGCACCTGTAGCAAAACCCACTAGCGTGGTCGAACGCCCTGCGCAAACCAATGCAGCCGCGTCTGCGTTTGCACAAGAAATGCCTATTGTGGCTGAGCGTCCCACCAGCGATGCTGATTTATGGGCAAGAATCCGTCGTGGTTTTACGATAAACGGTTTGACGTCAGACTTGGTGACCAGCCAAGAGCAGTGGTATGCCACACGCCCCAGTTACATTGGCCGCATGACCGAACGGTCTAGCAAGTACCTGTACCATGTAGTGGAAGAGCTTGAGCGCCGCAACATGCCCACTGAATTGGCCTTGCTTCCCTTCATTGAAAGCGCCTTCAACCCGCAAGCCGTCTCTGGCGCAAAAGCGGCGGGTATGTGGCAATTTATGCCTGCAACAGGTAAATATTTTGCGCTCAAGCAAAACGTATTTCGTGATGATAGACGTGACGTATTGGCATCGACCAAAGCAGCATTGGATTATCTTCAAAAGCTGCATCGTATGTTTGGCGACTGGCATTTGGCCTTGGCCGCGTATAACTGGGGTGAAGGTTCGGTCGGACGTGCGATTGCGAAAAACCAGCGCGAAGGCTTGGCAACGGATTACAGCAGCCTGAGCATGCCAGACGAGACACGCAATTACGTGCCAAAGTTGTTGGCTGTTAAAAACATTGTGGCTAATCCGCAAGTGTTTAACGCGACTTTGCCGGATATACCGAACCATCCGTATTTCCAAAGTGTCACCATCACGCGTGATTTAGATGTTGCCTTGGCAGCTAAATTAGCTGAAATCAAACTGGATGATTTCAAATCGCTCAACCCTTCAGCCAACAAACCGGTCATTTTTGCAGCAGGTACACCGCGCATACTTTTGCCATGGGACAGCGCCGGCATTTTTGAACGTAACTTGTCCATTCACAATGGACAAACAGCTGGCTGGACGGTTTGGGTCGCACCTTCCACAATGAAGGTCGTAGACGCTGCGAAACGCGTTGGCATGAACGAGGCACAGTTCAGAGAGTTGAATCGCATCCCGCCGCGCATGCTGATCAAGCAAGGTTCTACGCTCTTGGTGCCAAGATCTGCCAAGCAAGACAAAGATGTGTCTGAGCATGTGGCGGACAACGGGCAAGTCAGTTTTTCACCTGAAATTGTGCTGAAACGGATGTTGGTGAAGTTGCGCAAGTCTGAAACTGTTGCATCTATTGCCAAGCGTTATAAAGTGACGGTTGCCAGTGTTGCTGACTGGAACAAGGTAGCTGCTGCAAGCACTTTCAATGCAAAACAATCGGTTGTTTTGTACCTGCCAGCCAAAGCAAAAACATTGGGCCGTAAGAGTGCTAAGGGCGGCAAAAGTGCACAACTGAGCCGTGCCAGTAAACGCAAATAGCTGAAATAGAAAAATAGCGAAATAATCGCCATAACTAAACTGACAAGAAAACTTGCAAAATTGGCTTAAAACACCGCCTGGCCAGTATCTCTTGGACTGGGAGAAAGCGCAGCTTGAGCGTGTGGTGGCTGATATTTTTGGCTACCACGCCCTGCAGCTGGGTTTGCCAGACTTGAATGCCTTGCAAGCCAGCCGTATACCGCATTGTTGGGTGGCTTCGCCTTATTTGCCAGACGGTGATGATATTTTAGCTATAAATAATATAGCTGCTGAGGCAATAAATACGCTGGATAAAGTCGAGACTATAGAAAAAAAAGAAGATGTAAAAATAGCTTTTTATACGGAATTCGAAGCACTTCCTTTTGCAGAAAACAGTTTAGATTTACTGATTTTGCCGCATAGCCTGGAGCTTAGTCCTGATCCACATGCCACGCTGCGCGAGGCAGAGCGCGTCTTGATGCCTGAGGGTAAATTGATTATTTGTGGCTTTAATCCCTTAAGTTTGTGGGGTTTTAAGCAAAAGCGAAGTCATCTTTATAAACGATTTAATTTTGGTGGTTTGTATCTGCCAGAAGCGGGTGAATTCATTGGATATAGACGTTTGCGGGATTGGTTGCGGTTGCTCAATTTCGATGTTGAACCTGGCCATTTTGGATGCTATCGGCCTGCAGTTAGAAGTGCAGGGATGTTGCAGCGTTTTGCATGGATAGACAAATTAGGCGAACGGTATTGGCCCATTTTTGGTGCTGTCTACTTTGTGGTCGCCGTCAAACGGGTGCGCGGTATGCGTATGATCAGCCCTATTAAAAAGCTAAATCGAATTGCTAATAATGCTCCTGTTTCTGTAGCTAATAAGGAAATAAATACGCCGGCTACATTCATTAAATGAGCTATATTTTTTGAATTTCATGAATAAAATAACAATTTACACAGATGGCGCTTGCAAAGGCAACCCTGGGCCTGGTGGTTGGGGGGCAATTTTGAGGTCAACGGGTCATGTTGAAAAAGAGCTCTTTGGCGGTGAACTCTTGACCACCAACAACCGCATGGAAATGACGGCAGTGATTGAAGCATTGAGCGCCTTGAAAAGACCTTGTGATATTGCGTTGTATATCGACAGCAAGTACGTGCTTCAAGGTATCACTGAGTGGCTGCCAGGCTGGAAAGCAAAGGGCTGGAAAACGGCGGCAAAACAGCCGGTGAAGAACGTAGATCTGTGGCAAAAGCTGGACGCACTCGTAAACACAGGCGGACATACAATTGAATGGTGTTGGGTCAAAGGGCATGCGGGTGACCCTGGAAATGAACGCGCAGATGCATTGGCGAATATGGGTGTTTTGAAAGCCCTAAGCGGTAAACAATAAGCGCTTAGGCCTACTTATCTCACTTGAGGGTTTTGTAAAGTCTTTGTAAAGTCGCATTTTCTTTTGTGAGTTTGCCTTATCGCTTGTGTATAACTAAATCAATTTAAAACTGAGACAAATATTACATTTATGGCTTCAAAATCGGTTTATTCAATGGTTGCTGTTTTAGGCATTGCTGCAGCTTCTGGCGCTGCGTGGTGGTACCAAAACAAGGCACCTGCGGAATCTGTGGCGACTTCAAATGCTCCTTCCACTAACAATACAACAACCAATACAACAACCGCAAATACAGCACCTGCAAGACCGCCTTCGGTTGAGTCTGCCAAAGTTGAGGTGATGAAGCTGACAGATGATACGCAAGCCGTTGGTAGCTTGAAGTCTAGGCAAGGTGTGACGCTACGTCCTGAGGTCAGTGGTCGCATCACCCAGCTCAACTTCAAAGACGGCGAGCGGGTTAAAAAAGGCCAGCTGTTGGTGCAATTTGATGACCAGTTGCAGTTGGCGCAAGTCAAGCAAAGCCAAGCTGAACTGTCCATTGCACAAGCCAACCACAAGCGCAACCAAGAGCTGGTTGCTCAAAACTTCATCAGCAAACGTTCCGTAGATGAAAGCGCAGCAAATTTGGAAGTGGCGCAAGCCAAATTATCATTGTCCCAAGCCACAGCATCGCGTCTTAAAATCATCGCCCCGTTTGACGGCATGACGGGGATTCGAACCGTCAATGTGGGTGATTACTTGAAAGATGGCGGTGATATTGTCAATATTGAAGACATCGCCGCTGTTTTTGTGGATTTTCGTTTGCCTGAACGTTTTCAAAGCAAAGTGAAAAAAGGTCAAATGGCGCAGGTCGATATGGATGCGCTGCCTGGTCGTAAATTCACCGCAGTTATTCAAGCGATTGATCCTTTGCTGGATACCAATGGTCGATCAGTTGGCGTGCGAGCTTGCATCGATAACCGTCAAAACCAACTTCGTCCAGGCATGTTTGCACGGGTGAATACGGTGTTTAGTGAGCGAGAAAAAGCGATTGTTATCCCAGAAGAAGCGATTGTTCCGCAGGCTGGAAAGCAGTTTGTTATCAAACTGCTTGATGGAGCGGACAAAGGAACAGAGAAAGAAACTAAAACCACCCAGCGCGTCGAAGTGAAAGTGGGTATTCGCCGTCCGGGTAAAGTAGAAATTTTAGAAGGCTTGGCTGAAGGTGATGAGGTTGTCACTGCGGGGCAGCAACGTGTTCAAAAAGATGGCACATCGGTGAAAGTGGTCGAGCTTGGCAAACCTGGCGGCAAACCACCGGTTTCAGCACCTAGCGCAGCGCCTAGTCCTAGTTCAGCGTCAGGAGCATCTTCTGCAATGCCTGATAAACCACAAGCGATAGCAATAGCGAAAGCTGCGCAAAAGCCTTTGCAAGGGCCAAATCCTTGTTTGGAGAGCGCATCTGCTTCTGATGCTAAACCTGCAGGGAACATGAGAAGGAAATCCTGATGCAACTCGCAGAAACGTCCATCCGTAGACCCGTTCTGGCGACGGTTTTATCGTTACTCGTCGTCTTGATTGGTGCGGTAAGTTTTACGCGCTTGTCGGTCAGAGAGTATCCAAAGATTGACGAACCAGTCGTTACCGTCAGCGTGCGATATCCGGGCGCTTCGGCTGAAGTGGTTGAATCGCAAATTGCGAAAACCCTCGAAGATTCAATTGCTGGGATTGATGCGGTTGATGTCATTACATCTGTGAGTCGTGCAGAACAAGCGCAAATCAGTGTTCGTTTCCGTTTGGAAAAAGATGCGGACTCGGCTGCTGCTGAAGTGCGCGACCGCACATCACGTGTGCGTAATCGGTTGCCTGCAGCTATTGAGGAGCCGGTAATCGCCAAAGTTGAGTCGGATGCTTTTCCCGTTATTTGGTTGGCATTTTCTAGCGAAACCATGAATCCGCTGCAGATCAACGATTTGGTGAATCGCATTGTCAAGCCGCGGCTGCAAACAGTCACTGGCGCAGCAGATGTACGTATTTTTGGCGAACGAAAATATGCGATGCGGGTGTGGCTTGATACCGATAAGTTGGCCGCCTATAAACTGACGACGCAAGATGCTGAGGATGCTATTCGTCGTAACAATATCGAAATTCCAGCAGGGCGTATTGAATCAACTTCGCGTGAATTCAGCGTTACGTCGCAAACGAGTCTAGAAAAAGCGGGCCAATTCTCTGACATTGTTATTAAAACTGTGAATGGCTTCCCTGTAAAAATGCGCGATGTCGCACGTATTCAAGAAGGCGCTGCCGAGGAGCGAAGCTCAGTTCGTTTGAATGGCAAATACGCTATTTCTGCTGGCGTGATTCGTCAAGCGACTGCCAATCCATTGGTCTTGTCCAAAGGCGTGCGGGACATGCTTCCAAAGCTGAAAGCAGATTTGCCAGCTGACATGACAATTGATGTTGCTAACGATAACTCTGTGTTCATCGAGCGCTCCATCAGCAATGTTTATAAAACTATCTTGGAGGCCATTGTTCTCGTAGCATTGGTTATTTTTGTGTTTTTGCGCACCTTGCGCGCTTCCATTATTCCTATTATCACTATTCCCGTTAGTTTGATTGGCGCGTTTGCGATGATGGCGTTGGCTGGTTTTACGATCAACACGCTGACATTACTCGCACTCGTATTGGCCATCGGTTTGGTCGTTGATGATGCGATTGTTGTTTTAGAAAATATATACAGACATATTGAGGAAGGCTTAGACCCATTTTCGGCGGCTATCAAAGGCGTTCGAGAAGTTGGGTTTGCCGTGGTCACCATGACGGCTACCTTGGTTGCTGTTTATGCACCTCTGGCTTTTACGCCAGGTAGAACAGGGCGCTTGTTTGTTGAGTTTGCATTGGCGCTAGCCGGTGCCGTGGTTGTCTCTGGTTTTGTGGCGTTGACTTTGTCGCCGATGATGTGTTCACTGTTGCTGAAGCACAATCCGAATCCGAATTGGTTTGATCGGACCATGGAGCGAATTTTGACGGGCATCACCAATGGCTACAGCAAATTGCTGCGTTGGATTGTAACGACAGGGTATGACACGCAATACCAAGAGTCTGGTGTGTTCGCATCGCTCAAGCGCACGTTTCTTCATACCCGTTGGTTGGTTTTGGGGGTGATGGCAGTGTGCGCATTCTCAATTTATTTGATTCTGCCGAACATGAAGCGCGAGCTTTCACCGTTGGAAGACCGTGGTGTGATTTTGGCTGTAGTCAACGCCCCAGATGGTTCTACGTTAGACTTTACTTCGCGTTATGTAAATGCCATGGAAAAAACTGGCATGCAGTACAAAGAGTTTGACAGAATTTTTGTGACTGCGGGTAACCCAACGGTGTCGCAAGCAAATGTTTTCTATCGCGCGGTGGACTGGGATGAACGAAAGAAAACGACCTTAGAGCTTGCGCGTGAGATGCAGCCCAGCTTTGGTCGTCTGGCCGGTGTTACTGCTTTCCCGATCACGCCACCTTCATTGGGGCAAGGCTTCCGTGAGCGACCGATTAACTTTGTATTGGTGACGTCTGAGAGCTATCAAAATCTTAATGCTGTTGCACGGCAATTCATGGATGAAATCGGTAAAAATCCAGGCTTTCTAACCCCAGACATTGATCTTCGTTTGAATAAGCCAGAATTAAAAATTGATGTTGACCGTGCCAAGGCGAGTGATTTGGGTGTGAGCGTAGAAGTTGTAGCGCGCGCCATTGAGACCATATTAGGCGGCAGAAATGTGACCAGGTACAAACGCGATGCTGATCAATATGACGTGATCGTACAAACGCAGGCGTCCGGCAGAGATACCCCTGACGATATTGAAAAAATATTTGTGCGTGGTCGTAATGAAGCCATGATTCCGTTGTCAGCTTTGGTAAAAGTGCGCGAAGCTGTAGCGCCGCGTGAGTTGAATCACTTTGGGCAACGCCGCTCTGTATCAATTACAGCAAATTTGGCGCCTAATTATTCACAAGGACAGGCCTTAGAGTTTTTAGATGAAACCGCAAAAAAAGTTTTGAAACCAGGTTACAGCACGGATTTAAATGGCAGTTTGCGTGAATTCAAAAATTCGCAGGGTTCGCTAGGTTTGGTGTTCGCGCTTGCTTTGTTATTCATCTTCTTGGTTCTTGCGGCTCAATTTGAGAGCTTTATCGATCCGTTTGTCATCATGCTGTCTGTACCCATGTCAATGATTGGTGCGCTATTGGCTTTGCAGTGGACTGGAGGGTCGCTCAACGTTTACTCTCAGATTGGTTTGATCACTTTGGTGGGGTTGATTACCAAGCACGGCATTTTGATTGTGGAATTTACCAATCAATTGCGTGGTACTGGGTTGAGCATGGTTGAGGCTTTGATTAAAGCGTCTACTCAGCGTTTACGCCCGATTTTGATGACGACTGGCGCTATGGTTTTGGGGGCTTTACCGTTGGCTTTATCAACGGGTGCAGGTGCGGAAAGTCGTATTCAAATCGGTTGGGTTATCGTTGGGGGTATGTCACTCGGCACGCTATTGACAATTTTTGTAGTGCCAACCATGTACAGCATATTTGCCCGGAAAGCCGTGCCAGGTGCCAAGATGGCTGTAGAGAATACTCAACCTGTATCAGTGCACACACCGGAACTTGTTGCCAAGTGAAGTGACAAGTGAAACTGTCAAATCACACCATCAAACATCATCACGTCAATCTCATCGCCAATGTCAACCGAGCTTTGGTCGTGATCAAGTACGATCAAACCGTTGGCTTGGACCATGGAGCTTAAAACGCCAGACCCTTGGTTGCCAGTGGTTTTTACTTCGAGTGTTCCATCACGTGCCGTTGTGACGGTGCCGCGTTGGTATTCGGTACGCCCCGGTTTTTTACGAATGGCTTCAGTGCTTCGCGCTTTGAGCAAGGGTGGGCTGGATGCTGTAGAACCCATCATTCGTAAAAGTGCAGGGCGTACAAAAGCTAAGAAGGTCACCATCACAGCTACCGGGTTTCCAGGTAGGCCAAACAACACGGAAGATTTTGCCCCAATGCGTCCAACCGCCATAGGGCGACCCGGCCGCATGGCGATGCGCCAAAAAGCAACGCCTCCGGAATCTGCCCCGAGTTTTTTCATCATGGCGCGGGTGTAATCCGCTTCACCAACGCTAACGCCGCCGCTGGTGATAACGGCATCGGCAACGTTAGCCGCTTCTACAAAAGCGGCCTCTAAAAGTACAGGATCATCGCGAACAACGCCCATGTCAATCACTTCGCAGCCCATGCGGCTGAGCAAGCCGAAAACTGTGTAACGGTTGCTGTCATACACAGCCCCTTCACGCGGCGCATCACCTAAACTTAGAATTTCATCGCCTGTAGAAAAATAAGCGACACGCACTTTGCGATAAACCTTGACAGTGGGTAGTCCTAAACTCGCTGCTAATCCTAAAGCAGCTGGTGTTAAATGTGCACCTTTTAGCAGCGCCGGTGAGCCTTGCTGCAAATCTTCCCCAGTTTTACGGCGGTTATCACCCTGTTGTAAAACTTTTGGTGCAACTGTGATGTGTGTTTTTTCGGCATTCAAGATCACCATTTCTTGCGGCACAACGGTGTCTAGCCCTTCGGGCATGATTGCACCGGTCATGATTTTCAGGCACTCGCCCCGACCGATGGCACCTTGCCACGCACTGCCTGCTAAAGCCGTTCCGACAATTTTTAGCTCTAGCGCATGACTGATGTTGAGTTGCGCACCATCAAATGCAAAACCATCCATCGCTGAATTGTCATGTGGTGGTACGCTGATGGGGGAGATGATGTCGTTTGCCAATACTCGGTTCAAACCATCAAACAAAGCTACAGTTTCAATATCTGCGACAGGGGTTACCAGTTCTGCAAGAAAGGCATTGACTTTGTCGGCGCGTAACGAATTTGGGTCATAACCTGCAAGTTCAGCCGCGATTTGGTCAATGCTTTTCATAAGAGCTCAGTTGCTGCAAATCTTCTAATGTATTGGCATTGTAAAAAGCTTTTGGATCGTCGTACACTTCGTTAAAATTGACGCGAGCGAGTTTGTGCTGCACCGCCCAAGCACCAATTTTGCGACCACCTGCATCTGTGAACGCTTTTAGACTTTTTACGAGTTCCCGCTTCATCAAACAAAAGACAGGTTGATGGCGCAAAACGCCTTCTTCATCCGGGCTGCTCACCATTGCAATATCAGCATCTTGTTGGGACAAAGCATCTGCCAAGCGGTTCACCAAATCCGACGGGAATCGCGGTGTGTCGCAAGGCACCGTTATCAAATAGGGTGTTGTGCAATGCTGTAAACCGACCAAGAAACCCGCCAATGGTCCCGCAAAATCAGTTATGCCATCAACAAGAACATCAGCAGAAACTTGTGAACCCCAAGCTTCATAGGTATCTAAATTGCGGTTTGCATTGATCAACAAAGGCCCCACCTGTGATTGCAGTTGTTCGATGGCGTGCTTCGCCAAGGCTGTACCATTGTAGAGTTGCAACCCCTTGTCGACGCCGCCCATACGGGAACCGCGACCGCCCGCAAGCACAATACCTGTGATTTGACTTTTATCCACCGATATAGCTCATCTCAACACGTTTGGGCGACGTTGTCGCCGAGGTGGTGTCTGCAGGCATGCTGCTGCGCAATTCAGAGTAACGATCATTTCTGCTTTGCCAGATATGTGCCAAAGCCGTGGTTATCGTTGCATCCTTGCTGCTATCACTACTGGTATCGCTGGCGTTTGATTCACGCAACAATGGCCGTAAGTCGTAACCTTGGCTGGCAAACAAACACAAATACAATTTGCCTTCGGTTGATAAGCGGGCGCGGTTGCAATCGCTACAAAAAGCTTGCGTCACGCTGCTGATGACACCAATCTCACCCAAGCTTGGGTCGTGTTTGCCCAACGCATCTGCATAACCCCAGCGTTGCGCTGTTTCGCCAGCCTGCGATGGTTCTAGTTGAACCAAAGGCATTTCAGACTGAATGAGTTTGATGACCTCTGCAGACGGTAGTACATCATCCATGCGCCAGCCATTAGTCGCGCCTACATCCATGTACTCAATGAACCGCAAAACCATCCCCGTTCCACGGAAATGTCTGGCCATGGGCAAAATTTGGTCGGCATTGGTGCCACGTTTGACCACCATGTTGATTTTTATGCCACTGAAATGACCTTGTTTATCCAAACCCAGTCCCGCTTGGCGCGCAGCTTCAATCCCGGCTAAAACATCTGCAACGGGAAAATCTACATCGTTCATGCTGCGAAAAACGGCATCATCCAAACCATCTAAGCTGACGGTGACGCGCTGCAAACCTGCGGTTTTGAGTGCGATTGCTTTTTTAGCGAGTAAGGAGCCATTGGTCGTCAAGGTTAAATCTAATTTCTCACCTTCTGGTGTTCTTAACGCGGCTAATTGTGCAATCAGCACTTCAATGTTTTTACGCAAAAGCGGTTCGCCACCCGTGAGTCTGATTTTTCGAACACCATGTGACATGAATACGTTGGCGAGGCGCGTGATTTCTTCAAACGTCAGTAAGGACGCATGCGGCAGATACGGATAGTCTTTGTTGAAGACTTCTTTGGGCATGCAATAGCTACAACGGAAGTTGCACCTATCCGTCACACTGATGCGCAGATCGTGCAGCTGCCGGCCTAATTGATCGGCTAACAAACCATTGGCTAAAACGGGTTGCAAGCTGTTTAGCGGCAACACAGGCGACTCTATAAGATTCGCATGACGTTCGTCGTGCAAAAGAATGACACGCTTTGATTTTGCAGCGTTTTCAGCCGAGGAGGGCACAGAGCCAAGTATCGATTCAGTCATAGCGATATTGTGCAACTACCGCTTGAACATGTCAGAGACCTTTGCGTGAAAAGGTCAATGTCGCGTTTGTGCCGCCAAATCCGAAGCTGTTTGACAAGGCGGTTTGGATATTCACGTTGTCAATACGCTGGCGCACGATTGGCAAGCCTTCGGCCGCAGGGTCAAGGTTGTCGATATTGGCAGAAGCTGCAATGAACTTGTTTTCCATCATCAGCAAAGTGTAAATCGCTTCATTCACGCCCGCAGCACCCAGCGCATGGCCGGTGAGGGATTTGGTTGATGCAATATGCGGCACAGTGTGTGCTGTGTCACTGAATACGGCACGAATAGCTTCAATCTCTTTCACATCGCCCACAGGCGTGCTGGTACCGTGGGTGTTGACATAATCAACTTGCCCCACGTCTTTACCATTGGCATCCAGTAAAGCCATTCGCATGCAGCGTTGTGCGCCTTCGCCAGACGGCGCAACCATGTCGTAACCATCAGAGGTTGCGCCATAGCCGACCAATTCAGCGTAAATCTTTGCACCGCGTGCCTTGGCATGTTCGTATTCCTCTAAGACCAAAATACCGCCGCCGCCAGAGATGACAAACCCATCACGCTCAGTGTCATAGGTGCGGGATGCTTTATCGGGTGTTTCGTTGTACTTGCTTGACAGTGCGCCCATCGCATCAAACATGAACGACAGCGTCCAATGCTCTTCCTCAGCGCCACCAGCAAAAACGATGTCTTGCTTGCCCAGCTGAATTTGCTCTGCACCTGCACCGATACAGTGAGCGCTGGTCGCACAAGCTGAGCTGATGCTGTAGTTGACGCCTTTGATTTTTGCACCGGTGGCTAAACATGCAGACACGCCGCTAGCCATCGCTTTGGTCACCATGTAGGGGCCAACGCGCCGTACGCCTTTGTCGCGCAAAGTGTCAATGCCGGCAGAAATGCTTTCATGCGACGCACCACCCGCGCCAACTATCAAACCTGTGCGTAGATTGGACACTTGATCTTCTGGCAATCCAGCATCAGCAATCGCTTCTTGCATGGCAATCCAGGCATAAGCGTGACCATTGGCCATGAAACGCATCAATTTGCGGTCAATCAATGCCTCAACATCTAGATTTTTGACTGAGCCCGCTACGTGTGAGCGCAAACCTTGCGCTGCATATTCAGGCTGAAACGTGATGCCAGAACGGCCTTCTTTCAAACTGTCTACAACTTCTGCTTTGTTGTTGCCGATGCTGCAAACAATACCCATTCCGGTGACGACGACGCGACGCATGGTGTGATCCTATAAATTAATGGCTATAAGCGGGTTTAGCTGGTGTACAAACCAACTTTTAAGTCCGTAGCGGTATAAATCTCTTTGCCGTCAACTTCTAAAGTTGCATCGGCTACGCCCATCACCAATTTGCGCATGACAAGGCGATTCAGGTCAATGCGGTAGGTGACCAATTTTGCGGTAGGTAACACTTCGCCTGTGAATTTAATCTCGCCAGCGCCAAGAGCACGACCACGCCCAGGGCCGCCGCTCCAGCCTAAGAAAAATCCGATCAATTGCCACATGGCGTCTAAACCCAAGCAACCCGGCATGACTGGGTCACCTTCAAAATGGCAATCAAAAAACCATAAATCGGGGCGAACGTCCAGCTCGGCAATGATTTGTCCTTTGCCATGCTTGCCGCCGTCCGCTGTGATGGAGACGATGCGATCAAACATCAACATCGGTGGCAAAGGCAGCTTGGCATTTCCTTCGCCAAAAGTCTTGCCGTGTCCGCATTCGATTAGTTCTTCGTAGGTATAGCTGTTTTGTCTTTGAGTCATTTTTATGTTTTTCAAGAATGAGTGGGTAATTATCTATCGAATCTAGGAAATACTGAGCCTATCCTGTAAATTGACTCAAAATGCAGGTAAAAAAATAGCCCACCAAAGTGGGCTATTTGTCATCTCTTTGACTTTCGATTACTGCGCAGTCACTTCTCAGCCTTGGCCGACGCCGCATCAGCGGGTGCTGTAGCGGCAGCCGTAGCAACCACAGCAGCTGTTACTGGTACAGCAGGCGCGGCAGCCATGTCACCACCGTGAAACTTCATCATCAAAGGCACAATCAAGAGCGCCACAATGTTGATAATCTTGATGAGCGGGTTGATCGCTGGGCCAGCGGTGTCTTTGTACGGGTCGCCCACGGTGTCGCCGGTCACAGCCGCTTTGTGCGCTTCTGAGCCTTTGCCACCGTGGTTGCCGTCTTCAATGTACTTTTTCGCATTGTCCCAAGCGCCGCCGCCTGTGCACATGGAAATCGCGACAAACAAGCCGGTCACAATCGTTCCCATCAGCAAGCCGCCCAAGGCTTTTGGCCCCAGCACCAAACCGACCAAAATGGGCACCACCACGGGCAAAAGTGATGGAATCATCATCTCTTTGATGGCGGCTGAGGTCAACATGTCCACCGCAGCGCTGTAGTCAGGCTTGCGAACGCCGGACATGATGGCACCATCAGCAAACTGGCGACGCACTTCAACCACCACTGAACCTGCAGCACGGCCCACCGCTTCCATGGCCATCGCACCGAAAAGGTAGGGAATCAAACCGCCGATGAACAGGCCGATGATGACCAAGGGGTCGCTCAAATCAAAGCTGATCGCCTTGCCGTAAGCTTCCAGTTTGTGGGTGTAATCGGCAAACAGCACCAGCGCAGCCAAGCCCGCCGAGCCAATGGCGTAGCCTTTGGTCACGGCTTTCGTCGTATTGCCGACAGCATCGAGTGGATCGGTGATATCACGCACGCTTTTTGGCATTTCGGCCATTTCGGCGATACCGCCAGCGTTGTCGGTGATAGGGCCGTAAGCGTCAAGAGCCACCACGATACCGGCCATGGACAGCATGGATGTCGCCGCAATCGCGATACCGTACAAACCAGCCAGTGTGTAAGCCGACATGATGGCGATACACACAAAAATCACCGGCCAAGCGGTAGATCGCATGGAAACGCCCAAGCCCGCGATGATATTGGTACCGTGACCCGTTGTAGACGCCGCTGCGATGTGCTGCACAGGAGAATACTGCGTGCCGGTGTAAAACTCGGTGATCCACACCAAGGCTGCCGTCAACGCCAAACCGACAAAACAAGCGCCAAAGAGCGCCATTTGGCTGCCAGCGGCTTTGATCGCGTTGTCAGGCATCAACCAGGTCGTCACAAAGTAAAAAGCGATGAGCGACAAACCGCCAGCCACGGCCAAACCTTTGTACAGCGCAGGCATGACGTTTTTCATGCCAGGTGACGCTTTGACGAAGAAGCAGCCAATGATGGAAGCGACGATAGACACCGCACCCAGCGCCAGTGGGTAAACCACGGCAGCCGTACCTGCGCCTGTTACCAACAAAGCGCCCAAAACCATGGTGGCAATCAACGTCACAGCATAAGTTTCAAACAAATCGGCAGCCATACCAGCGCAGTCACCCACGTTGTCACCCACGTTGTCGGCAATCACAGCGGGGTTGCGCGGGTCATCTTCTGGGATGCCGGCTTCCACTTTGCCCACCAAATCCGCGCCTACGTCAGCACCTTTGGTGAAAATACCGCCGCCCAAACGGGCAAAAATCGAAATCAGTGATGAACCGAAGGCAAAACCAATCAGCGGATTCAGTATTTTGGCCAAGTTTTTATCCGGTGTCATGTTGCCGTTACCCACCAAAAACCAGTAAAACGCTGTCACGCCCAGTAATCCAAGACCAACCACCAGCATGCCGGTGATAGCGCCGCCGCGAAACGCGACATCCAGCGCAGGGCCAATGCCTTTGGTCGCCGCCTGAGCCGTGCGTACATTGGCTTTGACCGACACGTTCATGCCAATAAAGCCGCACAAGCCAGACAGCAACGCGCCAATGACAAAGCCAATAGCCGACATGCTGTCGAGGAAAAAGAAAATCAAAATCGCTAAAACCACACCCACGATGGTGATGGTTTTGTACTGGCGCGCTAAATAAGCGGCAGCACCGGTTTGAATCGCGGCTGCAATCTCTTGCATGCGCGCATTACCAGCATCTTGGGAAAGAATCCAACTGCGGGCCCAAAAGCCGTAAGCCACGGCTATCAGTCCACAAACGAGCGCCAAAATGAGCGCAGAATTACCTGTCATGTCTATCTCCTTGTTGAATCGCTTGAAAGGAGTCAGACGCAGGCCACATGCAAGCTCAACAACATGGACAACGCAAACTCCCGCTGCGTTGCTTCCTCGCTACCCTTATGCGGACATGTCGATTGGCCAACGAGGTCACTTTAACTCGAAAATGTGACAATTTGACGGCGATGCAAGCCTGTTGAAAGTAAAATGCGGGAAAGTACTTAGATGAGTACTGATGATTTGATTCAGTTTTGACCCTTTTTTTATAACTTAAAGAGCCCGCAACCATGTCCTTAGACAAAGTCACCCCTGGTAAAAACGCCCCCCACGAATTCAACGTCATCATCGAAATTCCGATGAATGCCGACCCGATCAAGTACGAAGTGGACAAAGAATCAGGCGCGATTTTTGTAGACCGCTTCATGAGCACCTCTATGCACTACCCGACCAACTACGGTTATGTGCCCAAAACCCTGTGCGGCGATGGTGACCCAGTCGACGTGCTCGTCATCACCCCAGTGCCTTTGTTTCCAGGCGTTGTAGTGACCTGCCGCCCGATCGGCATCTTGAAAATGACCGACGAAGCTGGCGAAGACGGCAAAGTGCTGGCCGTGCCTATCGACAAAAAATGCTCACTCTACACACAATGGCAAAAACCTGAAGATTTGAACGAACTGCGCCTGAAAACCATCTCCCACTTCTTTGAGCACTACAAAGACCTGGAAAAAGGCAAATGGGTCAAAGTCAACGGCTGGGAAGGCCCGGAAGCTGCTTACAAAGAGATCACAGACGGCATTGCCAACTACGAAAAGAGCTTGAAAGTTTAATTTCTCTAAAAGCCTCTTTAAGGTGATGAATACACCTCTAGCCGGCGTATTTACTTTCTAGATAGCTATTGAAAGTATAGCAAATTCGAGGGGTTAAATTTGCTTACCAACGCTCAGGAAGCGCTTTTAACCGGCTCAGTTGGCGGTTTTGCATTTTGACGTAGCCGCCAACTTCTAGGTCTTTCAGCAGCTTACTCACCATTTCGCGAGATGCACCCACATCGGCGGCTAGCTCAGAGTGCGTGATGCTGATACCCACAGTTATTTCTGGCGTGAGCTTCTCAATGGCACGCTTTAAGCGCGAATAAACATCCAAAAGTGCAATATTTCGGGCATTGTCGGTGGACTGTCTAGCGCGTCGAATGACGGTGTGCAGCATTTCAGTGCCAAATCTTGGGTGCTCTTGCATGAAAGCTTCTAGCTGCGCATTGGTCACAATCGCGCATTTGCAGGGTTCAATGGCCTCTACATTCGCCGACCGGTTTCCCCCGTCTAGCGTTAACTCTCCAAAATACTCACCCGCAGCCACATAGCCATACGTGATTTCTTTGCCTGAAATGGCTGAGCCATAAGCCCGCACGCGGCCTTCCAGTAAGATATAAAGCGCATCGCCTTTGTCGCCATCTTTGAAGATGAGCGCGCCTTTTTTGAAACTTTGTGGCTTGCCTTGTGCGGCAAGCAACTGCAAATCCGGTGCTAGAGGTTGTTGTGTCATCTCACAATTAAATCAATATTGATGCCAATTCTGCCACACTTAACGAAATTTAATGAAATTTAACGCAGTTTATGCGCCTAAATGACACACTTCAGTCCATTGCATGCGGCGAGCGTGGGTAAATAAATTTGTGCAATCCCATCAGCTTAGGCGCGACAAAGGGCTTCCAGCTCGCATGCTTTTGCGACAACCTGTCCGCCACTGCCCACCAAGCACTGGGGTTCAAGCCCATGCCCACGTGGCTGGCGAACACTTCAATGTTTTCGGTGTGTGGGTTGATCTTGCAGGGCGCTTGGATACTGCCTTGCCAAGCCACCACACCATCCGTGCGCGAGAAAATGCTGGTCGTCGGCACAGTGGGTGCTGTTGGCAAGTCGAAATTCGCGCGTTCAATCTCGATTTTGCGGCGACTGGCAAACTCGTACACCCGCCAAGCGTTGGTTGATTTGGGCGATCCGGCAAACGGCGTGCCCAGCGTGATGACGCAATGCACCATTTCAGGCATCATTTTGGCCAGCTCGCGGGCGTAAACGCCGCCCAAGCTCCAGCCAATCAGGCTCACCTTGCGGCCAGATTGGTTGAATGCATCCGTAATTTGCTGTCTCGCCGTTTCTAAAACACCAGGGCGCGGCCCCAAGTTCAGCCCTTGGTTCCAGCCCTCGGTGACATAGCCCAATGACTCTAAGTACTTGCGCAGCGGCACTGTGCTCAAATCACCCGCGCTCAAACCCGGGAACACAATCACGCTGTTGCCATCGGCTTTTGTGTCTGCCTTAGGCGCTTTTTGCAGCGCAGGCCAAGACGGCACCACAGCGCCAAATTCCCAAAACACCCGCATTTCAAGTGCCATCAAAGCTAAATGTGGTGGTGCCACGTCGTGCAACGGAACGTAAGGTTTGGGCATATCGATAGGGGGAATGTGGTGCGCTTCACTGCGCTTGGCGCTGCTACGACGCTGCTGCGCAGATGCGTTGTTCAAAGCTGCCGACTGCATATTTGGCATGTTTCAGTTTGGGGCGCTGCCCCATGTTGTTTCGCTGTGACATACGGTAGCAGACTTGCATGAAGCGTGGGTCGTTAAAACGCGCATTTCATAGGGGTAAACGTTAAAAACGACACGTTTTGAGCGCTTTTAGATGCAGCACTCTTAATTGGGGTCACGTGGGGGACGCGGGGTGTGCGGGTTATTACTGATTTTTTACTGAAATTGAGGCTATTTTGGGGCTCTAGCCGGCGTGTTTATTGTCTTAACTGCTATTAAAAGTATAGTATATTGAATGTTTAAATTTACTGTATAAAATATCAGTATAATTATTGAGATTGTCAAAAAACGCTTCCAAAGTTAAAAATAAATCTCTTATTTTGTAGATACAATATAATATGCTCACATGGGACGAATCCAAGCGGAAGCTGAACATCAAGAACCATGGGTTTGATTTCGCCGGATGCGATGCAATTTGGGATCACTTCACTGTGACGCGTGAAGACACTCGGCAAGACTACGGCGAAGCGCGTCTCGTCTGTTTCGGGGTGCTAAGCAGAGAAGTGGTTGTGATGGTTTACACAGAGCGCTCGACAGGAGCGCACGTTATTTCACTGCGAAAGGCAGAAAAACATGAAGCTCGTTACTACAGTCAAATTGCCAAAGAAAACATCGGCTAAGGTGCTAGATGCTGACAACCCACCGTGGACGGAAGACATGCTGGGCGCTCCCGTTCTTAAGCGCGGTCGCGGCCCTCAAGCCGCGCCGACCAAGGTTTTGACCTCAGTGCGTTTGGATGCTGATATTCTGGAGTTCTTCAAGTCGCAAGGGGCTGGCTATCAGTCAAAAATGAATGATGTGCTGAAGGATTGGGTGAAAACACATTCGCCTGCTTGATTTGTGCCATTATTTACTGCTCGAGCCCTAAAGTGAAAATAATTTACAAAATCACCTATCCCAACGGGAAAATATACGTAGGCAGCGACACTGCTTACAGCGTCAATTATTTTGGCAGCGCTAATCCGCAGCTATTGTTTAATGACTTCACTTGGGAGCAACAGCGCGACTTCACAATACGAAAAGAAATTCTGTGGGAGTCTGAAGTTGCAACGAATAGTGAGGTGCTCAAGGTTGAAATGGGGTACATCCGAGATTTGCGTGCAAATGATCCAAAGATTGGCTATAACCGCCACCCACCATTTAAAGAGACAAATCCTATTTGAAAGCTAAATCTCATCCCTTCAACGGACTCCTCCTCCCCAAATCCTCCATATAGTTCTCAATCCCTTGCCCTTCGCGGTCCAGAAAGCGTTGGACGGCTTCTGCGAAGGCGGGGTGGGCTAGCCAGTGGGCGCTGGTGGCTTTGATGGGGAGCAGGGCTCGGGCCATTTTGTGTTCGCCTTGCGCACCGCCTTCAAAGCGCTGGTAGCCGTGGTTGATGCACCATTCAATGGGTTGGTAGTAACAGGCTTCAAAATGCAGGCAATCGACGCGTTCAAGAGCGCCCCAGTAGCGGCCGTAGGCTATTTTTTCGGAGTTTTTAGCTGTTTTTGGGCTGATTTTGTCTAAATTTTCGCTAAATTGCTCATTTTTATTGTCATTTTCGCCTGTAGCCGGCGTATTTACTGCCTTAACAGCTACTAAACTTGTAGCAATTGGCGTGCCTTCGCGTTCTGCGGTGAAGAGTAGCCAGTTCTCGGGCATGGTTTGCTGCATCTGGGTGAAGAAGTCGCGGCTCAAATATGGGGCGTTGCCGTGCTCCCAGTAGGTGCGTTCGTAGCAGCGGTAGAAGAAATCCCAGTCCGCATCGCTGATATCTGTGCCCAGCGACCAGCGGAAGGTGACGCCAGCCTCGGTGACTTTGCGGCGTTCGGCACGGATTTTTTTGCGTTTGTCTTGGGCTAGGGTGCTTAAAAAATCATCAAAGTTGCTGTAACCATACGAGCTAACCGTTCGGGCTGA
>JANPIC010000068.1:0-2223 GCA_031424795.1 Polaromonas sp. | reverse complement strand
AAGTAGTGGCCGAATACACCCGCTTGTACCAAGTCGCCTATGGCAAAGCCGCACCGATGCGCAAACCAACGCTAGACGTCGCGGAATCAACGTTAATTCGTGCCAAAGCAACCGCAGAGACGCCAGCAAACGCAACGCCTGCCTTGCTGCCTGTGACGGCGCCTGCCAAGCCAGCTACAGACCTAACGGTTGAGAAAATAGCTGCTTTGTAAACCAGTTTGGGCGAACTTTGCTACACTAGCAGGGTACGCAACTGGCGATAGGCAAAAGCCCTCACTGTACAAGTAGAGGGCTTTTTGTTGATGTGGGATCAATAAAACAAGCATTGAGCAACCACTGGGAAGCGTACCGCTGTCGACTAACAAACTGAAGTTGCCCAGTGTTCAGCCGTTCGCCTGGGCAGACTTTTGCGTCTACAGCTAACTTAAAGCGCGTAAACGACAAAGTCATAGCGCCTGTAAATTTCATGATTGGACTGAACCCATGTACAACCGTAACATTCTCATCGAGCAAACCGACCCTGAGCTGTATGCCGCGATTTTGCAAGAAAACGCCCGCCAAGAGCACCACATCGAGCTGATTGCCTCTGAAAACTACGCCTCCCCCGCCGTCATGGCCGCACAAGGCAGCCAGCTGACCAACAAATACGCCGAAGGCTATCCAGGCAAACGCTACTATGGCGGCTGCGAGTATGTCGATATCGCTGAGCAATTGGCGATTGACCGTGTGAAACAAATTTTTGGCGCAGAAGCGGCCAACGTGCAGCCCCATTGCGGCGCATCGGCCAACGAAGCCGTGTTTTTGGCATTCTTGAAGCCCGGCGACACCATCATGGGCATGAGCCTGGCTGAAGGCGGCCATTTGACGCACGGCATGCCTTTGAACATTAGCGGCAAATGGTTCAATGTAGTCAGCTACGGCCTGGACGCGAACGAAGCGATTGACTACGACGCGATGGAGAAAAAAGCCCACGAAACCAAGCCAAAACTGATCATAGCCGGCGCATCTGCTTATTCTCTTGCTATAGATTTTGAACGTTTTGCCAAAGTTGCAAAAGATGTTGGCGCGATTTTCATGGTCGATATGGCGCACTATGCAGGTTTGATCGCCGCTGGCATTTACCCCAACCCCGTACCGCATGCCGATATCGTTACATCCACCACCCACAAGAGCTTGCGCGGCCCCCGTGGCGGTATCATTTTGATGAAGTCTATCCACGAAAAAGCCATCAACAGCGCCATTTTCCCCGGCCTGCAAGGCGGCCCGCTGATGCACGTCATCGCCGCGAAAGCCGTTGCATTCAAAGAAGCGCTGCAGCCAGATTTCAAAATCTACCAGCAACAAGTGCTCAAAAACGCCCAAATCGTCGCTGAAACCTTGGTTTCGCGCGGTTTGCGCATCGTCAGTGGCCGCACAGAAAGCCACGTCATGCTGGTTGACCTGCGCGCCAAAGGCATCACCGGCAAAGAAGCCGAAGCCGTCTTGGGCAGCGCCCACATGACCATCAACAAAAACGCCATTCCGAACGACCCAGAAAAACCCATGGTCACCAGCGGCATCCGCATCGGCACCCCAGCGATGACGACACGTGGCTTCAAGGACGAAGAAGCACGTTTCACGGCTAATTTGGTAGCGGATGTGCTGGATAACCCGCGCGATGCAGCAAATATCGAAGCTGTTCGCGCCAAAGTGAACGCTTTGACAGCTAGATTCCCTGTTTATAAATGACCCCCACGCTTTTCACTACGTGTAATGCGCTGCCCCCCATGGGGGCTAATTTTGCTTGGGGCGGCCCAGCGCAAAATTGTAATCAAGTGGGTTTGCTATGAAGTGCCCCTTCTGCTCACACACCGACACCCAAGTGGTGGAAACGCGTGAGTCTGAAGACGGCAGCTTCATCCGCAGGCGCCGCCAGTGCGCCGCGTGTGAAAAGCGCTTCACCACGTATGAGCGCCCAGACCTCAACTTCCCCTTCGTCGTCAAAAAAGACGGCAGACGCATCGACTACGAGCGCGCCAAACTCATCGCCTCGTTCAACCTAGCCCTGCGCAAACGCCCCGTCAGCACCGAACAGGTCGACAATGCCATAGAGCGCATCGAAGAAAAACTCCTCAACCTGGGCGACCGCGAAATCGCCTCCACCCGCTTGGGCGAAATGGTCATGCGCGAGCTGCGCAAGCTAGACAAAGTGGCCTACGTGCGCTTTGCCAGCGTTTACCGGAG
>JANPIC010000067.1:0-23565 GCA_031424795.1 Polaromonas sp. | reverse complement strand
TCATTGAACAAAGAAAAAGGGGACGATGTTGCCATAGTCCCCAATTATTCACGACTTTTGCGATTTTTAAAATCGCAAGGTTTATAAATTTACTGCAGTGCTTGCACACCTGCTACCAACCAACCACCGCCATTTTTGGATTTGGTCATGTTCCACACTTCGCGGAACGGTGCTGGACCAGCTGATACGTCTTCACGAATCATGCCTGAGAACTCAACACTGGCCATGTATTCAGTCGTCATCTCTTCAATGCCAAGCAATTGCGCATCCAACATCACCACGTCGGTTTTGTTGACAACACCTGCTTGTACGCCACGCTCCGCCAACTGAGACTTGATCTCACCAGCCATTTCGTCCGTCATCATGGCACGAAGAGCGGCAATATCGGCTTTGTCCCATGCATCTTGCAGAGTCACAAAATTGCGCTTTGCAGCTGTCAAGAAGCCAGCTGTGTCGAAATCAGCAGGAACGCCCCAAGATTGCGAGCCAGACAAACCAGTCGCATTATCGGAAGATTGCAAACCAGAACCGATCATGGATTTGCCTGCTTGCCCAGCATTTGAGCTGTCAAAAGCGGCTGTATTGCCTTCCCATGGACGGGCAGAGGCGTCGTTACCTACGTTTTGCGGGCTGTAAGAACGTGGCGCTATCGCATCTACGGCTGAAGTACTGCCTGCACCTTGCATAGCATAGGGGCTGTTAGCGTTAAATGAATTGCCTGTCGTTTTTTTACCGCGTGAGCGAATAAAGTACATAACAAGAGCAATCACGCCAAACGCCAATAAACCAAACATGACAGCCTGCATAATGCCACCTAGCATACCGCCTAGGCCTAAAGAGTTTGCTAACCAAGCCAAGCCCAAGCCAGCGGCCAAGCCACCAAGCATAGCGCCCCAGGGCTTTTTAGGCGCAACAGCAGGAGCCGCTGCCGGCGCAGCTGCAGCAGGTTTAGCAGCAGCACTGTTTGCGTTTTGTGCAGGCGCAGTTGGCGTTGTACTTTTTTGCGTCACATTGCTGGATTGTTTACCAAACGAGGAACCACCACCCATACGACGGGCTGCTTCAGCGTTCAATCCCGAAAAAGCAAGTGCACAAACCAATATTGCAGACCAAAATTTCATGTTTTCTCCAAACACACATGTTGACATCAACACCCCATAAATGTAGGGGCAAATGCCTCGTATTTCAATAGGTGCTTACAGAGACTTTGTATGAATAAGGTTAATTAGTTAGCTAATTTTCACAATTTGTGAATATTCACACAATTTAGACATTGAAACATGCGCTTAGCACTTGATTCCCACATGCAAAGCAACAACTCCGCCGGTCAAATTATGAAAATCTACATGGCCGAAACCAGCTCTTTTCATGAGTAATTTGAGTTCCTCTTGCCCTGGGTGCATGCGAATCGACTCTGCCAAATAACGGTAACTTGCGTCATCACCCGCCACCAGTTTGCCTAGTTTTGGTAACACATTGAAAGAATACCAGTCGTAAACCTTGGACAAGGGTTTGGCTATTTTCGAAAATTCCAACACCAAGAGTTTGCCATTGGGCTTCAAAACACGGTTCATTTCCTTCAAGGCAGCGTCTTTATGCGTCATGTTGCGTAGCCCAAAAGCAACCGTCACCACGTCAAAATGGTTGTCTGGAAATGGCAACTTCTCCGCATCACACACAAAAGTGGGCAGTATGACGCCAGCGTTGACAAGACGATCACGCCCCTCACGCAGCATGGCTTCGTTGATGTCGGTATGCACCACGCGACCTGTTTTACCCACTTTTTTAGCAAAAGCCAGTGCCAAATCACCCGTGCCACCGGCGATATCCAACACCTGTGCTCCCTCTTGCACGTTGGCAACCAAGACGGTGTAGGCTTTCCAAGCACGGTGCAAGCCCATAGACATCAGGTCGTTCATGATGTCGTACTTGGGTGCGACCGAATCAAACACGCCGCGCACGTGTTTGGCTTTGTCTTTTTCTTCGACCGTCTGAAATCCGAAATGTGTTTGACTCATGGTTGTATCTTAATTTTTAATGACTAGCGCAGCCACCAGCAGATTTCTCAATCATGGGCGCATCTCGGCTGATACCAGCCGCTTTCAGCCGCGCTTCGTAATCCTGCCAAATTTCAGCTTGTTTTGAGCCCAAAAAATACAAATAATCCCAAGTGAACAAACCGGTATCGTGTCCGTCGGTAAAACTGGGCTGAATAGCGTAATTCCCAATGGGCTCTATCCCCAGCAAGCCCACATCACGCTTGCCAGTTTGCAAAATTTCCTGGCCTGGGCCGTGACCCTGCACTTCTGCGGACGGTGACGAAATCCGCATCAGCTCAAATGGGATTTGAAAAGTCGCACCGTCAGAAAACTTGATTTCCAAAACCTTGGATTTCGAGTGAACGGTGAGCTCTTCCGGTGTCGGTGAGCCTGATGCTAAGCCTGCCATGATGATTCCTTAATTTTTTAGACCAACACGCGTTCAATGCCGCCATTGTTAGCCAAAGCAACGTATTCAGGCATCCATTCTTTGCCTAGTATTTGGTTCGCCATTTCAACCACAATGTAATCGGCCTCTAGCAAGCCGTTGTTCAAGTCATTGCCGTAGCGACTCAGCCCCTGCAAGCAACTTGGGCAGCTGGTCAAAATTTTGACATTCGCCTTTTCGCCCACCGCGCCGATAGCCTTCAACTTATCCGCGCCTTTTTGCAATTCCTCTTCTTTTCGGAAGCGCACTTGTGTAGAAATATCGGGTCGAGTCACCCCCAACGTGCCAGACTCACCACAACAACGGTCGTTTTGCAGCACGTTATCGCCCAACAGAGCTTTGACGGTTTTCAGCGGCTCTTGCAGCTTCATGGGGCTGTGACATGGGTCGTGGTACAAATACCCAGCGCCGACGCCAGTGTTCATGTCCAACTTGATATTCTTTTCAAGCAAATACTCATGGATGTCGATAATGCGGCAACCCGGGAAGATTTTGTCAAACTCATACCCTTGCAGCTGGTCGTAGCACGTACCGCAGCTCACCACCACGGTTTTGATGTCCAGGTAATTCAGCGTGTTGGCAACGCGGTGGAACAACACGCGGTTATCGGTGATGATTTTCTCGGCTTTGTCAAACTGACCACTGCCTTTTTGCGGGTAGCCGCAGCACAAATAGCCCGGCGGCAACACCGTTTGCACACCTGCATGCCACAGCATGGCCTGCGTCGCCAAGCCGACTTGGCTGAACAAACGCTCAGAACCACAACCGGGGAAGTAAAACACAGCTTCCGTTTCCGCATTCGTCGCTTGCGGGTTACGAATAATTGGCACGTAATCGTTGTCTTCAATGTCCAGCAAAGCACGGGCTGATTTTTTCGGCAAACCACCCGGCATTTTTTTGTTGATGAAGTGAATCACCTGCTCTTTGATAGGCGGTAGACCGACTGTTGGACGTGGCTTGGCTGTTTGCTTTTTGGCAAAGGGGCGCAAGACATCATTGGCAAGTCGCTGCAGTTTGAAACCCACACCAACCATAGCTGTGCGTACCAAATTAATGGTCAATGGATTCGTTGCATTCAAAAAGAACATCGCCAGCGCATTGCCCGGGCGGAAGGTTTTTTGTCCCATTTTGCGCAACAAATTACGCATATTCATAGACACATCACCAAAGTCGATATCGACCGGGCAAGGCGTCAAACACTTGTGGCACACCGTGCAGTGGTCCGCCACGTCTTCAAACTCCTGCCAATGCTTGATGCTGATGCCACGGCGCGTTTGCTCTTCGTACAAAAACGCTTCCACGAGCAACGAAGTGGCCAAGATTTTATTGCGCGGGCTGTACAGCAAATTCGCACGTGGCACATGCGTCGCACATACCGGTTTGCACTTGCCGCAACGCAGGCAGTCTTTCACGCTGTCGGCAATCGCGCCAATATCGCTTTGCGACATGATGAGCGATTCGTGCCCCATCAGCCCAAAGCTCGGCGTGTAAGCGTTGCTTAAATCAGAATGCCAGGTTTTGGCCTCATCGTTCAATTTAACCGATGAATCAGCCCGTAGTCGGCGTTTTGATTGCTTTTCTTGCTCTGTTTTTTCTAGCAACTCTGGACGAATCAAACTCTCGCGCAAGAGCTTGCCTTTGTTGAACCGACCTTCAGGGTCAACGCGTTGTTTGTAGTCGGCAAAGGGTTGCAACTCGGCATCGGTCAAAAACTCCAGCTTGGTGATGCCAATGCCGTGTTCACCAGAAATAACGCCATCCAAACTACGCGCCAAGACCATGATGCGCGCCACGGCGGCATGGGCCGACTGCAGCATTTCATAGTCGTCACTGTTCACTGGCAAGTTGGTGTGCACGTTGCCGTCACCCGCATGCATGTGCAAAGCGGCCCAGACGCGGCCTTTTAAGACACGTTTGTGAATCGCTGTGCACTCTTCCAAAACCGGTACAAACGCTGCGCCGGTAAAAATCAGCTGCAGCTTGGCGCGCAAATCGGTTTTCCAGCTGGCGCGCAAGGTGTGGTCTTGCAGCTGTGGGAAAAGTTGTTCAACATTCGCCAGCCAGCCGACCCATAAATTGCGGACATCTGCCACCAGCGCCAAAGCTTGGGCAACGCGGTCTTCCAGCAATTCACTTGAGGTTAAACCCGCCGCGTCGTCATGCTTGCTGAGTGGCAAATTGCCTTTTTTAAAGAAATCTTCCAGCGCATCGCACAGCTTGATTTTGTTTTGCAAGCTCAGCTCGATGTTGATGCGCTCTATGCCATCGGTGTACTCGGCCATGCGCGGCAGCGGGATAACCACGTCTTCGTTGATTTTGAAGGCGTTGGTGTGCTTGGAGATGGCCGCCGTACGCTTCCGGTCTAACCAAAACTTTTTACGTGCTTCAGGACTGGTGGCGACAAAACCTTCACCGTTGCGCGAATTGGCAATCCGCACCACTTCAGAGGTGGCACGCGCCACGTCGTCCGCATTGTCGCCGGCGATATCACCGAAGAGCACCATTTTGGGCAAACCATTGCTCGTACCGGTATGCGCACGTTTCGATTTGGTGGCGTAACCCACAGCTTTCAAGTACCTGTCGTCCAAATGCTCCAAGCCGGCGAGCAACACACCAGTGCGCTTTTGCTCGGCAAACATGAAGTCTTTGATTTCGACGATGCTAGGCACGGCGTCTTTGGCATTGCCAAAAAACTCCAGGCAAACCGTGCGCGTGTGCTGCGGCATTTTGTGCACCACCCAGCGGGCGCTGGTGATCAGGCCGTCGCAGCCTTCTTTTTGAATGCCTGGCAGACCGCTCAAAAACTTGTCGGTCACGTCTTTGCCCAAGCCTTCTTTACGGAAAGACGGGCCAGCAATGTCCAATTGCTCAGTGCGAATCAGCTTTTTGCCATCGGCCTCAAAGTATTTCAACTCAAAACTCGCCATCTCCGCATCATGGATTTTCCCCATGTTGTGGTTCAGGCGGGTCACTTCCAGCCACTTGGCGTCTGGTGTCACCATGCGCCAGCTGGCCAAATTATCCAGCGCCGTACCCCACAGCACGGCTTTTTTACCGCCTGCGTTCATGGCGATGTTGCCGCCAATGCAGCTGGCCTCGGCCGAGGTTGGGTCTACCGCGAAGACAAACCCGCCCCGCTCCGCCGCATCCGCCACACGCTGCGTCACCACGCCAGCTTCGGTCCACACCGTCGCCACGGGCTGACTATGGCCCGGCAAGGTGCGCATCTCCACCTCGGTCATGGCTTCTAGTTTTTCGGTGTTGATGACCGCGCTTTTCCACGTCAGCGGAATCGCCCCGCCGGTGTAACCCGTACCACCGCCACGCGGAATAATCGTCAGCCCCAGCTCGATACAGCCTTTGACCAAGCCTGCCATCTCAGCCTCTGAATCGGGCGTCAACACTACAAACGGGTACTCCACGCGCCAATCGGTCGCGTCGGTCACATGGCTGACGCGGCTCAAGCCGTCGAACTTGATGTTGTCACTTGCGGTGAGTCTTCCCAACGTTTTTAATGTCTTTTTACGTAGTGCCGTTGCTTTTAAAAAGATAGCATCAAATGTATTGATTGCGCCAGCTGCCATCACAATCAGCTCTCCCACCAGCGCATCACGTGAGGCATCCGCTTGCGGTGTGCGGCGTTTTTCTACTTCTGACAGTCTGTGGCGTAAAGCATCCACCAATTGCTGGCGGCGCTTGGGGTTATCCAGCAAGTCGTCCTGCAAATACGGGTTGCGCTGCACCACCCAAATATCGCCCATCGCCTCGTACAGCATGCGCGCCGAGCGGCCTGTGCTGCGCTCTTCACGCAATTGGTTCAAGATTTGCCAAGCACGGTCGCCCAAAATCCGTTGTACGATTTCACGGTCTGAAAACGAGGTGTAGTTGTACGGAATTTCGCGAATGCGCTCAGCAGTATGGCCTTGTTCCGTTTGAGCAGCTGGTTTAGGGAAAAGCGGGGTAGAAAGCATAGTAGAAGGATTCATCTCCTCCAATGTTACCGCAGTGCAGCATGACCTTGTCACCGAGCGGACACATTTAGGCGCTAAATTCAACTTGGCGTACTGTAAATACGGCTGCTCACGACCTAGTAGTGGATAACCCGCAGCGTTTTTCAGGTCGGCTCAACTATCATTTACTAGACGTTTTTTTAGGTAATTTGTTGATTTATTTGGAGATTTACATGAAAACTATACGTTTTGCAGCTGCCGCAGCTGCCGTTTTAGGTCTTTTTAGCCTGCAAGCGCAGGCGCAAACCGAGGTGCAATGGTGGCATTCCATGACCGCGGTAAACGGTGAATGGGTGAACGACCTGGCCAAAGACTTCAACGCCAGCCAAAAAGATTACAAAATCATCCCCACCTACAAAGGCTCGTATGACGAGTCCATGACCGCTGCCGTCGCAGCCTTCCGAGCTGGAAACGCACCGCACATTTTGCAGGTGTTTGAGGTTGGAACGGCCACCATGATGGCCAGTAAAGGTGCGATTGTTCCTGTGGCGCAGGTGATGAAAGACGCCAGCCAAAAATTTGACCCCAGCGGCTATGTGGCGGCCGTCGCCGGCTACTACACCGCGCCCAACGGCCAAATGCTGAGTTTCCCGTTCAACAGCTCGACAACGGTCTTTTACTTCAACAAGGACGCCTTCAAAGCCGCTGGCATCGACACCACCAAAGCACCAGGCACCTGGCCAGAAGTGGCACTAGCGGCCGCAAAACTCAAAGCCAGCGGGCACAAATGCCCGTTTACCACGGCTTGGCAGGGCTGGACGCAGCTGGAGAGCTTCTCAGCTTGGCACAACGTTGAATTTGCCACCAAAAACAATGGCTTGTCTGGCTTGGATGCGCGCATGAAGGTGAATTCACCACTGCATGTGCGCCACATTGAAAACCTAGCCAACATGGCCAAACAAGGTTTGTTTGTCTACAAAGGCCGTGGCAATGTGCCTGAAGCCAGCTTTGTCTCGGGCGAATGCGCGATGATCAATACCTCATCTGGCTTTTACGGCAATGTGGCTAAAAATGCCAAGTTTGCTTATGGATTAGCCCCGCTGCCGTACTACCCCGATGTGGCCGGTGCGCCGCAAAACACCGTTATCGGTGGTGCGAGTTTGTGGGTCATGGCGGGTAAAAAGCCAGCCGAATACAAAGGTGTCGCCGCTTTCTTCAACTACATTTCCAGCCCCGAAGTGCAGTCTGCCAGCCACAAACGCACTGGCTACCTGCCAGTCACCACCGCTGCCTACAAGCTCACCGAGGCTTCTGGCTTTTATAAGCAAAACCCAGGCACTGATGTGGCAGTGACGCAAATGATCCGCAAAGTCACCGACAAGAGCCGTGGCATTCGCCTAGGTAACTACGTGCAAATCCGCGCCGTGGAAGACGAAGAATTGGAACAAGTGTGGAATGGCAAAAAGACGGCCAAAGAAGCGCTGGATGACATTGTGAAGCGCGGTAACGAGCATTTGGCACGTTTTGAGGCGGTCAATAAAGGCAAATAAAAATTCTAATTTACTATGCTTTTTATAGCTACTTAGGCAATAAATACACCGACTAGAGTCATTTTTAGCACCCTAAAAACACATTTATGGAAAAACGCGTTCAATTTCGATCAACTTGGCTGCCCTGGCTGCTGATTGCGCCCCAGTTGGTCGTGATTGTCGTGTTTTTCTTTTGGCCAGCGATACAAGCGGTTTTGCAGTCGTTTCAGGTGCAAGACGCGTTTGGTTTGTCCAAAGAATGGGTGGGTTTACAAAACTTCTTGCAGCTGTGGAACGATGAAAGCTACTTGGCATCTTTCAAAACCACAGCTATTTTCTCGTTATTGGTCGCAGTTTTGGGCATTGGTCTGTCCTTGATGCTGGCTATTTTTGCCGACCGCATCATCAAAGGGGCGATGCTGTACAAAACGATGTTGATCATCCCCTACGCCGTCGCCCCAGCGGTGGCTGGTGTGCTGTGGATTTTCATGTTTTCGCCGTCGTTGGGCGTGGTTGCCTATGCTTTGGGCAAAATTGGCATCAATTGGAACCATTTGCTCAATGGCACGCATGGCATGACGCTGATTGTCATGGCGGCCGTGTGGAAGCAAATTTCCTACAACTTCTTGTTCTTTTTGGCGGGTTTGCAGTCCATCCCCAAGTCGCTGATCGAAGCCGCCGCCATTGACGGCGCAAAGCCATGGCGACGGTTTTGGACCATCCAGTTCCCGCTGCTCACGCCCACCACCTTCTTTTTGCTCGTCATCAACATGGTGTACGCGTTTTTTGACACGTTCGCGATTGTCGACGCCACCACCCACGGCGGCCCTGGGCAGGACACCTCGATTTTGGTTTACAAGGTCTATTACGACGGTTTCAAGGCGATGGATTTGGGTGGCTCGGCTGCGCAGTCTGTGGTGCTGATGACGATTGTGATTTTGCTCACCGTGATCCAATTCCGCTTTGTAGAGAAAAAAGTCAATTATTAAAAATAAACATGGCAAATCATCATGGTTGAGCGCAGCCCCTTCCTCACCTTCCTGGCCCACGCCGTCATGTGGATTGGCGTGCTCATCGTCGCCTTTCCGTTGTATTTGGCGTTTGTGGCCTCGACCCACACCGCACAAGAAATCGTGCAAGCGCCCATGCCACTGTTGCCCGGCAGCTATATGTGGGAAACCTATGCCAAAGCGCTAACCGGCGGCGGCACCAGTGCCAGTGGTGGTTCGACCGCGCCTGTGGCGCACATGATGTGGGTGAGTTTTGTGACGGCGATGGTGATTTCTATTGGCAAAATCACGATTTCCCTGCTCTCTGCCTTCGCCATCGTTTACTTCCGCTTCCCCTTCAAAACCCTGTTTTTTTGGATGATTTTTGTCACGCTGATGCTGCCTGTCGAGGTGCGCATCGGCCCCACCTACAAAGTCGTCGCCGATTTGGGCATGCTCAACACCTACGCCGGCCTGACCGTTCCCCTTATCGCCTCAGCCACAGCGACGTTTTTATTCCGCCAATTCTTCATGTCTGTACCTGACGAATTAACCGAAGCCGCCCGCATGGACGGTGCCAGCCCGATGCGGTTTTTCTTCGATATTTTGCTGCCGCTCTCCAAAACCTCCATCGCAGCGCTGTTTGTGATCCAGTTCATCTACGGCTGGAACCAATACCTGTGGCCGCTGTTGGCAACGACGACCGAGAGCATGTATCCCGTGGTGGTCGGTATCAAGATGATGGTGGCGGGGGGCGATTCGCAAAACGAATGGAACGTCGTCATGGCGACTGCGATACTAGCGATGCTGCCACCGGCTGCGGTGGTGATGCTGATGCAGAAATGGTTTGTCAAAGGCTTGGTGGATACTGAGAAATGATGTCAAAATCACCTGAAAATATGCCTCTAGCCGGCGCACTTATTGCTTAAGCAGCTATTAAATTCATAGTAAAAATATATTCGATTTGTATTCCATATGGCTTCAATCTCCCTTAAAAACATCATCAAACGCTACGGCGTTGGCAAATCGGCGACGCAAGTTATCCACGGCGTGAATGCCGAGATTGCAGATGGCGAATTCATCGTCATCGTCGGGCCCTCAGGCTGCGGCAAGTCAACGTTGCTACGCATGGTGGCGGGTTTGGAAGAAGTCTCTGGCGGTGAGGTGTGCATCGGCAGCCGCGTGGTGAACGACCTGGAACCGGCTGACCGCGACATCGCCATGGTTTTCCAAAACTACGCGCTCTACCCGCACATGAGCGTGTTTGACAACATGGCCTACGGCCTCAAAATCGCCAAAGTACCCAAAGACGAGATCAAAACCCGTGTCGACAAAGCGGCCAAAATCTTGGAGTTGGGTGGGCTGCTAGAGCGAAAACCGCGTGATATGTCTGGCGGCCAACGCCAACGCGTCGCCATGGGTCGTGCGATTGTGCGGCAACCGCAGGTGTTTTTGTTTGACGAGCCACTGTCAAATTTGGACGCTAAACTGCGTGCCCAAACCCGCCTAGAAATCCAAAAACTGCACCGCGAGCTGGGTATCACCTCGCTTTTTGTCACGCACGACCAGGTCGAAGCCATGACGCTGGCGCAGCGCATGATGGTGATGAACGCCGGCGTGATGGAGCAATTCGGCACGCCCGAAGAGGTCTACAACCGCCCTGCCAGCACCTTTGTGGCGAGTTTCATGGGTTCGCCGCCTATGAATTTATTGAAAAATGCACCGGGCTGCGTCAATGGCCAAGTGCTCGGCATTCGGCCAGAGCATTTGGATATTTGCCATGCCACAGCGGGTGGCTGGCAACTGCAGGCTGACGCTATTGAAATGCTGGGTGCTGAGCGCTTGGTGTATGCGCTTTTAGGCAACGAGCGTTTGATCATCCGCCTCGACGAAAACCAAGCCGTGCCGCAAATCGGCGGCATGCTTTACGCCAAGCCCCGTGCGGACAAGTTGCATCAGTTTGATGCCGTCACGGGGAAACGCTTACCTTAAACAAGATTATTCAGCAGCACCTGTCATTCCCGCGAAGGCGGGAATCCATGCTCCTCCACCGTGGATTCCCGCCTTCGCGGGAATGACAGTTTTTTTATGTTCAGATAATTACCGTATGCAAACCGTCAATTCTGAAAACTGGCCATATCCACGCTGGATAGCCCACCGAGGCGCTGGCAAACTCGCCCCTGAAAACACCCTCGCCGCTTTCAAACTAGGAGCCAACCACGGCTACCGCATGTTTGAGTGCGATGTAAAACTTAGCGCCGACGGCGTGCCGTTTTTGCTGCACGACGACACCCTGAACCGCACCACGACGGGCAAAGGAATAGCCGGTCAGCAAACTTGGAATGCGCTGTCGCAACTCGACGCCGGCAGCTGGCATTCGCGCAGCTTCGCAGGCGAACCGCTGCCAACATTAGCCAACATCGCCCAATTTTTCCTAAAAAACGGCTATTTCCTCAACATTGAAATCAAACCCACGCCCGGCCTAGAAGCCGAAACGGGAAAAATCGTTGCTGAAAACGCCGCACATTTATGGAAAGATGCTGAATTTCCACCCTTATTAACCTCCTTTCGCCCCGAATCCCTAGAAGCCGCCCAAGCCGCCGCCCCGCATTTGCCACGCGGTTTGCTGCTGGACACGCTGTGGAAAGGCTGGCTAGAAACCGCCTTGGTGCTAGATTGCGCTGCCATCGTTTGCAACCACGCGCTGTGGGACACATCATCCGTTACCCAAGCCAAAAGCGCCGGTTTTCGCTGCCTGAGTTACACCGTCAACGACGAATGGGCGGCGAAGCGCTTGCTGGATTTGGGCACAGATGGCATTATCACAGACAGGGTGGAACAATTTTCACCAAGTTTGTAGCGATATTTTTCTACCTTTTGCTATATTTTTAATAGCTTCTTAGGCAATAAATACGCCGGCTAGAATCATATTTAGCCCTCTAAATTGACGTTTTAGGAGAATTTCATGTACAAATTCGCTCTGACACTCACAACCGTCATCAAATTAGCCATCGTTGCACTCGCGGTCGCACTGCTCAGCGCCTGCGGAACGCCTTACGCTACGGTCGCTAACCGCGCTGGCGAGCCGGTGATGCTGCTGGGTTACGACCCCGTCGCCTACTTCACCAAAGGCGAGCCGACACGGGGCAATGCGCAGTTCAAAACCAACTTGCCAGACCGCACTTACTACTTTGCCAGCGCAGAAAACCAAGCCTTATTCACAACAAACCCATCCAAATACGAGCCGCAATACGGTGGGTTTTGCTCCAGCGGGGCAGCGTTTGCCATCAAACTGGGCAGTGACCCCACGGCTTGGCAAATCTACAACGGGCGATTGTTCATTTTTGGCGACGTTTTGGGCCAAACCGCTTGGCAGCTAGACCCCGCTTGGAACGTGAACCATGCCGACAAGCTGTGGCCGGGCATTGCCAACAAAGGCTGGCGCGCCGCCTCTCTCACCAGCTACGCCTTCAAAGTGCCGCACTACAAAACTGGCGCTCAAATCCGCGCTGAATATGAGGCCAAAAACCCAGGAAAACCATGGCCGACGTTTGATGTGGGCGGCATGATGACCAATTTATTCACCAAACCACCGGGTTGGCGGGCTGCGGAAGGGTTTAGCCAGCCGGCGCTTGGGTATCCTGAATAAAGTTAACTCATTAGACTCGCCATCCTTGATACCACCACTGGCAAACCGCAGCGACTGTGACCATCACGCCGTACGTCGCCATCTTGCCGTCGGTGCTGAAAATGACCAATCCTGCGAATAAAACGCCTAAGCAGGCCAAGCTGGTGAAGACTATTTGCGACTTCAAAGGGCGTTTCACAGCGGTTTTGCGCCAGATCAAACGGCTGAAAAGCGGCACCATCACGCCCATGCTGACAGCAGGCAGGGCGAAATTAAAGATGTGGTTAAGGAGGTCAAAAAAACTCATGCGCAGAGTTTAAAGGGAAAAATTTATAATAAGAGGATGGCAGTTTGGGCATTAGGGATTAATCACACCACCGCGCCGCTCGATTTACGCGGGCGGTTTGCGTTTGCTATCGACCAAATTGAGCCGACTTTGCACCGCATGCGCTCAGATTTGGGACGCACGTTGGCGCTGCAACATAGCGCGTCGCAGGAACAAGCACCACTGGAAGCAGCCCTGCTTTCCACCTGTAACCGAACTGAAATTTATATTGCCAGCGCTGACGCGGCCTCCTACTCAAACGCCACCAACGCCAACGCGACGCTTGAGTGGTTGGCGCACATCGGTGGCGTGTCTGCCGCCGACCTGCGGGCGCACTCCTACACCCTGCAAGACAGTTTGGCCGCCCGCCACGCTTTCCGCGTCGCCAGCGGGCTGGACAGCATGGTGCTGGGCGAGCCACAGATTTTGGGGCAGATGAAAGACGCAGTCCGCGTAGCGGGTGACGCGGGCGCACTGGGCGCGACGCTGAACCAGCTGTTTCAACGCAGCTTTTCCGTTGCCAAAGAGGTACGCAGCACCACCGAAATTGGTGCGCACTCCATCAGCATGGCCGCCGCCGCCGTGCGTTTGGCGGGTCAATTGTTTGAAGATCTGTCAAAAATCAATGTTTTATTCGTCGGCGCTGGCGAAATGATTGAGTTGTGCGCGACGCATTTTGCAGCAAAACAGCCCAAATCCATCGTCATCGCCAACCGCACGCTGGAGCGCGGTGAAAAACTCGCCAGCCGCTTTGGTGCGGAATCCATCCGATTGGCGGATCTGCCCAGCCGTTTGCATGAGTTTGACGCCGTCATCAGCTGCACCGCCAGCACGCTGCCCATCATCGGACTGGGTGCGGTGGAGCGTGCTTTGAAGTTGCGCAAACACCGCCCCATCTTCATGGTCGATTTGGCTGTGCCGCGCGACATTGAGTTGGAAGTCAAAGCCCTGCAGGACGTGTATTTGTACACCGTGGACGACTTGGCCAGCGTGGTGCAGACGGGTCAGGCGAATCGCCAGGCGGCAGTAGCCGAGGCCGAAACCATCATTGACGCTGGGGTGCAGAGTTTCATGCACTGGCTGGATCAGCGCAACCCGGCGACGGGCAGTGTGTCACTGATTCAGCAGCTGAATGCCCAAACCGACGACTGGCGTGAAGCCGAGCTGACGCGTGCCCGCAAGCTCTTGGCCAAAGGCGAGCCTGTGGACGCGGTGCTGGAAGCGCTGGCCAAGGGTTTGACACAAAAAATGTTGCACGGCGCGTATGCCGAGCTGCACTCGGGCGACGCCACGGCGCGTGAGCACACGGCGCAAGTGGTGCAAAAGCTGTTTTTGCGTAAAGAGCGTTAGCTGCGTTCACTCTTTTTGCTACAACCTTCGACAAGCTCAGGTCGAACGGTACTTCTTTCATTCGCTCGCAAATATATTCATGAAACCTTTTTTACGTCAACAATTAGAACGCTACCCCATCCGCCTCGGTGAACTCAACTTCTTCTTGCAGCAAGAAGGCATCACCGACGACATGAAGAAGTATTTGGCGCTGAACAAAGAGCATGCCGAAGTCAGCATCGTGGCAGGGCGATTTGAGTTGTTTTTAAAGCGTGAAAAAGACTTGACCGATGCCCAAGCCATGCTGGATGACAACGACATGGCCGAGATGCACGAGATGGCTAAAGAAGAAATCAAAGACGCCAAAGCCGATATTGCACAGCTGGAAGACGAACTGCAAGGCCTGCTGCTGCCCAAAGACCCAGACGATGAGCGCAACGCGTTTGTGGAGATTCGCGCTGGCACGGGTGGTGACGAATCTGCCCTGTTTGCGGGTGATTTGATGCGCATGTACACCAAGTATGGCGAGCGCATGGGCTTCAAAGTCGACATCGTGAGCGAGTCGTTTGGCGAAGTCGGTGGTTACAAAGAAGTCGTGCGCAAAATGTCAGGTGACAACGTCTACGGCAAGCTCAAGTTCGAATCCGGTGGCCACCGCGTGCAGCGTGTGCCAGACACCGAGACGCAAGGCCGCATTCACACCAGCGCCTGCACCGTCGCGGTGATGCCTGAGCCGGACGAGGCGATTCTGATCACTCTCAACCCGGCAGACTTGCGCATAGACACCTACCGCGCCAGCGGTGCGGGTGGCCAGCACATCAACAAAACAGATTCTGCTGTGCGCGTGACCCACCTGCCCACTGGCCTCGTGGCCGAATGCCAGGACGGCCGCAGCCAACACAGCAACAAAGCGTCCGCCCTGAAAGTGCTGCAAGCCCGCCTGAACGAAAAAGACCGCGCCGAGCGCCATGCCAAAGAAGCCGCCACCCGCAAAGGTCTGGTCGGCAGCGGCGACCGCAGCGACCGCATCCGTACCTACAACTTCCCCCAGGGTCGTCTGACCGAGCACCGCATCAACCTGACGCTGTACAAGCTGCAGTTTGTGATGATGGGCGAGATTGACGAGGTGATTGAAGGGCTGTTGCTGGCGCGCAAGGCGGAGCAGCTGGAGGAGCTGGAAGTAGGTATGGCGACTTGATGCGTTTACTAAGCTAGGGGAAAAGCCGGAATGCCGCCAATTTTCTGCACCAACACATAGACAACCACAGTGGCAGCCAGACCAAACAACGCACCATTTTTGCCAGCTGGATGTGCGCAAACGCACAGACGCGGCGATCTTTAAAAGCTATCGTTTGTGCGGTTGCAGTCATTCGCTGCAGCATCACATTGAGGTTAGCCAGATTGAAAATTAAACTCGTAAAGGTTACAGATACTTCGACTGAACCAAACATCAAAGGATCCAATGCTCAGACTTAAATTCTCAGTTGAACTGAACTACAACATTGACAGCTATGGCTGCGATTTCATCTTCAGTATCCATGCGGCAAAAACAGCGCATCAAATCGTGATCAATGAATCGCTCAGCCTAAGCCAAAACTTGCCGCAAAATGCATACACAGACCCAGTGACGCATACACGCTATCTGCGGCTCAAGGCATTTGCGGGGCCACTCACCCTGCGCTACGATGCCGTGGTTGATCTGGATCATTTCACTGCGCAGCCTTCCGATTTGGGTGAGGTGCCCATCGCCGACATGCCAGGCGAGGTGCTGCCATTCATTTATCCCAGCCGATATTGCCAGTCAGACCGCCTGCACCGGCTGGCGGTGAAGGAATTTGGCCACCTGCCGCACGGCTACGCACGGGTACAGGCGATCCGCGACTGGGTGACAAACCGCGTCACCTTTTCGTCCAACTCATCCACCGGCAACACCTCCGCCGTGGACACGCTGGTGGAAGAAGTGGGCGTGTGCCGCGACTTTGCACACCTGATGATCGCCTTATGCCGTGCACTCAACATCCCCGCGCGCTTCACCACAGGCATCGACTATGGTGCCGACCCTATCCTCGGGCCGACCGACTTTCATGCCTACGTTGAGGTTTTTTTGGGCAATCGCTGGTTTATTTTCGACGCCTCGGGTGTTGCTATTCCGATGGGATTTATACGTTTCGGCACAGGGCGCGACGCGGCTGATGCCGCTTTTGCCACGATTTTTGGCGGTGTCGTAGGTGCCGCACCTGTGGTGCGTATCGAAGCCATCCCCAACGCAGCAGGCGTTTTGGTGATGCCGCAGCACGTGCCTTTTGCCTTGTCGACGGATGGACAACGCTAACGCAGATTTGGCCATTATCTAGCGATCTTTGACCCAATCACCACTGGCAATGACAGGTTTGCCTTGGGTATACGCAGGGTTGATCTCATACACCAGGCATGACAGCTGCTGCGCACCCAGCTTGAGCACCACGTTGCGTTTGACGTATTCGTCATGCTGCTGCGGATAGATCATCTCGATCTCGTCCAACACATGCTCCAGCGCGGGTTCAATGGCGTAGACCTCGCCGATGATGGTCTGGCTGGCATCGTCCGTCAGCACCACGCCGGGATAGGCGCCCAGGTGGTACATCAGGCCGCTGATCACGCTGTTGCCCACGTAGCGCGGCGCCGGTGAGAGCCGGGTGATGTCGTTGTCACACCCCTGGCGCAATGTGCCGTAGACAAGCACATGGCGTGATTCACGACACACTATTTGTCTTGAACCAATCAACCGCCCGCTTAAATCCGTCCTCAGCCGGCTCTTTGCGGTAGCTTGGGCGGTAGTCGGCGTGGAAAGCATGTGGAGCACCGTCATAAACAACGAATTGAGATTTTTTGGCGGCGCCACTACCTGTTGTCAATGCCGCTTTCATTTTGTCGATTGAGGCTTGTGGAATACCCGTATCTGCCCCGCCATACAGCCCCAAAACTGGCCCGTTAATATTAGCGACCAAATCAACTGGGTTGGTCGGTGACAGTGGGTTTGGCGCACCTTCTAAGCGGCCATACCACGCCACACCGGCTTTGACGGCTTTGTTATGCGCAGCGTACATCCATGTGATGCGGCCACCCCAGCAAAAGCCGGTGATGCCAATTTTGTTCGCGTCACCGCCGTTGGCCGCAGCCCACTTGACCATGCCGTCCAAATCCGCCATGACTTGGTCATCTGGCACTTTGCTGACCACATCTTTGATCAAATCAGCCATCACGTTGTACTTGCTTGGGTCGCCTTGGCGGGCGTACAGCTCAGGCGCAATCGCCAAGTAGCCCATTTTGGCGAAACGTCTGGCCGTGTCTGCAATGTATTCATGCACACCAAAGATTTCTTGAATCACCAAAATCACCGGCAAATTGGTTTTGCCCGCTGGCGCTGCCGTATAAGCGGGTACTTTGAAGCCGTTGACTTCTACTGTGATTTCACCAGTTTTAAGACCATCGGAAGACGTTTTGACCGCTGTTTGCGCCATGATATCGCCGGCTGCAGCCGTATATCCTACGCCCATCGCAACTTTAAGTGCGGTGCGGCGGGTGGCGGTGTGACGCTCTGAGCTGCTGTCTAGCAGAGCTTGGGCATCGGTCATCTGGTCTTGTGTTGTCTCGTTCAGCATGGGTTTTCTCCGTTTACAGTTGATACAGTTGAAGGACAGCGCGTAGTATCTGCGTTTTAGATTACCCTATGCAACTGTCATGTTTTTAAAGCTTATTAAGAGGAATTACCCATGCCAACCATCCGCGTAGAACTACTTGAAGGCCGCACGCCAGAGCAAAAAACCGCCCTCGTCAAAGCCCTGACCCAAGCCGCCGTTGACAGCCTAGGCTCGAACCCCGGTTCCGTCGATGTTGTGCTCTTCGACATTCCTCGCCAAAATTGGGCAACGGGTGGGGTGCAATGGTCTGAAAAATAGCATGTAGACCATGTAAAAAGTGATTTGAGGAGGTGTCCTATGTCCAGCATCGTCATGTACGGCAACGAATATTTCGGGCAAATCGACAACGGGCTGACGCCTGCGCACTTCAAATACCGATTTTTGGTGGAGGGCGATTCGTGGATGGACCGAAGCTCGATGTTTCACACCTCACTCTTGCAATGTCTAGCGCCAGAGTTTGACGCTGAGCATGAGGACGCGATGTTCGTCAACGTCTCCATGTTTGGCGACACGATGCGGCGCATGGGTGGCCAAGCTACTGAAGATTTTTCCAGCTGGCTCAATGACGACCTAGGCTGGACGTTTGACGCCGTTTTGCTCAGTGCTGGCGGCAACGACTTCATCGACGCCGCACGCGACCCCGCACCTGGTCAGGGCATTTTGAAAGACTTCGCAGCCAACTCCATGCTAGCCAGCGGCCATGACTGCATTGACCGCAACGCCGTGGGCGAATTGGTCACCCGTTGGTTAGACCCGAACTTCAAACGCCTGTACGAGACGGTGCGAAACAGCCGCTTTCACGCAGAAACCCCTATTTTTCTCAACAACTACGACACTCCCACTGCGCGCAACGCACCCGCTTTTCGCGGCGGCAAAGCGTGGCTATACGAAGCGTTCAAGAAAAACAGCATCCCAGAAAGCTTTTGGCCAGACTTGACTGACAGCATCTTCAACGACGTGCAAACCTCCGTTGCCGGCTGGACGTTTGGGCGCGATAAGGTGTTTACCGTGCCCACAGATGGCGTTTTAACCCCATCAGCAGCAGGCACAACGGGTAGCGATGGCGATTGGCTGAACGAAATCCACCCCAATGCCTCGGGTTGGCACAAACTAGCCAAAGTTTGGCATGCTAAACTCAAAGATACTTTAAACCAGTCTTTTTAGACATCAAAATAGCACTCTAGCCGGCGTATTTATTACCTAAGTAGCTATTATTTTTATAGCGTTTTTATCTTTTTGAACATCCAATTTCACCTACAAAACGCTGTTCAATCTAGCGGCCTTGACCGCCTAGACGCACAGCTGCTGATGCTGCACGCCCTAGGCCGCTCGCAGTCTGACCGAGCATGGCTCATCACACATGACGACGAGGCACTGAGCGCACCAGTCGCCCTAGCCTTCCGCGCACTGTGTCAACGCCGCCTAGCAGGTGAACCGCTGGCCTACATCGTGGGCAGCAAACCGTTTTTTGGACTTGATTTGCGGGTCGACAAACGGGTTTTGGTGCCCCGACCAGACACTGAAACTTTGGTTGAGTGGGCGCTTACATTCGATACAGCTCGCACGGTGCTAGACATGGGCACTGGCAGCGGCGCGATTGCTTTGGCGATTAAATCTATCCGTCCCGATTGGCAAATCACGGCTTTAGATGCCAGTGCCGATGCTTTAACTGTCGCGCAAAGTAACGCCAAGCGCTTGAATTTAAACGTTAATTTCCTACAAAGCTCCTGGTTTGATGCACTTACAGAAGCCAAGTTTGACATCATCGTCAGCAACCCACCCTACATCGTCGAAGGCGACTGGCACATGGCAGCGCTGGCGCACGAGCCTAAGCAAGCGCTGACCTCCGGTGCAGACGGTTTGGACGATATTCGGCACATCATCGCCGAATCACCCCCCTTTTTGACTTCTGGCGGCTGGTTATTGCTGGAGCACGGCTACAACCAAGCCGCTGCGGTGCGAGATTTGCTCTCTCAGCGCGGCTTCCAGCAAGTGCAAAGTAAGCAAGATTTGGCCGGGATTGAGCGCTGTTCGGGTGGGCAGTGGCTGGGTTAAAGATAAAGTTAAGCTGAAACCGCTGCCCTGCAAGCCCATGCAATTCAAGGGATAATCCCTAGATTGCGCTTTTCGCACTTGTTTATTCGAATTTACCGGAGATTTTGAAATGTCAGACACCCAAACCCGCATCGACCAATTGGTCAAATCCAACGACGTTGTGCTTTTCATGAAAGGCAACGCCAGCTTCCCTCAATGCGGCTTTTCTGGCCGTGCGATTCAAATCTTGAAAGCCTGCGGCGTGGACACCAAAGGCATCCAAACCGTCAACGTCCTAGAGGACGACGAAGTGCGCCAAGGCATCAAGGAATACAGCAACTGGCCGACCATTCCGCAGCTCTACGTCAAAGGCGAGTTCATTGGCGGCTCGGACATCATGATGGAAATGTATGAAAGCGGTGAGCTGGCGCAAGCGTTGGGAACAACGCCGCCGAACGCTGCTTAAGCTATTTTTACCCATAAAAAAGCGCCCTCACTTCATTGTGACGGCGCTTTTTTACTATGCAATTGATAGCTATTTAGGCAATAAATACGCCGGCTAGATCGTAGTTATATTTGGCTAGCCATTGCTATGATGTGTCAGTTCTTGAGCAGCCGAACACCTCAGCCCCTTGGGCGGGTCCCATACCTGCAGTTTGACGCACGCTTTGACGCACTCTATACTGGGTATCGTGCGGATCGCATCAACATGCTTCCGCTCGGACATACAACAACGAGTCAACACATTGACTATGGAGACATCTATGGAACCCAGCAACAATACGTTTGACGTAGCCATCATTGGCGGTGGCCTAGCTGGCGTCGTGGCACTGGCCTACGCACGTAAGGCCGGTCTCAATGCGATAGTGCTTGAGAGTCAAAATCGCATTGGTGGGCTATGGCGTGACCTCCCAGCATGGCAGGACATCCAGATCAGCCCTATGGATTGGACACTGGGCGACTTACCGCTCGACGGAGCAATGCAGCCGCACATTCTGGCCAATATCGAGGCTTGGGTCTCGCGGTTCAGTTTGGCCGATGGTATCCGGCTTAACTCGCCCGTTAAGCGGGCTCGCGTAAGTGGCGCCAACTGGGAGTTGGTGACGCCGCAAGGTGTGGTTCTTGCTCGGCATCTCATCGCCGCAACGGGCGCACACAACACACCTGTCATTCCCCAGATTTCTCGCATGGACAGCACTGTGCTCGAATTTCACTCTAGCGCGCTACACGACCCGGAAGTGCTGAGTGGCCGTGATGTCCTCGTGGTCGGTGGCGGCGCATCGGCATTCGACCTGCTAGAACTGTGCTTTCAGCATGATGCACGTCGTATCTTCTGGGTCTACCGTGGTTTGCGTTGGTTTTTGCCGACGCGCAAGCCCAAGCATATTGCCGGCAGCGTACGGGGGTTTGCGCGGTTGCAAGCCAGCGGCATGTCGGCCTTGCAGCAAAGTGCTGCGATAGGAGCCGACATGCGCTCTCGTTACGAAAAATTCGGTATCAGCGAGATCATGCCCTCGCATGACTTCGATGTGCAGCGCGATCAGCTCATACCCGGACGTCCAGGTATGTTGGCGAACTTCACAGCCATTGAACGTCATGGCGGCAGTGTGGCGTCCATCGCAGGCCGTACGATTACGCTCTCGGACGGACATCATCTCGAGGCGGACCTGCTACTCTGGGGTACTGGATACAGCTTGGATCTGTCGTACTTCGAAGCTCCCGAGATCTCTTCGATCCGAACCCTCGACGCACTTTGCGCACGCTGCAGTGGCATTTTTAACAGCCTCGACGCCCCCAATTTGTATTTCCCGGGCGTCGGACTCGACGGTATCGGATCCTCACCTTGGGCATACTCCCTGCTCAGCCGATCAATCATGTCACACATCTGTGGCATGGCAAGCTTCGAAGATAAAGTGGTCGACCATAAAATCAACCATTTCGATATCGTGGACTACTTGGCCCCTCGCGATCCCGCAAGCTTTCCGCCGGACATGTGGAAAACACACTACCGTGATATCGCACTCAACACGCCGGATGAACAGCCCTATGCAATTCCCTAAGGAACAGCAGCGGCCGCTTGCACCTTCTTAGCATTCTGTTCCCGCAGTTGCGAGATTCTGTGTCGTTCAAATCTGTAATAGGCGGCTAGCGGCTAAATGATGGTCTGTTCGCCATAGCCTCGCGCCAGCGCAGCAAGTTAACATGCTGCTCACCCGGCTTGATACGCACCACACGTGCAAAGTCGATGGCGACGACGGCGGTGATGTCAACAATGCTGAATTGATCTGCCGCAATATAGTCACGACCTTCAAGGTGTTTATCTAGCATATCGAAAAACTGCTGTACGCGGCTCAACCCGCGTTGCGCCAGTTCTGGAATTTGCGCATAGTCCACCGGGCCAGGCAAAGCGCGGTTTGCCATGGCTGGGGCGCTGTTTCGCAGGGCTTCGGCAATGGCGAGCAAGCCTTCAAATTCAACCCGCCAATGCCAGCTGGCGATGTCGGCTTTTTCCCTCGGCGTCGTGCCTGAGAGCGGAGGCTGCGGGTAGCGCGCTTCTAGGTAGGCGGTAATGGCGGCGTTGTCGGTGAAAACATCGCCTTCCTCTGTACGCAGCGCAGGCACGGTGCATTGCGGGTTGATGGCGCGAAAAGCGTCGCTGAGCTGCTCTTGGGTACGCAAATCGACCTGCACAGTTTCGTGGGCAATGCCTTTTTCAGCCAACAAAATGCGGGCGCGGCGTGGGCTGGGGGCGGTGGCGCAGTCGTAGAGGGTGATCATGACTGCGCTGCTTTTTGAACCTTGCTTTGAAAATCACTGGCGTCGTGCCGCTCATGCAATTGGCTCTCTGGCTTGCCGACCACGCGGTTGACCATGCGGCCGCGCTGTACGGCTGGGCGTTGGGCGATCTCTTTGGTCCAGCGCTGCACGTGGGTGTAGTCTTGCACTTGCAAAAACTCGCCCGCTTCGTATTGCAGCCCCATGGCCAGCGCGCCATACCAAGCCCACACCGCCATATCGGCGATGGTGTATTCGTCGCCGGTCAAATAGCGGTTGTCGGCCAAGCGGCGGTCTAGCACGTCCAGTTGGCGTTTGACTTCCATGGCGAAACGGTTGATCGGGTATTCCATTTTGGTGGGCGCATAGGCGTAAAAATGGCCAAAACCGCCGCCCAAATACGGCGCACTACCCATTTGCCAAAACAACCAAGACAGGCATTCCGCCCGCTTGGCAGCCTCAGTGGGTATGTTCTTAGGTATGAAAGCACCAAACTTTTCAGCCAGATGCAGCAAGATTGCGCCAGACTCAAACACCCGAAACGGAACGAGTCCGCTGCGATCCATCAGCGCAGGAATCTTAGAGTTTGGGTTCAGCGCCACAAAGCCGCTGCCGAATTGGTCACCCTCGTTGATGCGAATCAACCACGCATCGTATTCTGCGCCTGCGTGGCCGGCTGCCAGTAACTCTTCCAACATCACGGTGACTTTCACGCCATTCGGCGTTGCCAGTGAATACAGCTGAAACGGGTGCTTACCCACAGGCAAGTCTTTCTCATGCGTAGCCCCCGCAATAGGCCGGTTGATATTGGCAAACTTGCCGCCGCTGGCTTTGTCCCA
>JANPIC010000066.1:0-19389 GCA_031424795.1 Polaromonas sp. | reverse complement strand
GCAATAAATGGCGTATTCGGCAATTCATTCGGGTTTTTCTCACCTGCTTTTAGCTCAAAATGCCGCATCAAAATGGCAGACACTTCCTCTAAAGCTTGTGTCAGCCCATCTTCAAACCTGTCTTCATGCAATGCCTTGCTCAGGCGCTGAACAATCGCTTCCCATTCGGCTGGGTGAACGTGCTGGTTGATGCCACGGTCTGCCACCAGCTCAATATCTCGCTCAGCCAGCAGCAAATAGATCAACACACCATTGTTGTTCTCCGTATCCCAAATACGCAGCTTGCTGAACATCATGATCGCGCGCTGGCGCATCACGGTTCGGATGCTGGCTTTGTGCCAAAAGTGGCGCCACAAATAGCTGGTCGGCAGTCCCGCTTCTACGCAAATACGTATCTCGCCGCTGTGTCGGTGTTCGCTGGCAACGATGCGTTTTTTGAGACGATTTAACAAGTCATCGGGCAGCGTCTTACGGCTGTCAGACACGTCTAACCAGCGATGCTTGAAAAGGGTGAAGAATCGGCTAAACATAGTTGTGATTCACTTCTACCAGCTTCCCGAGGCACCACCGCCGCCAAAATCACCGCCGCCGCCAGAGCTAAACCCCCCACCCCCACCGCTGAATCCGCCCCCACCAAATCCACCACCGTAGCCACCACGGCCTAAGCCGCCGCTACTTCCGCGAGAAGCACCAGATAATCCCGAAAACAAGGCAAACAGCAAGGCGACCACACCCGCTAAACCCGCGATGATTAAACTGGCCGTGAATATAAACGCCAGCGTTCCCACCGCACCACCGGTGATCAACGAACCTAGCTTTTGGCCAAAAATGCTTTTTGCAACCGCACCGCCAATAGGCACGGCGAAGAACAAGAAAACCGCCAAATCCATCCAGTCAAAGCCTCCGAGCAGGTTGCCTGACCCACTTGCAGGCACGGAAACTTCTGGCAAGGCTTCGCCATTGATGCGCGCTGTCAGTTGGTCTACGCCAGCCGAGATGCCGCCTGCATAATCGCCCGCTTTGAAACGCGGCGTCACGGCATTGGTGATGATTTGCTTGGCGGCCAAGTCAGGAATCGCGCCTTCCAGCGTTTTGGCCACTTCAATGCGCATTTGCCTGTCTTTGAAGGCGACGACAAACAGCACGCCATCCCCCACATTTTTACGGCCAATTTTCCAAGCATTGCCCACGCGGTTGGCGTAGCTGCTGATGTCTTCGGGTTGCACTGTGGGCACAATCAGCACCACCACTTGCGAGCCTTTGGCTTTTTCTAAGGCATCCAGTTTGGCTTCCAAAGCCGCTTGCTGGCTGGCGTCGAGCAAACCCGTCGTATCCACCACGTGGCTGGTCAGCGCAGGAATGGGCTGCACATCCTGCGCCTGAACGTTTGCAGCAGCCATCTGCAGCAGCAAAGCCACAAACAGCGTTTTGCACCAAAAGCCTAATAAATCGCGCAAAAGGTTCACAAATGATTTAGAGGAAGATTGAAAACAAAGGCTTAGTAAAAGAGTGATTACTTACTTCTTCTCAAAACTCACAGCTGGCGGTTTTGAAATAGCCGCTTCGTTTTCAACCGTGAAACCTTCTTTGGTTTTGTAGCCAAAGATCATGGCGGTCAAGTTGGTCGGGAAGCTGCGGGTCAAGATGTTGTAATCTTTGATGGTCGCGATATAGCGATTGCGCGCCACGGTGATGCGGTTTTCCGTGCCTTCCAGTTGCACACGCAAATCGCTGAAACCTTGGTTGGCTTTCAAGTTAGGGTAAGCCTCGCTCACTGCCATCAAGCGGCTCAGTGCACGGCCCAATTCACCCTGCGCGGCTTGAAATTTCTTCATCGCCTCTGGGTTGTTCAGCAGTTCTGGGGTGACTTGAATCGCCGTCGCTTTGGAGCGTGCTTCGATCACCTTGGTCAGCGTTTCTTGCTCAAAATTAGCCTCACCCTTGACGGTGGCGACGATATTGGGCACCAAATCAGCGCGGCGCTGGTATTGGTTCAAAACCTCTTTCCAAGCGGCATTGGATGTTTCGTCCAAGCTTTGAAAGTCGTTGTAACCGCAGCCAGTCATGGCTAAAGAGGTGATGAGTGCAGAAATAATCAATAACCAACGTTTCATGGGAAATCCTTTCGAGGACAAAGCAAAGAAGTACATGCAAAATAGTACAAAACGGTACGTTAGCACAAATGAACGCAAACTTGGGTGATTTAAACCCCCAAAAGGTGATGTTTTTGTGAAATACGTGTAAAATTTAGAAAAATGCATCAAAAAATGACTCTAGCCGGCGTATTTATTACCTAAGTAGCTATGAAATATATAGCGCCTAACTGGTTGCCTGGCGGTAATCTGCAAACCATCTGGCCGGCTATGGTCAGTGCCCGCTCGCTTGAGCAACACGATGCCGTGGCTTACCAACGCATCCGCTGGACCACGCCAGACCATGACTTCATCGATGTTGACTACAGCCAAGCGCATGCACCTAAACCCAAACAGTCAGAAAAACAACCCTTGCTCGTGCTGTTCCACGGCTTAGAAGGCTCATCCAGCAGCCACTACGCCCTCGCTTTTGCCAAAATCGCCAAGCAGCGCGGCTGGGCCTATGCGGTGCCGCATTTTCGTGGCTGCAGTGGCGAGATCAACCGCGCACCCCGCGCCTACCACTCGGGTGATTTTGAAGAAATCGGCTGGATGCTGTCCAAGCTCAAAGCCGCGCACGTTTTAGCTGGCGGAGGGGCGCTGTTGGCCGTCGGCATCTCGCTGGGGGGCAACGCGCTCATGCGCTGGGCGCAAGAAGCGGGCAGCACGGCAGCGCAAACGGTTGAAGCCGTGGCCTCCGTCTGCTCCCCACTAGACTTAGCCGCCAGCGGCGTCGCCATTGGCCAAGGTTTCAACCGCTTGGTCTACACCCGCATGTTTTTAAACAGCATGAAACCCAAAGCACTGGAACGTTTAGCGCTCAACCCCGGCTTGTTCGACGCCAAAGCGCTGCAAAATAGCCGCGATTTGTACGAATTTGACAACATCTTCACCGCCCCCGTGCACGGTTTCAAAAACACCGAAGACTACTGGCTGCGTGCCTCCGCCAAGCCGCACATGCACCGCATCCATCTGCCCGCCTTGGCGCTGAATGCGGTGAACGACCCGTTTATCCCCGCCTGGTCCCTGCCCAAACCCGCCGAAGTGAGCAAAAGCGTGACCCTGTGGCACACCGCGCAGGGCGGTCATGTGGGCTTCCCTAAAGGCAAGTTTCCCGCAGAGGTGTTAGCCATGCCGGAGGCCGTATCCGGCTGGCTGGCAACACATTTACCTGCTTAAAACGATCATTCAGCACATAATTCAACCATGGATGACATAGTCAAACAAGCCATGGCCAAATGGCCCAACGTGCCGCACTGCTACGGCTGGCTGGGCTTGGACGCGCGCGGCAACTGGTACATGCGCGACGACCGCGTGCAAGCCCAAGGCACATTCGCCCAAGCCAAAGGCTCGATGTTGAAGCACGAAAAGCTGATCGACTTCATCAACCGCAATTATTTGAGTGATGACAGCAGCCAAAGCGCCGCCAAAGGCCAATGGTTCTTCCAAAATGGCCCGCAGCGTGTCTACGTCGAGTTAGAGGCCACGCCGATTGTCTGGAGAGTAAGCGCTAACTTTGAGGTAACTTCCCACACCGGCGAGCCCGCCAGATTGCAGCGCTGCGTGATGGACGAACATGGCCGTCTGTACCTAGAAGCCGCCGCCGGTTTCGGCCTCGTCCACACTGCCGACATGCTGTACGCCGCAGACGCCATCGAGCAGGGTTTGTGGGTACCGCAGGAGATGCTGGCGGCAGATTTACCCAAGCGGTTTGGGTACGTGCGCAGCCCGAAGGCGCTGCAGACGCAGAATTAAATTACTATAATTTTAATAGCTGCTTAAGCAATAAATACGCCGGCTAGAGGCGTATTTTAGGGCTAAACTAAGCCTTTTTCACCGCATACTGACGAATCCAAGCTGCAAATTCAGCCTCGGAAATGTCGCCAGCGGCCACGGCCAGCATGGTGAGCACTTTGCTGGCGTCGTCAGCGACAAGGCTGTAGCCATTCAAACGCAAAAACATGACCGCTGCGACGAATCCGGTGCGCTTGTTGCCATCAATAAACGCATGGTTTCTAGAGATACCAAAACCATAGGCTGCTGCCAAATCAGATGCGTCAGGCTTGCCATAATTGTCAAGATTCTGTGGTCGAGATAAGGCTGAGGCCAATAAATTTTGATCCCGAACACCTGTGCCACCCCCGTGTTCAGCCAGTTGCGCTTCATGGACGGCGATGACGACAGGCGAATTCAGCCAAACCCAGCTCATTTCGCCAGCTCACGCAAAACGGCGCGGTTTTCCTTCATCACCTCCCGCGCAATCGCCATTTGCGCTTCAAACTCAGGGTCATGCTTGGTGATGCGAAAACCATCTGGCGACTCGGTTAAGAAGATTTCATCTCCCTTTTCGAGGTTGAGTTTAGCCAATAGGTCTTTCGGGAAAATAGCGCCCAACGAGTTGCCAACTTGGGTCAGTTTGAGGGTGTGCATGGTCGTGTTCCTTGAGTTATAACAAATGTAATTACACGTGCAATCATATCGCAAGCTTTTGAAGATCGCAAGTCAGGCTATTTTGCTATTTTTTTAATAGCTTTTCAGGCAATAAATACACCGGCTAGAGCTATATTTTGCAATAAAAAAGCCGATAAATTCACATTTACCGGCTTTTTGCTTCCCGCTAGGGGAAATACAGAAATTACTTGGCTGCTGGTGCTGCGGCAGCTACTTCAGCACCAGCGGCAACAGGTGCTTTAGGTTCTGCCAATTTGCCACCAGCAGCGTTGGCCATGTAAACCACGGCGCGGCCAATTTCTGTGTCTTCAAAATCGCCACCGCCCTGCGCACCCATCGCGCCTTTGCCTTTGAGGGCGGAAGTCAGCAAAGCTTCGTAACCCGTTTGGATACGCGCACCCCAAGCGCCAGCGTCGCCAAACTTAGGCGCACCAGCCACGCCAGCGGTGTGGCAAGCTGAGCATTGGGCTTTGAACACTTCTTCGCCAGATTTCAAGGCGCGGTTCGCGTCTTTGATTTCGATTGTGCCGACTTTTTGAATACGAGCAGCTACGCCACGGGCGCGGTCAGCGTCACTCAAACCGCTGAAAGTCGTTTTAGATTTGTCGTTCAAGTCGCCAGCTGGCTTTGCGTCTGAAACGACATAGTAAACCAAGCCAATGATTATGAAAATAGGGATAACAAACGAGAAAAATGCCATTTGCGCAAATTGCTTAGGCGTTTTAACAGGGCCAGTGTGGTCTTCTTCGTGTTGGGTGCTCATAGTGTTCTCTAAAAATCTACAAAAAATAGGCTGCGAAGGTGCAAATGGGGAGGTTAGGGATAACTAACCAGCAATTATAAGGGAGCAAGCGCCCAGTACCGCAGAAACGGGCAAGCTAACGCCTACAATACAAGTCACGTTGCGGCTGTAGCTCAGTGGATAGAGTATTGGCCTCCGAAGCCTATGGTCATAAGCGTAGAATGAAGAATAACGAATATTGGACTTTTTAGAGAAGTTTCAGAAATTGCGACTGTAGCTCAGTGGATAGAGTATTGGCCTCCGAAGCCAAGGGCCGTGGGTTCGATCCCCGCCAGTCGCACCAGCATTAGCTTTTAGCTTCATTCCCCTATTTTTAGGGCACAAGCATGAAGTTAGACCAATAGTCAAAAAGGTCATCTGTGCCAAAACAAGCCTGTAGTCGCAGCAAAATTCAAAATACAGTCTGTGCCCTCCCAGTGCCTTGACTGTGCCTTGGGAATTATCAATTTTGGGTTTTGTGAGTAATGGTCTCTGTGCCTTGGTTATTGTCAGTATAAGCAAAGTGCTTTTCGTTTACGTGCTTTTCATTGATACCATGCGCTCAATCGACCGTCGAAAGAAAGTGTTCGCAGTGCTGCTATCGCGTCCGAATCAACTTGTAAGAACCAATGCAGCCATTAAAGAGGTTTTTTACTGAGTGCTATTAAGGAAAGGAGAGTGAATTCATACTATGCCCGCCCGACGCTTGTTCTGCCAATACTAGCAATATCCCTAGGGAAATTATCGATGTGTGGACTTCTCCAATGACAATCTCTTGGATACATTTTGTGGGAAGGATTGCAACATACCAACATCCAAAGGGTACTGAGGCAGTCTTTCCTCAAGAAGCTTGATGACAGCTTGAGCTTGCCGGCCATCACGTGTTTTTTTCATGGGATCTCGCTCAGTGGCGGTAGACAGCCACAGCTTAAACAACGCAAAAGCGCGCGGGTCAGGAACCACCATTTCAAATGGCTTGCCATTTTGTGCCACAACCACTTGGCGTATGCGTGGCGCTGAAAGCATCCAATTCATGTTGGGAATCTCAACGGCAACAAAATCATCCTGTCCAGCCAATTGATTTCGCTCAACCAACCAAGGCGGGTTTGGAGTTTGCTTGATAAGGTCAACCATAAAGCCATTTTTATTGGCGGCACGGAATTTCTGGTTTTCAAGCAACTCGAAGCTAGAGTCAACACGCTTAAGTAAACCAAGCAGGCCACCGTCATCCAAGTCATGCGCAGCAATACTCAGTGCGCTTTTTGGGTCCCACAACAAATCAACATCTTCGCTCGCGGCAATTTCAGCATGAAAGCGAACACCAGCAAGCGCACCATAAGCGTGCAATGCGTGGGTTCCGATCACCATGATGCTTTTCCCCATCAACCCAGCTTGACTCAAGCGTTCGCAAATCCTGCCGACGATATTTGGCGCTGTACCAATACGCAACGCCTTGGCAATCGCCGTTTGCATATCAAGCGCATGAATCAAATCCTCGTTGCGCTGCTGCAGTTCGTCCTTACGGAACTTGAAGGATGTGTAGATTTTTTCCGTCTCCATCGAGCGACGGCCTAGTGACTTGGCATTGCCTAGCCTGTCCTTGGTTCTGTATAAATAGTCAGCATCACCGACTCGCTTCCAATGCATACCCCCTGCATAGGCAGCAAGTTTTGTCTGTGTGTCACGAAACGCTTCGTACGCTTGTTGCACATCAATCTCGTGCTTTATTTGCAGATCCGAGATAGCGGAGTACATGAATTATCCTTCTTTTTTGAAGAAAGACATTTTGCAGGATAAATCTTGAAAAGGCAATATAACTTTGAAAATCTTGACGATAGCAGTCATCGAAAATGTACGCTTCGTCTCTAAAGCTGACGCTGGAAGGGCTAGCCGAGCACACTTTAAAAGCGGAGCAATAGTCAAAAATTGATATACATAAAAATTAGAAATTGTTCTAATAATCTTACTAGTTCGATGCAAATAGCCTTTAAAAGTATCTTAAAGAACAATTAAAAGTGAGTATTTATGCGGTTTAACGACGATTTCAGGAATCTTAAAACAATTAACATCTAATAGTTTTTCTGCTCTCAGAAGCCAAGGGCCGTGGGTTCGATCCCCGCCAGTGACCGTTATGAGGTCAAAAGAGGTGTTTTGAAGCCTGTGTGCTTTTGAATCCACCGAATGAAATTGATCACTTCGACTCTATGCATATGCCTTGACGGGAATACGAGGTAATGCGCTTCGGTCTTAAGTCCCCAATCTTGCTTGAAAACGGGCTCTAAGCTGCCGGATTTGATATGTCGGTCGGCTATGAAAGAGCTGTCAAAAGCCACCCCCAAGCCCTGAATGGCTGCTTCTAAGGCCATATAAGTCCGTTCAAAACGGTAGGCAAATTTAGGGGGGGAATAGTTCATTTTCCGGCTGAGAAACCAGTCGTGCCATTGCAAAATGTTGACGGAAGATTGGATTAGGGGCACATTTTTAAGGTCTTGGGGCTTCTGAATATTGTGTTTTTTCACAAATTCAGGACTAGCCAATGGCATGATTTTTTCTTGAAAAATAGGCATGACATTGAGTCTGGGCCAGTTTGGTGGTCCGTAGCGGATATCAATGTCAACTTGTGCGCTGTCGAAGTCTGATGGGGTGACGGACGACGACAGGGTTAGCGAAATCTCTGGATAAGATTTAGCAAAATCGGTCAAACGCGGCATCAACCACAGGCTGGCAAAGCTGGGACTGCAATGCACCGCCAAGGTATTACTCAGACCTTTGCGTGCGTTATCGGTGGCCACGCTGATGGTGTCCAGAGCGCCTGACAGACGGCTCAAATACTCTATTCCAGAAGGGGTCAGGATGATTTGGCGACCGGTACGCTCAAACAATTTTCTATCAAGCTGTTCTTCTAATTTGGCGATTTGATGACTCACGGCAGAAGGCGTCAGATGCAATTCATCTGCAGCCAATTTGAAGCTTGAACGGCGGGCGGCACTTTCAAATGCCATCAGACAACTGAGGGGTGGAATAGATGAACGCATATAGGTTTATTGCACTGCAACATGAATTAAATTCACTTAAAGAAGAGAAATTGTAGCTTGTATTCAACTATCGATGTTTCTAGAATTTGTGACACACGGCAGCAGTGGGCTGTGGGTCATTAAAACGGAGACAAAGATGCTATTGAAAGACAAAGTCGCGCTCATCACGGGTGGCGCAGGGCCAAATGGTCTGGGTTATGCAACTGCAAAGCTGATGGCTTCGCATGGCGCACGTGTGGTCATCATGGATTTGGTGCAAGCCGAACCTGAAAAGGCAGCCGCTGCCATCGGGCCTGAACACATGGGTATTGTTGGCAATGTGGTGAAAAAAGCGGAAGTTGATGCAGCCGTGGCGCAAGTGTTAGCGCGTTATGGAAAAATCGACATCTTGATGAATAACGCGGGCATCACACAGCCACGAAAAACTGTCGACATCACTGAAGCTGATTACGACGCAGTTTTGGATGTCAGCTTGCGCGGCATGTTGCTCGTTTCCCAAGCTGTTATTCCAACGATGCAAAAGCAAAAGAGCGGCTCTATCATTTCCGTCTCCTCGGTTTCTGCGCAACGCGGTGGCGGCATCTTGGGTGGTCCACATTATTCAGCGGCAAAAGCGGGTGTTTTAGGTTTAACGCGAGCCATGGCGCGTGAATTAGGCCCCGATAATATTCGCGTCAATGCGCTGACACCGGGTTTGATTTCTACTGACATCAGCAAAGGCAAATTGTCTGATGAGCAAAAAGCGGCTATTTGCCAACAAATTCCTTTGGCGCGTCTGGGTGTCGCTGGCGACGTTGCTGGAGCTTGCGTATTCTTGGCTAGCGATCTTTCTACCTATTGCACGGGCATCACGCTCGATGTCAATGGTGGAATGCTGATTCATTAATTTTCAAACATTTTCGTTATTTCGTTCATAAAAGAGGAGACAAGCATGCTTAAATTTTCAACCCTTCGCCGCACAGTGTTGGTAACAGCACTCTTAGGTGCTACTGCCTTGACGTTTGCACAATCCGCTGTCAAGTTGACACTGGGGCACGGTGCTGCACCAGGCAATCCACGACATGAAGCTTCAGTTAAATTTGCTGATGTTGTAAAAGCAAAAACGAATGGCCGTATCGAAGTTCAGGTTGCACCGTCTGCGCAGCTTGGTGATGATGCGGCCATGGTGACCGCTCTTCGCACGGGCGCTATAGATATGACAGCCAATTCTCAAGGTGCTGTAGCCAATGCAGTTCCTGAATATGCTGCATTCGGTATGCCTTTCATGTTCTCTAATTCTGCACAGGCTTTCAAGGTTTTAGATGGTGCGTTGGGCAAAGAGTTGGCGGATAAGTCTGCGGAAAAAGGCATGATCGTTCTGGGTTACTGGGATAACGGCATTCGTCAGATGACCAATAGCAAGCGCCCGATCAACAAAGTCGAAGATATGAAAGGCTTGAAAATGCGCACGCCACCAGATGCAACTCTGGTCGACATCATGCAAGCTTTGGGCGCAGAGGCGCAGCAAATCAAATTCGCTGAGCTGTATGTTGCATTGCAGCAAGGCGTTGTTGATGGACAAGAAAATCCATTGGTAAATATCCACTCTAGCAAGTTGTATGAAGTGCAGAAGTATTTGGCGATGACGAACCACCAATTTCAAATGACGCCATTCTTGATGAGCAAGCGCACTTGGGACAAATTATCAGAAGCGGATCGCAAAGTTGTGCAAGAGGCCGCTGCAGAAGCAACTGCCTTGCAACGCAAATTGTCGCAAGAAGCTGACGATAAATTATTGGCTGATTTGAAAACTAAAGGCGTGCAGGTTACGGTTGTTGATAAAACAGCTTTTGCCAAAGCCACTGCAAAAGTTGATGAGAAATGGTTGGCAACGCCCATTGCTCCTTATTTGAAGAAAGTCATTGCGGCTACACGCTGATTTCTTTAAAAATTCTTACAAAAAATGGCGTGCAACATGCATGCCATAGGAGACATTTCATGAATTTAATTGAACAAGCCATTGCAGTCTTCTGCAAAGTGTTGCTCTGGGTCAGTACGGTCGTCATCTTCTTTATTTTGGTTGCAAACACGATTTTGCGATATATAACAGGTGCAAGTTTGCAGTGGGCGAATGAAGTTCCAGAACTTCTTTTCCCCTGGCTGGTGATGGCCGGCGTGGTATTGGCGGCATTGCATGGCGCGCATATCACAACGAGTTTTCTTATGGAAAAACTCAGCAGCAATGCGCGACGTGTCGTTGGTGTTCTGGGATGGTTGATTGTTGGTGTTTTATACGCTGTACTGACAAAAGCAACCTATCAGATGTTGGAAATTGTTCATGACGAAAAGTCTCCCATTCTTCAATTGCCAGGTTCTATAACTTATGGCTGTGTCATGGTGGGTATGGCCATGTTGGCAATACTTGCATTGTTTTCGGCATATCGCGTTTGGACATCTTCGGAAGAAATTTCGACAGATGACAAAGTTCCAGCAGTTCATTGGTAAATAAAAAGAAATAAAAAAAGAGACAAAGGAAATCAAAAATGACTGCACTTATTCTTGCTGTATTTCTTGCAACGGCAGTTATTGCCGTTCCAATTGCCCACGCGCTCCTAGTGGCTGCCATGGCCGCAGCCGCCACATCTGATCGTGTCCCGCTTGATCTGTTGGTTCAGCAGATGGTGGCACAGGTACAGAGTTTCCCGTTGATAGCGATTCCATTTTTTATGTTGACGGGTTCGCTTATGATGGGTGGTCGTCTGGGCGAGGCACTCATCGGCGTACTTTCCACCATGATTGGACGATTCCATGGTGGACCTGGCCAAGTCGGTGTACTGTCCTCAACCATATTTGGTGGCGTCTCAGGTTCGGCCGTCGCTGATGCATCCGCTATCGGTTCTTTGTTGATTCCATGGCAAAAACGCCTTGGTTATCCGCCGGCGTTTTCTGCAGCTACCTTGGCAGCAGCAGCGACGATTGATATTTTGATTCCACCTTCAATTCCAATGATTTTGTTTGCTTTGTCGAGCAATACGTCGGTTGCCGCTTTGTTTGTTGCGGGCATTCTTCCGGGTTTGCTGATGTGTGCTGGCTTCATGGCTGTTTGTTGGTGGGTGGGTAAAAAGCGTGATTTTCCACGCGAGACTAGAAAGCTTGATTGGGGTGTGTTTGGAACACAACTTTTGTACGCCTCGCCGGCGTTAGTGTTACCTGTTTTGATCGTTATTTTTCTGCGATTTGGCATAGCTACACCCACCGAGGTGAGCGTGTTATCCACGCTCTACGCAGGCGTGGTATCTGTCATCGTGTACCGCGATTTGGGTTGGAAGCGTTTACATGCGGCTGTGGTGGATGCGGGTTTGGCTACCGGTGTTGTGTTACTGGTCATCATGTCTTCTGCCGCTATTGGTTGGTTGCTTACTTTTGACCGTATGCCTGATGGCGTGGTGGGTTGGGCTCAGGCGCACTTGTCTAGCGGTTGGAGTGTGATTTTATTGATGAATTTACTCATGTTGGTGTGTGGCATGTTCATTGATTTGCCTGCTGCTGTGTTGTTATTGACACCTGTGTTCGTGCCGCTTGCGAATTCGATTGGCATGGATCTCACGCAGCTTGGCATCATGATGACCGTGAATTTGGCGATTGGTCTTTATACCCCACCAGTTGGGACGACGCTATTTATTACAAGCTCTCTGGCCAAGGTAAAAGTGGGCGAAACCGTACGCGAACTTGGGCCGTTTTATTTGGTTGCCTTTGCGGTGCTGTTTTTGGTGTCTTACGTACCCGCATCAATCTTTAAGTGAACTTTTCGCTTTATTTCTAGGAGATTTTGAATGACTACTGATAAGGACAAATTGTCCGCACTCAAGGAATGTGCACATCGCATCCGTCGTTACGCACTTCGCATGGGTGAAGTGCAAGGACAGGGTTATATTGGCCAAGCCTTGGGTTATGCGGACGTTCTCGCCGTCGCTTATGGCTATGCACTTAACTTACGCCCTGATGAGCCCGAGTGGGAAGGGCGTGATCGTTTTCTTCTCTCTCACGGGCACTATGCCATCGCTTTCTATGCAGCGCTGATCGAGGCGAAAATCATTCCTGAAGGTGAACTTGAAACCTATGGCAGTGATGACAGTCGCTTGCCCATGTCTGGTATGGCAACTTACACACCAGGTATGGAAATGTCAGGTGGGTCGCTTGGGCAAGGACTGCCTATAGCCGTTGGCATGGCACTTGGCTTGCGTCAAAAAAACAACCCAGCATTTGTGTATAACTCGATGTCAGATGGCGAGTTAGACGAAGGCTCTACCTGGGAGGCTGCGATGTCAGCCGCGCACCACGAGCTGTCAAACTTGATATGTCTGGTTGACATTAACAACCAACAAGCGGATGGCCCATCAGGCAAAATCTTGGGTTTTGAGCCAGCTGCTGACAAATGGGCTTCATTTGGTTGGCATGTTCAGCGCGTTAAGGGCAACGATCTGTCTGCGGTGTTCAATGCATTTGATGTAGCACGAAAATTAGAGGACAAAAAACCGCGTGTGATTCTTTTCGATACTTTGATGGGGTCGGGCGTGCCATTTTTGGAAACCCGCGATAAAAACCATTTCATTCGCGTTGATCCACCAGAGTGGCAAACAGCGATCGAAGTGTTGGATACATCAACCATTTGAGGATCAGAACAATGAATGCCACCGTAGAGAAAAAACCACGTTTAACAACCTCGGCAATGATTGCTTCGATTGCTGCCGAAGGTCAGCGCGTTAAAGCTGCGCCGTTTGGAAAAGCGCTTGTTGAGTATGCAGCTAACCGTCCTGAAATCGTAGGCATGACCGCTGATTTGGGTAAATACACCGATTTGCATCTTTTTGGACAAGCTTACCCGGAGCGCTATTTCCAGATGGGTATGGCCGAACAGCTATTGATGGGCGCAGCTGGCGGCATGGCTAAAGAAGGGTTTATGCCTTTTGTAACCACATACGCCGTTTTTGGCACACGTCGAGCCTATGACTTTATTCACCAAGTCATTGCTGAAGAAAATTTGAATGTCAAAATTTGTTGTGCGTTACCAGGTTTAACCACGGGTTACGGACCAAGTCACCAAGCGACTGAAGATTTGGCCATGATGCGTGCCATTCCAGGTTTAACGGTCATTGACCCATGTGATGCGCTGGATTTAGAGCAGGCTGTCCCAGCGATTGCGGAACATAAAGGCCCTGTTTATATGCGTTTGCAGCGCGGAAACGTGCCCTTGGTGCTTGATGAATATGACTATAAATTCGAGTTAGGTAAGGCAAAATTGCTACGCGATGGAAAAGATGTTTTGGTAATTTCCAGTGGTTTTATGACCATGCGAACGCTTGAAGTAGCCGACCTGCTGAAAAAAGAAGGCATTGATATTGCGGTGTTGCATGTTCCAACAATCAAGCCTTTAGATGATGCAAAGATTCTGGAAGAAGTAAAACGTGGTGGTCGTTTGGTTGTGGTTGCTGAAAATCACTCAATCATTGGTGGCCTTGGCGAGGCTGTTGCCAGCTTGCTGATGCAAAGAGCTGTTTTCCCAAACAAGTTTAGATTGCTGGGATTGCCTGATGCATTTTTGGATGCGGGCGCATTACCAACTTTGCATGAGCGCTATGGCATTTCAACCAATGCCTTTGCAAAATCGGTCAAGCATTGGTTGGAATAAGCTATTAGAAACTAGCCGCCCAGCGCGATATCCAGCGTCATTTCATGCGCCAAGGCATCTAAATCGAGTTTCAGCGCATCGGTGGAGACGGATTGCGGCACCAGCACCTCAGCGCGGACTTTGAACATGGGTTTGTTGCCAGCGCTAGCTTGAGCGTTGATGACTTCGGTGTGCAGGTGTTCGATGCTGATGTTGCGGTTGGTCAAATTGGCGGTGAGTTTGCTCACAATGCCGGCGCGGTCGCCGCCTACCAGTTCTAATGTCATCAAACGCAGCCCCGTTGCGGCAGCGCGGCCTTCGCTCTTGGTGATGACGACGCGCAAACCTGTGGATTCCAGGTCTTTCAATGCCGCAATCAAGGCGTCGGCGCTCTCGGGCGGCACATCCAGCTGCACCATGCCGGCAAATTCACCCGCCAAGCGTGCCATGCGGCTGTCGGCCCAGCTGGCACCGAACCGGTGGGCGCGGTCAGACAGCAGGCTGACAATGCCTGGGCGGTCTGCGCCCATGACGGTGACGACCAAAGCCGTGTTGTTGCTGGACGTGGCGTGTGCCGCGTCTTCGGTGAGTTTCAATGAACGGCGAATCATGGGCGCTTTGGTGGCAAAGCTCTCGTCTTGCTGAATATCTGGCAGCTCGCCCGCATCACGCGCATGGGCAACGACATCGCACAGCAGCTTCAAACCCATGGGCGCTAAAGCGCGCTCCCACAAGCTGCGGGCATCGTCGTTCTTCGCCACAAAGCACCAGTCTTGCGCGGCAATGCCGCCTTTGTCCCAGCCGTCGGCCAAGTGGTAGACCGAGCCGCCGGCAATCGGGTCGCCACTCAAAATCGTCCATTCCACAGCGGCAATACCACGATGGCGCGGTAGTAATGACGGATGGTAGCCCACGCCGCCTAAGCGAGACTTGGCCAAGGCATCGTCGCTGATGCGCGCATGCGTGTGCGCGGCGATGATGACGTCTGTACCTGCGGCGATGGCGTCGCCCGGTACGGTTTTTGGATTTGCCAAAATATGCACGGGAATGCCTGCTTTTTGTGCGGCCAAGGCCAATCGGTCGTCTGCAGCGATGGTGACGACACAAGACAACTCAACGCCCTGCACTTGTCGCAACGCTTCTAAAACGCTAGCTCCAAAAAAACGTGAGCCAACCAAAGCAACTTTCATATCAAACTCCAAAATTCATGCCACCAAAAGCACATCAGACAAATTAGCAATCCTCGGTATGATAACCAATCACTATTTGAGGCTTGAAGATGATAAAAGCGGTTGTTTTTGATGCTTATGGCACATTGTTTGACGTTTATTCCATAGGCGCTTTGGCTGAAAACCTCTACCCCAGCCACGGCGCAGCTATCTCAACCCTGTGGCGCGACAAACAGATTGAATACACCCGCTTAATCAGCCTGTCAGACCCGCACAACCCCGCTGGCAGCCGCCATTACAAGCCGTTTTGGGAGTTGACCCGCCTGTCACTGCGCTACACCTTGGCTCGGCTCAAGTTGGCGTTGACGCAAGAAAATGAAGACGCCTTGATGGGGCAATACGCGTATTTGACAGCATTCCCTGAAAATCTAGCAGTGTTACAGACGCTAAAAGCGCATGGACTTGCCACCGCTATTTTGTCTAATGGCAACCCTGAAATGCTTGACTCTGCGGTGACGAGCGCGGGTATGAAAAGCCTGTTGGATCACGTGATTTCTGTGGATGCCATCAAGCAATTCAAAACCAGCCCAAGCAGCTATGCCTTGGTGACCCAGTATTTCCCAGTTCAAAACGACGAAATTTTGTTTGTATCCAGCAATGCTTGGGATGCTTTGGGTGCTACTTGGCATGGCTTCACAACCTTGTGGGTCAATCGACAAGGCTTGCCGCATGAAACGCTGGGCCCAAAACCTAGCTTTACCGGTGTGAATTTAGCGAGCGTGTTAGAAATTTTGAACCTTCAAGATGGCAAACCATGATTGAGCGCAAAACACACTTAGATGGTATTGCCGTTTCCTTACTCGTCGCCTGCTGCCTGTTTTGGGGTGCGCAGCAAGTGCTCATTAAAGCGACCTTGGCAGAATTGCCGCCTTTCTACCAAGCCAGTTTGCGGTTTATCGGTGCAACTGCGCTGCTTATGCTGTGGTGCAAGTGGCGAAACATCCCGCTGTGGGGGCGAGATGGGAGCTTGAAGCCGGGTGTGATTGCCGGCTTGCTGTTTGCGGTCGAGTTTTCAGCGATTTATATGGGGCTGCAGTTCACCAGCGCTTCACGGCTCACGGTGTTTTTGTACACCTCACCCTTTTGGGTCGCGGTGCTGGTGCCGCTGTGGGTGCCTGCTGAAAAAATAGGCAAATGGCAGTGGCTGGGTTTGATTTTGGCTTTTTGTGGCGTGACATTGGCTTTGTTTGATGGTTTTAGCAGCGCACAGCCTGGGCATTGGAAGGGCGATTTGCTGGCTTTAGCCGCTGGACTGGGTTGGGGGCTGACCACGGTGGTGATACGTACCAGCATGTTGGCGAAATTAAGTGCGGAAAAACTACTTTTCTATCAAATCGCCATCAGCGCCGTGCTTTTGCCTTTTGTTTCTGTTGCATCTGGCGAGCGCTGGCAGCATACATGGAGTGGTTTCGCCATATCGTCCATGCTGATTCAAACAGTTATTGGCGCGTTCGCCAGTTATCTGGCTTGGATGTGGATGCTGGGGCGTTATCCGGCAACCAAAATATCAGGATTTGTTTTTTTGACACCTTTGGCCGCCTTGTTAGTAGGTAGTTTGTGGCTAGGTGAGGCGCTGACAATGCCGCTCATATTGGGCTTGGTATGCGTGGCGGTGGGAATGCTGTTGGTGAATCGTAAAAGCTAATTCAGCCCAAACAGCTTCGCGCCGTTTTTCCAACCAATGTTGCTCGCCACATCGGCAGGCAAACCGCCTAGCCAAGTGCGGTAGCCCGTCATCAGCTCTTCGTAATACGCCCAGCGCTGGTTGATCCAGGTGTCTGAGCCGATGAGGAAGCGGTCTGGGAAATCCAACACCAAGCTGCGCCACTCAGGGCAGAGTTGACCACCATCACAGGTCAAACCTGGGCGATACGACAGTTCACCCATCAGCAGTGGATACTTGTTGAGCAAGCTGCGCACCCGCTCTGCCGATGCACCGCCAATGCCGGTGTGCGCCCAAATCAGCCGCGCTTGGGGTGCGTGCGCCATCAGCAAATCAATCGCCACGTCATCCACATGCGCCAGTACGGCGAGTTGCTTCTCCTGTGCAAAACGCATCAGCTTTTTTGCCACCTCGCCGTTGGCGTTGGCGCTGTCATACAAATGAAATTCACCGATCCCCTTGTACGCACCACTGGCTGTGCCTTTGGCATATTCAGCCAACACCATTTGGTAGATAGACTCATCAGCAAACCAGCCCGTGTAGTCCGCACGGTTACGGTACAAGCGAATAAAGGGCACCACTTTGATGCCGGCAGACTTCACTTCTGCGCTGGCTGCTAGCGTAACTGTTCCGGCATTCGGCCGCGAATTGGCTACAAACGCTTTGACGCCACTGCGCGACAACCGCCCCACCACATCAGGCACGTCGTGCGGCCCTACTTTGCCGTTCCACGCTTCTTCGTTATAGTGCAGATGTGCGTCGAAAAGTGGGCCGGTGTAAGGTGTTTGGGGCGTTTGTGCAAACGCTGCCGTGCAAGTCAGTAATGCTAAACATCCTGTGCTGATCAGTCGTGCGGCGATGTTCATGGCAACTCCTTGTCTCGACCTTATGGTGACTTTATGGCGACCTTATGTCAAATCAGCCCCAAACTTCTTGCGCCGTTTCAATCACCAGTCGCAACTTGGCACGCTGTGCTTCCACCGCAATATCGTTGCCATGCACGGTGCTGCTGAAGCCGCATTGCGGTGACAGGGCGAGCTGTTCTATCGGTGCATAGCGGGCGGCGTCGTCGATACGGCGTTTCAAATCGTCTTTGTTTTCTAGTGCGCCAAATTTGGTGGTGACCAAACCCAGCACCACAGTTTTGCCCTTGGGCAGATAGCGCAGGGGTTTGAAATCGCCACTGCGGTCGTCGTCATACTCCATGAAATACGCGTCAATGTTCATTTCTTTGAGCAAAGCTTCTGCCACCGGCTCGTAGTTGCCAGATGCGGCGTGTGTGCTTTTGAAGTTGCCACGGCACAGGTGCATGGCCAGCGTCATACCAGCGGGCTTTTGCGCGACAACGAGGTTGATGAACTTGGCGTAGCGGTGCGCTAATTCGTTGGGGTCATCGCCCCGGTTTTTGGCGGCTTCTCGCATGTTGACATCGCACAAATACGCCAAATTGGTGTCGTCCATTTGCACGTAGTCGCAGCCAGCGGCGCTGAGTGAACGCAGCTCATCCCCATAGGCTTTGGCAACATCGACATAGAAATCTGGCTCTAGCTCGGGGTAAGCCGTGCGGCTGATGCCCGCGCGACCACCGCGAAAGTGCAGCATGGTGGGTGATGGAATCGTCACTTTAGCGCGGTGGCCAGCACTGACTTGTGATTTGAGGAAGTTGTAATCAGCCAGTTGGATTTGCTTGGCGTGCGTCACTTTGTCGACCACGTGGATGGCGGGCGGCATCAAGTGCTCTTTGCCGTCTGCGCCAATGCCAATGGTGACTTCGCCTACCTTCACGCCGCCCAATTGCTCTAAAAAGTCCAAGTGAAAGTAGGTACGACGAAACTCGCCATCGGTGATGCTTTTCAGGCCTAGATCTTCTTGAAACTTCACGATTTCCGCAATCGCTTTGTCTTCGACCAAGCGCAGCTGCTCGGCAGTGATGCTGCCTTTGGCCTTTTGCTCACGCGCTTCTAGCAAATATTTGGGGCGCAAAAAGCTGCCAACGTGGTCGTAATGAGCGGGTAGATGCGGAGGTAAGTGAGCCATTGATTTCTCCAAGTAGTTAAGAGTCATAAGTGCAAAACATCATCATAGAGCATATTTTCAAAGATGTAAAAATACAATAAAGTCATAAAATTGCAAAAATTGACAAAAATCAAGCCTTATTTGTAGTTTATGTATACAATAGAAATGCATGAAAGTCGATAAACCTACTTTTCCTTTAAACGCTTGGTACGCCGCAGCCTATGACGTAGAGCTGGGTCGCAAGCTCATGGCGCGCACGGTTTGCAATCAAAAAATCGTGATGTTTCGCAAATTGGATGGCACGGTTGCGGCTTTGGAAGACGCTTGCTGGCACCGACTCATGCCACTGTCGCTGGGGCATTTGGATGGTGATGAAGTCACCTGCGGCTATCACGGCTTGGTGTACAACGCGCAAGGTCGCTGCACCCACATGCC
>JANPIC010000065.1:0-23904 GCA_031424795.1 Polaromonas sp. | reverse complement strand
TTGGCCGGCGGCTATCCAATCTTCGTTGATCACACGCAGGTTGGCAAAACCCATGTGCTCTGGGTCGTGGTAGCCGGCGAATGAGAATGAGTGGTAGCTTTTGAGCCAGCCGTGGTCAGCGTAGCCGCGTTCTTGGGATTTACGTAATGTGATCATGTCATGAATGTAGGCGCTAAACCCTTGCTTGCAATGCAATGGTTTTGATGGCATTATTCAAATAATTTCAACGAATAAAGACTTGCCATGCAAAATTCAAAAATCGTGAATCCTCGGGATGTTTTGACGCCAGATGCGCTGGAGATGCTGCAACACATCTCAGAAACGGGGAGTTTTGCCGCAGCGGCGCGCTTGCAAGGACTGGTGCCCAGCGCGCTGACCTACCGTGTGCGGCAAATTGAAGACGCGCTTGATGTGCTGTTGTTTGACCGCAGCTCACGCAATGCACGCCTGACGCCAGCAGGTGACGAGCTGCTACGCGAAGGCACACGGCTGCTGCAAGACATTGACGCCATGGCCCACCGCGTCAAACGCATCGCTACGGGCTGGGAGCCGCAGTTCACGCTGTCGGTGGACAGCATCATTTCCAAATCAACCGTGATGGAGTTGTGCCAAGCCTTCTTTGCGCAATTCAAAGGGGAGGCTCCGCCCACCCGCATCAAAATCCGTGATGAAACACTCTCTGGCACGCTGGCAGCCCTCACCTCTGGGCAGGCAGATATTGCGCTAGGTGTCGGCCCCGAACCCCACGCCAACGCCACCATCCAAAACAAACCCTTGGGCGATATCAATTTTGTGTATGCCGTTGCGCCCAACCATCCGCTTGCAAAAATGCCTGATCCTCTGAGTGATGCCACGCTGCAGCAGCACCGCGCGGTGGCGGTTGCTGATTCGATTCAGCGCGGTACGGGTTTGACCTTTGGCTTGCTGGGCGGGCAAGACGTGTTTACCGTGCCGACAATGGATGCGAAACTGGACGCGCAACTGCGCGGCTTGGGCGCTGGTTTTTTACCTGAGCCCATGGCGTTGCCTTACATTGAAACGGGTCGTTTGGTACAAAAAAAAGTAACCCGCGCGGAGCGTGTGGTGCGTGTTGCTTATGCATGGCGCAGTGGCAGCGCTGCAGGACAGGGCCGCGCTTTGCAGTGGTGGCTGGCGCAGCTGGAGAGCCCTAAGACAAGAGCGGCACTTTTGCATCAACACTAGCCAAACAAGTCTTCTAACAAGATTGAAATATTTGCAAAATAAGGGGCATACTGTAGGCTCTTGCTCGATTTAAATTACAAACAGGAGAATTGGTATGAAACGAAAACGAAGCCTTAAGACCTCCGACTTACAGCCCGCAACCACCGTCCACTTGAATCATCCTTTCGCTTCTGCTTCCACCACTTCCCGACCTTCAAGACCTTCGCGTCCTTCTGCATCTCCCCCCAAGTCCACGTCAAAATCCGCATCAAAACCAAGCGCCAAGCACTTTGCCGTCATAGGCGCAGGTATTGCAGGCATCGCCTGTGCGCGCACGCTGGTGCAAGCGGGCCACCAAGTCACCGTATTTGAAAAAAGCCACAGCGCTGGCGGCCGTATGAGCACGCGCAGCTCGTCTTTTGGCAATTTCGACCATGGTGCACAGTATTTCACAGTGCGCGATGAGCGCTTTGCCAAAGCGCTGGCCACTGCCCCGGGTCTGTGCAAACCATGGAGCGCCAACACTGTGCGCGTATTGGACGAGCATGGCCGTGTCGCTGCTGCCGGTTTGCCAGCCAAAGAATCGCATTTCGTAGCCGTGCCGGGCATGAACGCCCTGGTTCAACATTGGGCAAAACCGATTGGCGCATCACTAGAACTCGCCACCAAAGTCACCAAAATTGAACGTGACGCCTTGAACGCGCAACAGTGGCAGCTACGCACCAGCGGTGAAGATGACTCACAAAAAGTTTATTCCAATTTTGATGCTGTTTTACTTGCCATCCCGAGTGAACAAGCGCATAGCCTGCTGCAAACATCGAAGCAAAGTACCGAGTTGATCAAATCAGTCCGCAAAGTCAGCGTGGCACCGTGTTGGACGCTGATGGTCGCTTTTGCCAATGCCGTGCAACCCACCATGTCGCACCTTGGGCCGCAGTGGAATGCTGCACGCAGCACGCACCACCGTATCTCGTGGTTGGCGCGTGAGTCCAGCAAACCGGGCCGTGGCTCGGTTGAGCGCTGGACGGTGCAGGCCAGCCCCGCGTGGTCGGCAGAACATTTGGAAGACGCTGCGCCGCGCGTGCAGGCCAAGCTATTGAAAGCTTTTTCAGAAGTGACCGGCATTCGTGCAGAACCCACACATGCTGACGTGCACCGCTGGCGCTATGCGCAAACCACGTTAGCATTGGGCAAGTCTCATTTGTGGGATGCTAAATTGGGTATTGGCGTTTGCGGCGATTGGTGCATTGGGCACAGAATTGAAGACGGTTTCGTTTCTGGTTTGGAGCTGGCTTTAGCTGTGGTTTAAACGTGTACAGAGGCAGGTTTGCCCCCTCCCCCACGGGCCCGCTACATGCGGGCTCGCTCGTTGCTGCGCTTGCCAGTTACTTGGACGCCAAAGCCCATGCTGGCACATGGCTTATTCGGATAGAAGATGTTGATACGCCGCGTTGCATCAAAGGAGCTGACCTTGTCATTTTGCAGCAGCTACAAGCTTTAGGACTCATCCCCGACGAGCCCCCCGTTTACCAGTCGCAGCGCAGCCATCTTTATCAAGCTGCACTGGATCAACTCATTACCAACAAACAAGTTTTTCCCTGCAGTTGCTCGCGTAAAGACGTGGCAGAAGCCATAGCCAAAGCAAATCCGCTTGCCAAGCCACGACACGGCGAGTTGGTCTATCCGGGTACCTGTCGACACGGCATGACGCAACAACTTGCGCCATCCGCCCAACCCGCTTGGCGATTCATCACCAGTGGCGATGTCAAAGCGCAAATCGGTGATTTTGTCCTCAAACGCGCTGACGGCTGCTTCACCTACCAGCTCGCGGTGGTGGTGGACGACGCGCTACAAGGCATCACTCACATCGTGCGCGGTGCGGATTTGCTGGACAACACGCCGCGTCAAATTGCGCTACAACAAGCGCTGAAATACCCCACACCACAGTACCTGCATACGCCATTGGTGCTGGCGGCGGATGGCGACAAGCTATCCAAACAAAACGGGGCAGCGGCACTGGATGTGATGCACCCACTTGAAACGCTGAATGCTGCAGCAAAAGTGTTGAATTTGACAGCGCAACAAGGCCGCGTGAACCACGCGCTACACGATGCGCTTCAGGCTTGGACGGCACAATGGCGCAGTCTTTACAATATCACCCGTGAATGACCAAAATTTAACCTCCTCCTCTACCAGCAAATTGTCCACCGACACATCCAGTGGTGATGCTCCGCCAAAATTCCTGAAAACCATCAAATCCTTCGTGCGCCGCGCTGGCCGCATCACCACGGGGCAAAGTAAGGCTTTTGAAGATTTGGGAGAGACCTATTTATTGAAATATGATTCGGATAAAAATGCTATAAATTTAATAGCTAATCAAGCAATAAATACGCCGGCTGGAGTCGAAAATAGCACTCAAAATACCGAAAATATAACAAATCCAGTCGTTAATCCCGTTGTTTTCGAGATCGGTTTCGGCATGGGTGAGGCCACTGCGCATATCGCCGCTTTGCTGCCCGACACCCGTTTTTTAGCCTGCGAAGTGCACCAACCCGGCGTGGGTGCGCTGCTCAAACGCATTGGCGAGAGCTTGGAAACGGAGCACCCGATTGACAATATCCGCATCATCTCCCACGACGCCGTGGAGGTGATCGACCACATGCTGCCACTGGCCAGCCTAGATGGCGTACACATCTTTTTCCCCGATCCGTGGCATAAAAAGCGCCACAACAAGCGCCGTTTGATCCAGCAACCGTTGATCGCCAAACTGGCAGCACGGCTGAAAGTGGGCGGCTATATCCACTGCGCCACCGACTGGCAAGAATACGCCGAGCAGATTCTGGAAGTGCTGAGCGCCGAGCCCTTGCTCAAAAACCGTGCCGATCCGATCAAGGACGCTGAATTGGCAGGCTATTCCCCCAAGCCACACTACCGGCCGTTGACCAAGTTTGAAAACCGTGGCATCAAGCTGGGGCATGGCGTGTGGGATGTCGTTTTTGAGCGTGTCTGACCTTTCGACGAGCTCAGGGCGAACGGATGAGTGAATTTGACCTCATTTACGAGGACAGCGCCCTTCTGGTATTCAACAAACCCAGCGGTTTGCTGTCCGTCCCCGGCAAAGGCCCAGAGAAGGCGGACTGCCTGAGAACCCGCGTTCAGAAAGTTTACCCCGAAGCCTTGACGGTGCATAGATTGGACATGTCCACCTCTGGCATCTTGCTCATGGCACGCAGCGCGGCGCTGCACCGCACGCTGAGCATTGCGTTTCAGGACAGAGAAGTTCACAAGCGCTACATTGCCGTGGTGGATGGTCAGATTCGGGACGATAACCTTGGCAATGGCGACGATTCATCGACTTGGCGACTCATAGACTTGCCGATTGCGACAGATTGGGTCAATCGCCCCCTGCAAAAAATCGACCCGATTGAAGGCAAACCCAGCCAAACCCGCTACAAGGTGCTTAGTTACGACGCTGCCACCGACGCTACTCGCCTAGAACTTGCACCTGTAACAGGAAGGACGCATCAACTGCGAGTGCATTTGCAGTCCATCGGGCACCCCATCTTGGGCGATCACCTTTATGCGTCGCCTGAAACAATGGCCAAATCAGCACGGCTGCTGCTGCACGCCAGCCAATTGACATTTACGCATCCCATCACCAGTGAACCACTGGAATTGCGCTGCGACGCCCCGTTTTAAGTCGCTTTTAGCCGAATCCATCGCTGTAAGCTGTTTGACGGCAATTGAGAGAATAATCAAGCCACAGTATTATTTATCCACCCACATTGAGGAGACAGTCATGAGTCGTGAAGTCGTTGTTGTCAGCGGTACGCGTACCGCCATTGGTACGTTTGGCGGTAGTTTGAAAGACATCGCCCCGACCGAGCTGGCTGCGCAGGTCGTGCGTGAATCCCTCAAACGCGCCAACGTGGACGGTGCAGACGTCGGCCATGTGGTGTTTGGCCATGTGGTCAACACCGAGCCTAAGGACATGTACCTGTCTCGCGTGGCGGCCATCAACGGCGGCTGTGGGGAGGGCACGCCGGCTTTCAACGTCAACCGCCTGTGCGGCTCCGGCCTGCAAGCCATTGTGTCGGCCAGCCAGTCGATTTTGCTGGGTGATGCAGACATCGCCATTGGCGGCGGCGCGGAGAACATGAGCCGTGCGCCCTACGCCTCGCTCAACACCCGCTGGGGTGCCCGCATGGGCGACACCAAGATGATCGACATGGTGGTCGGTGCCTTGCACGACCCGTTTCAAACCATCCACATGGGTGTGACGGCTGAAAACATCGCCGCCAAGTGGGGCATCACCCGCGAGACGCAAGATGCCTTGGCCGTAGAAAGCCACAACCGCGCCCAGCGCGCGACCGAGGCTGGCTATTTCACCGAGCAAATCGTCCCGGTGATGCTGAAAAGCAAAAAAGGCGATGTGGCCTACGCGACTGACGAACATTTCCGCCCCAACTGCACTCTGGCCGACATGGCCAAGCTGAAACCCGTCTTCATCAAAGAAAACGGCACCGTGACAGCGGGCAATGCCTCTGGTATCAACGACGCCGCCGCCGCAGTGGTGTTGATGGAAAAGAGCGTCGCCCAAGCCCGAGGCCTGCAGCCGCTGGCGCGTCTGGTCGCCTACGCCCACGCCGGTGTGGACCCCAAATACATGGGCATAGGCCCGGTACCCGCCACGCAAAAAGCCTTGAAAATGGCGGGTTTGACAGTAAATGACTTGGACGTGATCGAAGCCAACGAAGCCTTCGCCGCCCAAGCCTGCGCGGTGACCAAGGATTTAGGTTTAGACCCGGCCAAGGTCAACCCTAACGGTTCAGGTATTTCTCTAGGTCACCCGATTGGTGCGACTGGCGCGGTGATTACCGTTAAGGCGCTGTATGAACTACAGCGCATCAAAGGCCGCTATGCACTGGTGACCATGTGCATTGGTGGTGGACAAGGTATTGCGGCGATTTTTGAACGCATGTAAACGACATCACCCCCTCGGATGATGCACGGCATGAATCTGCTTCAGCCGCTCCCTCGCCACATGCGTGTAAATCGTCGTCGTTGAAATATCCGCATGTCCAAGCAACAACTGCACCGTTCGCAAATCAGCACCATGGTTCAGCAAATGCGTGGCAAACGCATGTCGAAGGGTATGCGGCGACAGCGGGCTGGTGATGTGCGCCGTGAACGCGTGCTTTTTCACGGTGTACCAAAACATCACCCGCGTCATGCCTGCACCCAGGTGGGTCACAAACAAATCCTGCGTTTGCTGCTGCCCCAAAATCTGTGGGCGTGACTGCGCTAAATAACGCTCAATCCACAGCCGCGCCACTTCGCCAAACGGCACGAGCCGCTCTTTGTTGCCTTTGCCAATGACGCGCAGCACGCCCTCGGTCATACTCAAGTTAAACACTTTCAAGGTCACTAATTCGCTCACCCGCAAGCCGCTGGCGTACATCAGCTCCAGCATGGTGCGGTCACGCAGACCCAAAGGTGTATCCACGTCGGGTGCATCTAACAGCGCTTCAACCTGCGACTCCGTCATGGTTTTTGGCACACGCAGGGCTTGTTTGGCAGCTTGGAGCTTCAAAGTTGGGTCAGCCGTGATGAATCGCTCACGCATCGCCCAGCGGAAATAGCGTTTCAAAACCGTGAGGCGGCGGTTAGCGGAGGCGGCTTTTGTGGTGTTGTGTTTGGCAGAAAAATAGGTGTTGATATCGACTTCTACCGTCTCATCAATGCCTTTGTTCAATAGTGCCAACCACTGTGCATACAGCGTTAAATCACGCCGGTAAGCTTCCAGCGTGTTTTTTGACAGCCCATCCTCCAACCACAACGCATCGATAAAGGTATCGATGTGGTTGGCGGCATGGATGGGGGTTGTTTCAGAATGACTTAATGCGCTCAATCCAACTTCAGCTTAGCCACGTCCACCACTTTTTTGTAGACGGCAAACTCAGCTTTGATCTGCTCACCGAACTGCTCAGGTGTGTTGGCGACGATGATGGAACCCGTGTCTTCAATGCGCTTGCGAACGGCAGGGTCTTCTAAGGCTTTGCGAACACCTGCGTTGATTTTTTCAACCACCTCTTTAGGTAAACCTTTAGGGCCGTAAATGCCATAAAAAGCCATGCGATTGACTGGCTCTAAACCGACTTCTTTAAAAGTTGGCACATTCGGCAACTGCGCCAGGCGCTGCGGTGCAGACACCACAATCGGCACCAACCGACCCGTGCTGATGAAGGGCATGGCAGACGGTGAATTGTCAAAAATAATCGGCACTTGGCCAGCCACGGTGTCATTCAAAGCCGGGCCTGCGCCACGGTAGGGGATGTGGGTAATAAACGTGCCGCTCAAGTTCTTGAACAGCTCGGTTTGCAAATGCCCGATGCCACCCGTGCCGGACGTTGCGTACGAGTATTTGCCTGGATTTTTCTTCAGCTCAGCCAAAAAGGTTTTGTAATCTTTGGCAGGGAAGCTGGGGTGTACCGCAATCACATTGGGCGTTGCGGCAATGTTGATGATGGGGGTGAAATCTGTGATCGGGTTATACGGTGTTTTAGGGTTGATGGCAGGGTTGGCCGCCGTTGTCGACACGGTCGCCATGCCTAGCGAGTAACCATCAGGGGCAGATTTGGCCGTTTCATTCGCGCCTATCACGCCGCCGCCGCCGGCTTTATTTTCCACAATCACAGAAACACCCAAAGCCCGACCGAGTGGCTCAGCTATCACACGGGCAACAATGTCAGTCGTACCGCCTGGTGCAAACGGCACTTGCAATTTGATGGTTTTATTCGGATAAGCTTGTGCAAATACGCCACTAGCCGGCGTAATGATTGTCAAAGTTGCTATTAAATTAATAGCGAATTTCATCTTTATCATATCTATCCTTGAGTTCAATGTTTCATACGCAACGCGAGACTGCCGCTATGATAGTGCAAACCATGTCGTCTTCCGATGGGGATACTACATAATGGATAACCCTTAGCTTATTTCTGAATTCACTTTGTATTACGCTCAACTCCTCATCCCCGATTTCGCTTTGATTTTGTGTGGTTATTTGATTTGCCGCTTCACCGCGCTAGACCGCACGGTGTGGTCACAAATCGAAAAGCTGGTGTTTTACTTTTTGTTTCCCGTTTTGCTGTTTTCGTCCATCGTCAAAAGCCCGATTCATTTGAACGAGGTGTCCAACTTCATCGCGGCTGGGCTGTTGACGGGTGTTTGCACCGTGGGCTTGGCTTATGCCTTGCCGTTTTTACCGGGTTTTAAACACCACTTTACCAGCCGCGACCACGCCGCCAGCGCGCAAATTGCCTTTCGCTTCAACTCCTTCATCGGCTTGGCTTTGGCCGAGCGTTTGGCGGGTGCGCCCGGTTTGCTGCTGATTTCGGTGCTGATTGGCATTTGCGTGCCCTTGTTCAACATGGCTGCCGTGTGGCCCATGGCGCGGCACGGCAAGCAGGGCTTTATAGGCGAACTGTTGCGCAACCCTTTCATCATCGCCACCGTGTCTGGGCTGGCTTGCAATTTGCTGGGCTTTAGATTTCCAGACTGGATAGCACCCACCGTCAACCGCATTGGCGGCGCATCTATCCCGCTGGGTTTGATGGCGGCTGGCGCGGGCATGCAGTTTGCCACTTTGGCAAAAGCCAAAACATTGGCCATCAGCGTTTTGACGATTCGCCACGTGATGGCACCGGTGATTGCTTTGACGTTGTCGCTGCTGTTCAAACTCTCACCCGTGCAAGCAACCGTATTGATGATGTTCTCTGCCCTGCCCACCGCGCCCACCGCCTATGTGCTGGCGGCGCGCATGGGGTTTGATGGTGGCTATGTGGCGGGCTTGGTCACGCTGTCTACCCTGCTTGGCGTGCTGAGTTTGCCGTTTGCGCTGTCGTTGATTAATTAATCCATTTACTGTTCTAACGCCCATGCAACGTGTTCTTTGACCAGTTCACTTGGGTGATTGGCTCGGGTTTGCAGCGTTGCATCTATCGCAAATAAATCTAACTTTGTAGCAGCTCGCCTTGCATTCCCTAAGGCGACAGCAATATTCCGCAGCCAACGCTCATGCCCAATGCGGCGAATCGGGCTGCCTTCGGTGAACTTCAAAAAATCATCCTCCGTCCAAGCAAACAAAGTGCTCAGCTGCTGCCCGCTCAAACCGGCGCGTTCGTCAAAATCGGGCAAAGCTGAGCGCTGTGCAAACTTGTTCCACGGGCAGATCAACTGGCAGTCGTCACAGCCATAGATGCGGTTGCCGATTAGTGGGCGCAATTCAAGCGGAATCGCCCCCGCGTGCTCAATTGTCAAATATGAAATGCAGCGCCGTGCGTCCAGTTTGTGCGGGGCGATGATGGCTTGGGTCGGGCAAATGTCTATGCAGGCGCTGCAGCTGCCGCAATGCGCGGTCACGGGTTCGCTGTTTGGCAGGGCAATGTCCAAGTAAATTTCGCCCAAAAAGAACATCGACCCCGCCTCGCGGTTCAGCACCAGCGTGTGCTTGCCACGCCAACCTTGGCCGCTGCGGCTGGCGAGTTCTGCTTCTAACACGGGGGCAGAATCGGTAAAAACGCGGTAGCCCAACGGGGAAATGTGCTCGGCAATGCGCTCACTCAGTTTTTGCAGCCGCGCGCGCAGCACTTTGTGGTAATCGCGCCCCCTGGCGTAGACCGAGACAATGGCTTCGTTGGGACGCTGCAAACGCTTTAATTCCGTATCAGTCCAGCCATCAATAGTTGATCTGGGCAAATAATCCATACGCGCCGTCAGCACACTCACTGTGCCCGGCACCAGCTCGGCGGGTCGGGCGCGTTTCAGCCCATGCGCCGCCATATATGCCATCTCGCCATGAAAACCGTTGGCTAACCACGACAGCAAGCCCGGCTCGGCAGCAGACAAATCAACGCCGGTTGCGCCAATCTGAGAAAATCCCAGTTCCAGCGCCCAGGTTCGAATTTGACTGAATAATGCTTTGCTGTCCAAAATTTCCAACCCGAATATCTAACTTTTAGAAATGACTTGATCTGTGCCCGATTTGACTGAATTACAACTGCAGTGGAACACCGAAGACGCCACCCGTCAATTTGCGGCACGTTTAGCGCATCAATTATCAACCCTAACGCCTGAGGACAGCCTGTTTATCGAGCTGCACGGCGATTTAGGCGCTGGCAAAACCACGTTTGTTCGGCACTTGCTGCAAGCCATGGGCGTGACAGGACGCATCAAAAGCCCAACGTATGCGATTGTGGAAGCGTACGACGATATTAAAAACGCTTTGTACCAACCGCTGAATTTGTGGCATTTTGACTTTTACCGCTTCAACGACCCACTGGAGTGGGAAGAAGCGGGTTTTAGAGACATTTTTGCAAGCAAAGGTATCAAACTCGTGGAATGGCCTGAAAAAGCCGCAGCTAAATTGCCACTTGCCGATATTGCTATGATAATAGTAGCAAATATGGATGGATCTCGAACCATGACCCTCAAAGCAAACACCGCAGCAGGTCAACAACTGCTATCTAAACCTCAATCTACACTGCCATAAAACATCTTTTATGCAACGTCGTTCAGTTTTAAAACTCACCGCTGATGGCGCTTTGCTGCTGCTCTTAGGCAGCCACCAAATAGCCAAAGGCGCTGGCATTGTGGCTGTACGCGTGTGGCCAGCGGCAGACTACACCCGCATCACCATTGAAAGCGACGTTGCCCTCAAAACCAAGCAAACTTTCATCAAAGATCCGCCGCGTTTGGCGGTCGATATTGAAGGCCTGGAGCTCAACCCCGCCCTGCGCGAGCTGGTGGCCAAGGTGAAATCGGACGACCCCTTTATCAGCGGCATTCGCGTGGGTCAATACACGACCGCTGCGGGTCAAAATTTAACAGCCTTAGGCTTTAGCGCCCCCAGCATCGTGCGTTTGGTGCTTGATTTGAAACAAGCCGCGCTGCCACAAGTGTTCACCCTGCCGCCCGTCGCCGCTTACGCGCACCGCTTGGTTTTGGACTTGTACCCTGTGACCCAAATTGACCCGCTGGAGGCTCTGATCAACGAGCGGATGAAAGAGTCTAAATCTCCAGATCATTCAGACCCGTTAGGTGATTTGATTGCTCAGAAAAATATCAAAAAATCTTTAGAAACAACCATTAATACTACAAATAACATAGCATCTCAAGCAATAAATACACTGGCTACAGTCAAAAACAACATCGAAAAAGACCTGAAACCCAGCAAAACCGACCGCCTCATCATCATCGCACTAGACCCAGGCCACGGCGGTGAGGACCCAGGTGCCATTGGCCCAGCGGGTACGCGAGAAAAAGACGTGGTGCTCAGCGTCGCCCTGAAACTGCGCGACCGCATCAACCAAAGCGTGGTCAGTGGCAACCCCATGCGGGCTTATTTGACACGAGACGCAGACTTTTTTGTGCCTTTGAACGAGCGCGTCAAAAAAGCGCAAAAAGTACAAGCGGATTTGTTCGTCAGCATCCACGCCGACGCCTTCACCAACCCCGAAGCGCGCGGTGCCAGCGTCTTTGCCCTCAGCGACAAAGGCGCAACCAGCGCCTCCGCCAGATGGTTGGCCAACAAAGAAAACGCGGCAGACGCGGTAGGCGGCGTCAACATCAAAGCCAAAGACGTGAACGTGCTCAAAGCACTTTTGGACATGAGCACGACCGCGCAAATCAACGACAGCTTGCACCTAGGCCGTGCGGTGATCAAAGAAATCGGCGGCTTAGGCAAGTTGCACAAAGCCCAAGTTGAACAAGCCGGCTTTGCCGTGCTCAAAGCGCCTGACATTCCCAGCGTGCTCATAGAAACCGCCTTCATCAGCAACCCCGACGAAGAAGACAAACTGCGCAGCCAAGACTACCAAGACCAGTTGGCCGATGCCGTCATGCGCGGCATCAAGCGCTACTTTGCGCGGAATCCACCGCTTGCTAGGAATAGACAAATTTGATGATTTAGTAAGACATGAAAAAAGGCTCAGCCACCTTGCAGTGACTGAGCCTTAGTTTTAACTAACTAATGCGTTAGATGCAGCAAGACAAAACGCCCATGCAGCAGGCTGCACCAGCCACGCAGCAAGCACCTGCCGCTGCTGCAAACACGCTGGAAGAGCCCACAAATGCTGCGACAGCAGCAAAGAATTTCAAAGATTTGGTTTTCATATAAATACCTTTTATTAAAATTAAAGTTTTAAAAATTTCATTGTTAAATTACTAAATTCGCAGAGGAGAGCACCGCATATTTTGGTGGTTTCCATATGTTTGCCATATTGACAGAGGCGTAAATCAACGCATATTCTGAGCTTTTCACCGCAAATTTTGTAAATACAACCTTAACCAACTCTTGCGATGGCACACCCACCGCCGAACAAGTGACGTTACAGCTGCTTAGACTGATGGCAACGCAATCCGGACAACTGTTGGCGCAAACAGTCGTCGCGCTCGCATAGCCAGCAAACCACACGATGGAAATGAGGATGAAAAATCTGCGGATGTTGCTTAGCTTTGAAGTCATAAATGGTGCTTCCAGCTAGGAGTACTGGGGTTCAAATAAGTTCAACTTTTCTGAGTTCGAACCCAAACACCAATCGCAACATCCCGCAATCATGGCTAGGCGATTTTTCGGGGTATCGCATACGTCCCCACCGCATGCGCCACCATCTCGTCGTTGCCTTCTGAATAAATCGACACCTCGCCAATCGCCAGTGTCCGACCAAGTTTGATGAGTTTGCATACGCCGATGATGGCTTTGTCTGCAGCGGGTTTGCGCAAGAAGTTGATGTTCAAACTGGTCGTCACCGTCAGTGGCACGATGCCAATTTCACCCAAAATCGCCACGTAAAGCGCCACATCGGCCACAAACATCATCACCGGGCCAGACACTGTGCCGCCTGGGCGCAATTCGGCTTCAGTAATAAGGTGGCGAATGGTGGCGGACTTGTTGCCTACCGCGTCGATGATGCATTTGGATTGCGGGAATTCAGTTTTGATGAAGTCAATGATTTCTGTTTGAGTAGCCATCAATTCTTTCTAAAAAATATTGCTTAAATTAGGCTTTTCTAGTTTTCCAAGCACCCCACATGACAAACACGCCGGGTATCAAAATCATCGCGTAAATCACTTTGTCTAAATTTTCTTTGACGATAGCGATATTGCCGAAGAAAAAGCCCAAAGTCACCAAACCCGCCACCCACAACAAGCCGCCAGTGATGTCATACAAGGTAAATTTACCACGGCTCATTTGCGCCACGCCAGCGACGAACGGTGCAAATGTCCGCACAAACGGCATAAACCGCGCGGCGACGATGGTGATGCCACCGTATTTTTCGTAAAAATCGTGCGCTTGGTTGAAGGCTTTTTTGTTGAAAAACTTGGAATCTTCCCACTTGAACACTTTGGGTCCGAAATAATGACCAATCGTGTAATTCGTTTGATTACCTAGTACGGCTGCCAACCACAGCAACCCAATGCTGAGCGGCAAACTCATCAACCCCAACCCGCACATCGCACCGACCACGAACAACAGCGAATCCCCCGGCAGAAACGGCATGACGACCAGCCCCGTTTCCACAAAAATGATGGCAAACAGCAGCACATAGACCCAAGTGCCGTTGTTTTTGACAAAAATCTCAAGGTATTTGTCAACGTGAAGAATGAAGTCGAGAAGCGTAGTGATGATTTCCATAGCAAGCGATTATCCACTAGCGCCCGTCATTCCCGCGAAGGCGGGAATCCATAGTTGCTAGGAACATAAAAAGTTGACCCGCTATTGATGCGTGTTGTGGATTCCCGCCTTCGCGGGAATGACGGTCGAAAAGAGATCATGTCGATTAATTACAATGTCCCATGCCTTTAGAAAACCCGCAAAGCCTCCACTCTCAACGCCGCCCCATCCGCGAACTGCCCGACGAGTTGATCAGCCAGATCGCCGCCGGCGAGGTCGTCGAGCGCCCCGCCTCGGTCGTCCGTGAGCTGGTGGACAACGCGCTGGACGCAGGCGCAACGCAGATCACGGTGCGCCTGTCCGCCGGCGGTGTGCGGCTGATTGCCGTGGAAGACGACGGTGTGGGCATCGCGCCCGAGGAGCTGGCCATCGCCCTCAAACGCCACGCCACCAGCAAGATCACGAATTTGATCGACTTGGAATCCGTCGGCACCATGGGTTTCCGGGGTGAGGCGCTGGCCGCTATCAACTCGATTGCCGATTGCGCGCTGATTTCACGCCCAGCCGGTCAGCCCACCGCTTTTTCGCTGAGCGGTTTGACCGGCGAACTCAGCCCCGCCGCCCGCGCGCAAGGCACGACGGTCGAGGTGAAAGAGCTGTTTTTCAGCACCCCCGCGCGCCGCAAGTTCCTCAAAACCGACGCCACCGAGTTGGCGCATTGCATTGAAGCCGTGCGCCGCCATGCGCTGGTGCGGCCCGAAGTGGGCTTTGCGATTTGGCATGACGGCAAGCTGGTCGAGCAATGGCGAGCAGCAAGCAGTGGCACACCCGAAGATCAACGAAATCAACGACTTAGAGATGTTTTCGGAGACGACTTTATCAACCAGTCCGTACAGGTAGAGCACACCTACGCGACTGGTCAGGGCAACATCCGCGTCACTGGCCGTGCCGGCCTGCCCGACAACGCCCGCAGCCGCGCCGACCAGCAGTTTTCCTACGTCAACCAGCGCTTCGTCCGAGACAAAGTCATCACCCACGCGGCTCGCTCCGCCTACGAAGACGTGCTGCACGGCCACCGCCAGCCGGTGTATGTGCTGTATGTGGAGATCGAGCCGACACGGGTAGATGTGAATGTGCACCCGACCAAGATCGAAGTGCGTTTTCGGGATGGTCGCGAGGTGCATCAAGCGGTGCGGCATGCGGTGGAGAATGCTTTGGCTGCGCCTCGGGCTGCTTCTATGGCTCAAATTGCCCAAAACAGCCAAACTGAGCCTCAAAATCAATCATTTAACTCATTTACCCCCTCAAATACACCTCTATCCGTTGTATTTACTGCCTCAACAGCTATCAAATACGCAGCAAATCGAGAGCTTTTGCCACCTGAAACCCACCTCGTTTCAGACGTTTCCGCAGCTTGGCCACTGCAAAATAACCTGCAAAACACCTTCCAAAGCGCCTCTAAAACCGGTGATTCGGAAGAAGCCATCTGGCCGCTAGGCCGCGCCGTCGCCCAGCTGCAAGGCATCTACATCCTGGCGGAAAACGCGCAGGGTCTGGTCATTGTGGACATGCACGCCGCGCATGAACGGATTGTGTATGAGCGCTTGAAATCACAAATCAACCTGGCCGAATCCGCCAAATCCGCCCTGCCCAGCCAGCCGCTCTTGATCCCCGCCACCTTCGCCGCCACCCCATTGGAGGTCTCCACTGCACAAGAGTGCGTCGATACCTTGTTGCAACTCGGCTTGGACATCAGCGCCTTCTCCCCCAAAACCCTCGCCGTGCGCGCTGTGCCGACGACCTTGGCCATGGGCGACGCCGTCGAACTCGCCCGCAGCGTCCTCGCCGAACTCGCCCTGCACGACGCCAGCACCGTGATCCAACGTGCGTAAAACGAGATTTTGTCCACCATGGCCTGCCACGGCGCGGTGCGGGCGAATCGCAAGTTGACACTGGACGAGATGAACGCCCTGCTGCGCCAAATGGAAGAAACCGAGCGCTCCGACCAGTGCAACCACGGGCGGTCAACTTGGCGGCAAATCAGCATCAAAGAGCTAGACGCCTTGTTTATGCGGGGTAGATAAAAACGCCGTTCAGGCTGAGCCCTTCGACAGGCTCAGGACAGGTCTTGTCGAAGCCTCCATCAACTGCTAAGCTATTGATTTATAAGGAGACATACCATGAGCGACCCAGCCACCGCCGACAAAAAATTCACCACCTTCGCCGAGTTTTACCCCTTTTACCTCAGCGAGCACAGCCACCAAACCTCACGCCGCCTGCACTTTGTGGGCACCAGCATCGCCTTGGTGCTGCTTGTTTCCGCCTTGCTCACCAGAAACCCAAGCTTGATATTGGTCGCGCTGCTGCAAGGCTACGCCTTCGCATGGGTAGGCCACTTCTTCTACGAACACAACCGCCCCGCCACCTTCAAATACCCCTTTTACAGCTTCGCTGGTGACTGGCGCATGTGGGCGGATATATTGACGGGGAAGATTAAGTTTTAAAGCATATAAAGTTTAATTGCACAAAGTTGCTTTGAGATGCACTTTGTAGACTTTGTCTGACTTGACCGCTACGCCAATAAGTAGCAATATAAATGCATGAACAAACCCATGCACCACTTCGCAGATCTCTTCGCTCAGCTCGGGCTGCCCAACGACGATCTCGCCATCCAGCACTTCATAGCCAGCCACGCCCCCCTGTCCCCCGATTTCCGCCTAGCCGAAGCCCCCTTCTGGACCCCCGCCCAAGCCGCCTTTCTGCGCGAAGCGATTCTGCAAGACTCTGACTGGGTGGAGATGGTTGACCAGCTGAGTGTGGCGCTGCGGCAGGCTTAGAAGACGGGAAATGCTCTAAATTAGTATCAAATAGGCGTCTAGCCGGCGTTTTACTGCCTAAGATGCTATCTTATTTGCGTTGAAATGGCATTCCTTGTCTTGCTAGATTTAAATCCCCCCTAGCCCCCCTTTTTCAAAGTGGGGAACAAGTCAGAAGAAGTGATCGTCGAGCTAGTCTTCCCACTTTGAAAAAGGGGGATTGAGGGGGATTTAAGCCTTACGCTCACAAACTACCTCATCAATCTCCGCCACAACAGCGTCAATTTCAGTCAACACCCGCCTGTTATCAAACCGCAAAACCCGCAAACCCAGCCCCGTCAACGCAGCATCTCGCTCTGTATCTGCCGCACGATGCGTTTCCTCAAAATGCTGGCTGCCATCCAACTCAATCACCAATTTCGCTTTTGGACAGTAAAAGTCAACGATGAACTTCAAAAGCGGTTTTTGTCGATAAAACAACAAGCCACGTACCTGCTTGAAGCGAATGCGCCGCCACAACATCTGCTCTGCATCTGTCATTCCTGAGCGAAGCGTACGGGAATTGATGATTAGTTTTTGGTTATAGGGCTGCATAAACCCGCTCAATCCCCTGCCCCTTCACGTCCTCCAAGCGCTCCGCACTAAGCAACCCCGGCGCAATCTCCGCCAGCGGCACCAAAACAAACGCTCGTTGCCACATGCGGGGATGGGGAATCGTCAAGCTTTCGGTTTGAATTTGCGCATCGCCGTAGAGCAGAATATCCAAATCTAGCGTACGTGGGGCGTTCAGGTAGAGGCGGTTTCTACCTGCTTTTTGCTCTATTTTTTGTAGCTGCTCAAGCAATAAATTCGCCGGCTGGTGGCAACTTATCTCTATGACGGCGTTGATGTAATCTGGGCTTTTGGGAGCGCCTGGGAGCGACTCCATCGCGGCGGTTTTGTAGAGGGACGATTGTTTTCTGACTTGGACTTGGGGCAAGTCGTTGATGGCTTGGATGGCATCTCTAACCGTCTGCGCGGCGTCGCCTAGGTTTGCGCCTAGGGCGATGTAGGCGGTGACAGGCGCTATGTTTTTCATAAGCACACGCAACCTGAAAACCCCGTTCGGACTGAGCTTGTCGAAGTCATCAAGTACCCTTCGACAAGCTCAGGGCGAACGGGATTGTTTTAAGTAGACGAGCCATCGGTTGGGTTCGGCACAAACGCCGGATTCGGCTTTTTCGCGCCGCCGCGTTTGCGTCTACGACGTTTTTTGGCGGGGTCGGTGTTGGTGGGTTCTGCGCCTTCGTCGTCGCCTTCTTCTTCGGTGCGCTCTAGCAGGTTATCTAGGGGCGACTCAGCTGCGGTTTTGCCACCTTTTGGCGCAGCAGTGCGGGGTTTAGCGGCGGCTTTGGGTTTGGCACGTTGCTCTTCGCGCACTTCTGCCACCATGTCTTCACGCTGCTCGTCGGTGGCGATGCTGAATTCTTGCCACCACTCGGCCAAAGACTCGTCCACCTCGCCAGCCACTGCCCTCAGGCGCATGAAGTCGAAACTGGCGCGGAAGCGTGGCTGGTCAACCATGCCGAAGGGGGTGCTGCCAACGCGTTTTTCGAAGCGGGGCTGCATCATCCAGATTTCGCGCATGTCGGCGGCCAGTTTGCCACGGCCTGAGACGTCGCCAATGCGGGCGTTGAAGACGTCGTCTATCGCTTCTTGCAGGGCGGGGAAGCTGTGCTGGCGTTGGCGTAAGCGCTGTGCCCAGCCGTCGCGCACATCAGCCCAGAGCACGCAGGCCAAGAGGAAGCTGGCCACGACGGGTTTGCCTTCGCCGACGCGGCGGTCGGTGTCTTCCAGGGCAACGCGAACCAGGGTTTGGTCTGCCCGCTCCACCACCACGTCCAACAGCGGGTAAATGCCTTTGGACAGGCCCAGTTCTTTGAGCGTCGCGATGCTGCTTTGGGCGTGGCCGGTTTGCAGGAGCTTGAGCATTTCGTCAAACAAACGGCTTTGCGGCACATCGGCCAGCAGCTTTTGCGAAGCGACCAGCGGCGTGGCGGTTTTGGTGTCTAACTTGAAGCCCAAAGGGGCTAATTTTGCGGCGAAACGCACAGCGCGGATGATGCGTACCGGGTCTTCGCGGTAGCGGGCTGCGGCGTCGCCAATCATGCGGATGATGTGCTTTTTGGCGTCTTTGTAACCGCCGTGGTAGTCGACGACGATTTGCGTTTCGGGGTCGTAATACATGGCGTTGATGGTGAAATCGCGGCGCACGGCGTCTTCTTGCTGGCTGCCCCAGACGTTGTCGCGCAGCACGCGGCCGGACGAATCAACCGCATGCTTCATGCCGGCCAGCTCGGATTTACTGGTTTTCTCGTTGCCTTTGACCTGCTCGGCCGCGGCGTTGTCCAAATTGGCGCGGAAGGTGGTGACTTCAATCACCTCATGCTCGCGCCCACGACCATAGACGACGTGGACGATGCGAAAACGCCGGCCGATGATGAAGGCGCGGCGGAACAGATGCTTGACTTGCTCGGGCGTGGCGTCGGTGGCGACGTCAAAGTCTTTGGGGCGCAGGCCGACCAGCAGGTCGCGCACCGCGCCGCCGACGATGTAGGCTTCAAAGCCCGCGTTTTTGAGGACGTGCACCACATCGCGTGCGCGGTCGTCCACCAAACTGTTGTCAATGCCGTGCGTGGCCACGCCAATGTCTTCGCGTTTGCCGTAGTTCGTTTTCTTCGCTTTGACGGCGGCAGAGCCGTCTTCAGACTTGCCGAATAGCTTATTTATAAATTTTTTAATCATGTCTGTGTATTAAACCAGCTAATTTAGACAAAAAGCTCAAGTATTTGCCATCCTCGCTCAATGGCGATGGCTCGCAAGCGAGCATCAGGATTGGTGGCGATGGGAACGTTGACCTTCTCTAATAGGGCAATGTCATTGATCGAATCGGTGTAAAACGTGGTGTGGACGTCGCTCCAGCTGAGATTTTTAGCTTTTAACCATGCGGCCACCCGAGTAACTTTGCCTTCATGCGCGGAAGGCACGCCTTTGATGTCGCCGGTGATCCAACCCGTGCCGCCCTCGGAGTCGTCTTTTTCAAGCTGCACCGCAATCAATTCATCGATGCCCAAAGCCGTGGCAATCGGGCGGGTGACGAACTCGTTGGTGGCGGTGACGATGATGAGCTGGTCGCCCGCAGCGCGGTGCTTGGCGATCAAGTCAGTCGCTGCTTGTTTGATGGCGGGTTGAATGGTATCCGACATGAATTGGGCATGTGCAGCTATTGATTTAGTAGCGCCTTGGTCTTTGATGGCCTGCGTGGCAAATCTGACGTACTCGGATATTTTGAGTTCGCCCTTTTTGTATTGGGCGAAAAACTCGTCGTTGCGCTTTTTAAATTCAACCGGATCGGTCCAACCGATCTGGGTGGTGAATTCGCCCCATGAATAGTCAGAATCCAGGGGCAAGAGGGTGTGGTCTAGGTCAAAGAGAGTGATATTTTGCATTAAGAAAATTACGTCAAGAAGTTTTACTATTATTTTTATAGCTGCTTAATCAATAAATACGCCGGCTATAGCCATATTTAGAGGGTAAATTGGGTTAATTATCATCCTGCGTCCATCATCGACTTGATCAATGGCACGGTGATTGATTTTTTCGACTGCAGCGCGTAGCCGTCTATGGCGTCTAGCAGCTCCATCAGGCTGCCCAGGTCGCGGCTGAAGCGGTTGAGCATGAAGTCCATCACCTCGTCGCTCAAAAACACGCCACGCGCATCGGCTTCTTTGCGCAGCACAGCACGGCGCTCGGGTTCGGACAATACATGCAACGCGAAAACGTGACCCCAGCCCAGACGGGTGCGCAGGTCTTCGCGCAGCATCAGGTCTGCGGGCGGGCGGTCCCCAGCTGCTAAAACCCAGCGTTGCTGGCCGGTGCTGGGCGTCATGGCGTTGACAAACCAGTTGAAGGCGGCGTGCTGTTGCTGCGCGGTGTACAAGTGCACATCGTCCATCAACACCGCAGCCCACGAGTCGTCAAAAGCGGGGGGCGACAATATGGAAGCATCTAGCCAGCCCACGTGGACGCCCTGCTCGCGCAAGGCATGCGCCACAGCTTTGAGCAGGTGCGATTTACCGCTGGAGCTTTCACCCCACAAATAGGTAGGTACGGGTGACCTTGTCGGGCTGCTGGCCCATAAATTGAGGTGCTGCAGGGCGGCCGTGTTGGGGCCTGCGAAAAAATTGGTCAACGTCGGCCCTGTGTGCAGGCCAATATCAAGTGCAATTTGTTTCATAACTTGTATTTTAGGAGCTAACTACCCCATTTTTCTGCGCTTTTGCCTAGCCTTGAAAGATCTTGATTTACCCTTGGTAAAGTTGACTCGCCATGTAATTCGCCTGCACACGCCGCATCGCCACCAGCAGCACAGCGCTGGCTGGCAGCGCCACCAAAACACCCACAAAGCCAAACAGCTGACCAAACGCCAGCAAGGCAAAAATCACCGCCAGTGGGTGCAGGCCAATCCGCTCACCCACCAAGCGCGGGGTGAGAAAGAAGCTCTCGACCATTTGCCCAGCCCCATACACCACAGCCACCATGACCAAGGCTTTGATGGACGCAAATTGCAGCAGGCCCGACAGCAGCGCCAAAACCAGCCCCAGCCCAAAGCCCAAATACGGCACAAACACGGCCAAGCCGGTGAATATGCCAATCGGCCAAGCCAAATCTAAGCCAAAAAGCGCCAAGCCCACGCTGTAAAAGACGGCCAATGCCAACATCACCAACAGCTGACCGCGCAGATATTGGCCCAGCACAGCGTCTGATTCATTCGTAAAACTGTCGAAAGCTTCACGCATGCGCGGCGGCACGAAGGCTTGCACGCGCGCGACAAGACTGTCCCAATCGATCAGCAAATAAAACAGCACCACAGGAATCAACACAGCGTTGCCCACAATCGCCAGCGCCACACTGCCGCCGAGTTTGACCGATGAGAGCACGGAATCGACGCTGTCTTCGGCATTGGTGTTGAGGTATTTCAGGACGAAATCGCGGACGTGCGCAAAGTCAAAGGTGAATTTCGTGCCGAATTGAGCCAAGATTGGCTTCAGCCACAGGTGGATATTTTCGAAAAGCACGGGAATTTGCTGCTTCAAAAGCGGCAATTGCTTGGTCAAAATCGGCACAATCAGCAGCAAAACGGCCAGCACGATGACGACAAAAGCGAGCTCCACCAACAACACCGCCACCACACGCGGCATTTTGCCGCGCAGCAAGGCATCCAAGCGGTTGACCACCGGATTGAGTGCGTAAGCCAACACCCCAGCGATCACAAACGGCGTCAAAACCGGACCCAACAACCACAGCAGCAGCGTCGTAAGTGCTGCTATGGCTAGCCAAGTCATTGCCGTTTTTTGAGTGGAAGTGAATTGCATAGTAAAAACCCTTAAAATCAACGCAAATTCTAGTCTCTACAGACCTGAATCGTCGAAAACTCTCAAAACACCCAAAACTTCATCTCCCGCACCATGACCAATCCTTCAACAGCTCTCTCAGCTTCCCCTCTTAGCTACAAAGACGCCGGCGTTGACATTGACGCGGGCGATGCCCTGATCGAGCGCATCAAACCGTTTGCTAAAAAGACCATGCGCGACGGCGTGCTGGCGGGCATTGGCGGTTTTGGCGCGCTGTTTGAGGTATCCAAAAAATTCAAAGAACCCGTCTTGGTCAGCGGCACCGACGGCGTGGGCACCAAGCTGAAACTGGCTTTTGAATGGCAAATGCACGACACAGTCGGCATCGACCTGGTCGCCATGAGCGTCAACGACGTGCTGGTGCAAGGCGCAGAGCCATTGTTCTTTTTAGATTATTTCGCCTGCGGCAAGCTGCACATCGACACCGCAGCCGCTGTGATCCAGGGCATCGCCAAAGGCTGCGAGCTGTCCGGCTGCGCATTGATCGGCGGTGAAACTGCTGAAATGCCGGGCATGTACCCCGCTGGCGAATACGATCTGGCCGGTTTTGCCGTTGGCGCGGTTGAAAAAGCGAAGATTTTGACTGGCGCCTCCATTGGCGCTGGCGACGTGGTACTGGGTTTAAAGAGCCACGGCGTGCATTCCAACGGTTTCAGCCTGGTACGCAAGTGCATCGAACGTGCCGAAACAGCAGAAGGAAAACTCCCCGCCACGCTGGACGGCCAACCCTTCAAACAAGCCGTCATGGCGCCTACCCGTTTGTACGTGCTAAACGTATTGAAGGCATTAGCCGCTCACCCGCTGAACACGGCTGCCGATGGCGCAACATCAGGCATCAAGGCTTTAGCGCACATCACCGGCGGCGGCCTGCTAGAAAACATCCCCCGCGTCCTGCCCAAAGGCATGGCCGCCCATCTGAAAAAGGGAAGCTGGCCACAAACCGAGCTGTTTGCTTGGCTGCAAGCCACAGCCGGCATCGACGACATAGAAATGAACCGCACCTTCAACAACGGCATCGGCATGGTGGTGGTGGTAGACGTCGCCAGCGCAGCCGCTGTGGCACAAACTTTGCGCGATTTGGGCGAAACCGTGTTCGAAATCGGCGCGATTGCGCCGCAGGGTGCAGGTGCGGCGGTTGTGGTTGGTTAAAACCTCGAATTTATGACTCAAATACACCTCTAGCCGGCGTATTTATTGCTTCTGTAGCTATAAACAATATAGCAATTTACAATAGAAATCCTCGTGACTCACTGAGTTACGGGGATTTTTTAATTGTTTATTGTTTATTGTTTAGAAAATGTTCCCTGAGCAGATGCAGACACTGCGCAGTTAGAAGCAACTGCGGTGCCATTAAGTGCGTTGTATGAAAAGAACAATACAACTTTGGCAGAGCAAATAGTAGAAGCACTAGGAGATAGATTGCCAGTAAACGAGGAGCCATCAAAAGTGCCAGAAACTGATCCCGCGCTGCCAGATGAACTGGTGTACACGCCAGAAATTATCTTGATTTTCGGGTCGTTGGGGTCGTCTCGTTGGGCTAATGTCATGGTGACATTGCCATTTATGGTCGTACTACTGGTAAAACCTGCGAATGACCCATCCCATTTACCCGTGATATTGTTGGCCGTGATATTGTTGATCAGATTGTTATCACTGCTACCGCCACCACAAGCCACCAAAACCAAGGCCGCAAGTGCAATAGAAAGTTGCTTTTTCATAATGGACCCTTCAATGAAAGTTGATGATTAACCCTAGAATTAGCCGCTGTGCAGTATTAATT
>JANPIC010000064.1:0-2266 GCA_031424795.1 Polaromonas sp. | reverse complement strand
AAGGGGTTTTCGCTCTCGGTCAGCGTGAACCGCAACCGCGACGCGGTGGCGGATTTGGCAGCTCTTGGAGCTGTGGTGGTGGATTCGCCTGCGGGGTTGGGCAGCTGCGATGCGGTGTTGATTTGTGTGACGGGGTCGCCGCAGGTGGAGGCGGTGATGCATGGGGAGACTGGCTTATTGAGCACGGCGAAGCGTGGGTTGATCATCATCGACACTTCTACCAGCGAGCCAGAATCGACCGCCAAGCTCGCCGCGCTGTGCGCGCAGGCTGGGGTGGTTTATGTGGATGCGCCGCTGGGGCGCTCGCCCGTTCAGGCGGAAGAGGGCAAGTTGAACACCATGGTGGGAGCGACGGCTGAGGTGTTTGCGCAGATTCAGCCGATTTTGGCGACTTACTGCGAAAACATTTTCCACGTGGGCGGTCCGGGCGCGGGGCATATTGTGAAGCTGCTGAACAATTTCGTCGCCCAAGCCATTTGCACCGCGACGGCTGAAGCGTTTACCGTGGGTGCGAAGGCGGGGATTGATCCGGCGGAATTGGTCAAAGTGATCAGCGCTGGCCCTGTTAATAACGGTTTGTTTCAGGCGATGGCGAAGACGCTGAGCGGAGATTTTGCGGGTTTGAAGTTTGAATTAGACAATGCCCGCAAGGACTTACGCTATTACACACATTTGGCGGAGATGGTAAATGTGCCGTCGTTTGTGGGTGAGGCGGTGCACCAGAGTTTGTCTACCGCGTCGAATTTAGGCTTTGGCAGCGAATATGTGCCATCGCTGGTGAAGGCGCAGGAGAAGCTGACTGGGATTAAATTTACGCCTTAATTATCGCCTAATTTACTATCATTTTTATAGCTAATTTGGCAGTAAATACGCCGGCTAGAGACATATTTTATCGCATAAATGGGCCTATTCATGAAAAAACCACCCTCGGGTGGTTTTTTCATACAAAGAGCCGATAACGCTCTTATTCGGCTATCAACCGCGCAGCTTGGTCGCGATTTCAGTGACGCGTTTACCGTAGGCTTTGGCGGTGTCCAAATCGCCTTGCGGAATTTCTTCAGCAGAAGCGGTTGGACCAACTTGGGCCATCAGGCCAGAGTTGGAGCCGATGCGGTTGATGGTGCCGTCGTTCATGGCTGGCTGACCGACCCAGATCATGCCCTGCTGCATCGCCAAGGTGATGAAGTATTGGATGGATGAGAGTTTGTCGCCACTTGGGCTGGCGGAAATGGTGAAGCCGCCGGCGACTTTGTCTTTCCAGGCGCTGGTGAACCAACGCTTGGAGGTGACGTCGGCAAACTTCTTGAACTGCCATGAAACCATGCCCATATACGTTGGGCTACCCATGATGATGGCGTCTGCGGCGTCAACGTCTGCCCACTGTGCGTCGGTCAAATTGCCTTCGGCATCAATCGCGATGAGCTGCGCGCCTGCGCCTTCGGCCACAAATTGCGCAACGCGTAGGGTGTGACCGTAACCTGAGTGATAAACAACAACTGTTTTTGCCATGATATTTCCTATTTACTTTCTATTAAAAAATTTAAAACTTATTACAAACAACAACTTACAAAAATTCGGACTTTTAAACCAAATCAAATACCAAAACTTCAGCATCGACGGCGTCTGTGAGATGCACCTCAGACTCGCCAACCAATTTCGCGGCATCGCCCGTTTTGAGCAGATGACCGTTCACCTTCAGCTCGCCACGCACCAAGTGAACATAGCTTTTGTGGTTTGGCGCAAGTGTCAAACTGGCGGCTTCGCCTGCGTTAAACAGGCCAGCGTACAAAGCGGCATCGGCGTGGATCTTCACCGATCCGTCAGCACCGTTCGGCGAGGCGACCAACTTTAGCTTGCCCTGTTTAACCGCACTGGCAAAAGTTTTTTGCTCGTAGCTGGGGGCTATCTCTTGTGCATTGGGCATGATCCAAATCTGCAGCAAATGCGTCGTTTCATTGGGCGCGTGGTTAAATTCGCTGTGCGTCACCCCTGTGCCTGCACTCATGCGCTGCACGTCGCCAGGCGGGATGGATTCGATGTTGCCCATGCTGTCTTTGTGCGCCAACGAGCCTTGGACGACATAGGTGACGATTTCCATGTTGCGGTGGCTGTGCGTGCCAAAACCTTGGCCGGCGGCTATCCAATCTTCGTTGATCACACGCAGGTTGGCAAAACCCATGTGCTCTGGGTCGTGGTAGCCGGCGAATGAGAATGAGTGGTAGCTTTTGAGCCAGCCGTGGTCAGCGTAGCCGCGTTCTTGGGATTT
>JANPIC010000063.1:0-3140 GCA_031424795.1 Polaromonas sp. | reverse complement strand
CTCCAAAGCCGGCACGTCCACAATCCAAGCCAGCGCCTCAGACCCATGCTCCGCCGCGCTGAAATTCACCCGCCCCGTCGTGTCGCCATGCACCTGCATGCCCAAAACAGGGGTGGCGTGCGCCGCATCAGGCCACACGCGCAGCGATTCAAGCAGCTTTTTAGAGGCCGCGTTGAGCGCGTAAGCCCTGACATCACTAGCAGATTCCGGCTTAGCCGCACTAACCAAAGCCACCCGAAACCGCGCCTGAGCCAACAACAACGCCAACGTCCGCGCCACAATGCCGGAACCTTGAATGCAAATGTCGTAATGGGTGCTCATGTAGGCATTGTAAAAGGTTACGGAAAACCTTTGGGGATTGTAATTTGCTATGAATTAAGTAGCTGCATAGGCAATAAATACGCCGGCTGTACTCGTAATAAGGCCTAAAATCAGGGTGTATTTATCGTGAAAAATGGGTTATGACCTCCAAATACCCTACCCAATTCGACGTTCGCGCAAAAATCGCCCAACTTTTCATTTACCCCATCAAATCTTGCGGCGCTATTGAGCTGAAAGAGGCGGTTTTGACGGATATGGGGCTGGATTTGGATCGGGCTTGGATGGTGGTGGACGAGCAGGGCATGTTTTTGACCCAGCGCGAAGAGCCGCGCATGGCGCTGATTCAGCCGACTTTGACCAGTTTTGACCTGATCGTCAAAGCGCCTGGCATGTCTGCGCTGAAGCTGGCGATTGACGAAGTGGCCGAGCCCGTCACCGTGACGGTGTGGGACGACACGGTCAAAGCCTTTGACATGGGCGACGAGGCGGCCTACTGGTTCAGCGACTTTTTGAACCAAACCGTGCGTTTGGTGCGCTTCGACCCCGAGCAAAAGCGCCTGTCCAGCATGGAATGGACCAAGGGCATCGAAGCCAAAAACGGTTTTGACGACGGTTTTGCGGTGCTGGTGACCAGTAGCGCGTCGCTCAAAGCGCTGAACGACAAGCTCACCGCCGCCGGTGGAAAAGCCATCACCATGCAGCGCCTGCGCCCCAATGTGGTGCTAACCGGCATCGACGCCTACGACGAAGACCGCTTGGACACCCTGCACATCACCACCCAGCAAGGCCAGGCACAACTGAAACACGTCAAACCCTGTGCCCGCTGCACGATTCCAGACGTGGATCTGCAAAACGGCAAACAAGGCACAGCCGTGGCTGACACCCTGCAAAGCTACCGCGCCAACCCGCTGATGGACGGCGCGGTGACTTTGGGCATGAACGCGATTATTTTGGCAGGCGAGGGTGCGACGTTGCGTGTTGGGCAGGCTGTGGGGGCGAACTACGTGTTTTGACGTATTTCGATCTATTTCGTTTATAGTTACTTCCAGCATTCCGCACACCATGCAAACCCTCGCACAACACCCCATAGACCCTGCTACCGCCAAAACGGTTGCGGCGTTTTTGGCGCGTGTGAGCAGTGTGTTTAACGTGCAGCAGGCTATTTTGTTTGGTAGTCGCGCGCGTGGCGCTTTTGAGTCGGATAGCGACGCAGATGTGGCCGTTTTGCTGGCGGGTCATTCTGGCCAAAGCGGTAAGTTTATGGATGCCAAGTTGACAATGGCCGATTTAGCCTTTGATGTGTTGCTGGATACGGGCATTCGCATTGAACCACTGCCCGTTTGGGAAGACGAATGGGCGCAACCTCAAAGCTACAGAAACCCGCAATTGCTGCGAAATATTGAACGTGACGGCGTACTGCTGACATGAGCAGCCCACGCGCTTTGTCGCCACAAGGGTTGATGGTTAAAGCGGAAAACGCATTGGCTTCCGCCAAATTACTCAGCGACGCAGGTGATATCGATGGCGCTTGTAACCGCGCTTATTACGCCATGTTTGATGCGGCGAAAGCTGTTTTATTGGCAACCGTGCCGACCATCGACCCGCAAATTGGCAAAACCCACAATGGCCTGATCTCTGCTTTTGGCCTGCACATGGTGAAAACAGGCTTGGTGTCGATAGATTTGGGGCGAGCACTGAACCGTGCGCAAAACATCAGGCAAATTGCGGATTACACGGGTGATGTGATTGAGCCTGAGGATGTCTTGGCACTCCTGCAGCAAGCCAGCGAATTTGTTCAGGCATTGAAAAAACAGGTAAAATAGAGCCTAAATTGGCATCTAGCCGGCGTATTTATTGCCTAAGTAGCTATTAAAAATATAGCAAAACCAGTATCTTTTGAAATAATTGTAGGAATTTTCGAGCATGAAATGCGGAATTGTGGGCTTGCCCAACGTCGGTAAATCGACCCTGTTTAACGCCTTGACCAAGGCCGGCATTGCCGCTGAAAACTACCCGTTTTGCACGATTGAGCCCAACGTCGGCGTCGTCGAAGTGCCGGACCCGCGCTTGCAAAAGCTGGCCGCCATCATCACGCCAGAGCGCATCGTCCCGGCGATTGTGGAATTTGTCGACATTGCCGGTTTGGTCGCAGGTGCCAGCACCGGCGAAGGCTTGGGTAACAAGTTTTTGGAGCACATCCGCCAAACCGACGCCACCATCAACGTGGTCCGCTGTTTTGAGGACGACAACGTCATCCACGTCGCCGGCAAGGTCGACCCGATCGACGACATCGAAGTCATTCAGACCGAGCTGTGCCTGGCCGATTTGACGGCGGTTGAAAAAGGCTTGCACAGGGTCAGCAAATTGGCGCGTTCGGGCGACAAAGAATCGGCCAAACTCGTGCTTATTTTGGAGAAATGCCAAGCTGCGTTGAACGAAACCAAGCCCGTGCGAACGATTGACTTCAGCAAAGAAGAGCACCTGCTGTTGAAGCCGTTCTTCCTCATCACCGCCAAACCAGCCATGTTTGTGGCCAACGTGGCGGAAGACGGTTTCAAAAACAATCCCATGTTGGACCGTTTGACCGCCTACGCCACCGCGCAAAACGCGCCCGTGGTGGCGATCAGCGCCAAAATGGAAGCCGAAATGGCCGAGATGGACGACGAAGACCGCGCCATGTTTCTGGCTGAACTGGGCCAGGACGAGCCGGGTCTGGACCGTTTGATCCGCGCTGCCTACAAGCTCTTGGGTCTGCAAACCTATTTCACCGCCGGCGTGAAAGAAGTCCGCGCTTGGACCATCCACGTCGGCGACACCGG
>JANPIC010000062.1:0-41722 GCA_031424795.1 Polaromonas sp. | reverse complement strand
CGGTAATAATCGCGCTGGTTCGGGGCTTGGATCATCAGCATGGCGAACATATCGAGTTTTGGATCGACAAAAAAGCTCGTTCCCGCAATGCCGCCCCAGTAATACACACCAGCTGAACCAGGCACGGTGCTGATGCCGGTTTCTTTGCGCACGGCAAAGCCCAAACCAAAACCGTGGCCGGGTGGTAGCAGTGTGCCGGCGCTGGCGACGCTGATGGGCAGGCTGCCCAAATGGTCGGCGGTCATGTAATCGACGGTATGGCTGCTGAGCAAGCGCACGCCGTCCAGCTCGCCTTTGTTGAGCATGAATTGCAAAAACCGCGCGTAATCTTGCGCGGTAGAAGCCAAACCACCACCGCCAGATTCAAATGTCGGGTGGTCTTGGATGTTGATCAATTTCAACTGGATACCGCCATCTGGGTCTTTTTTGAACGGCTCGGCGATGCGGTGGTGTTTGTCTGCGGGCACGCCAAAACCTGTTTCCAGCATCTGCAGTGGCCTAAAAATCTGCTCATTCAGAAAATTCCCCAAGGTTTGACCACTGATGGCCTCAACCAGAGCACCCAGCACGTCTGTGGCGCGGCTGTATTCCCACATCGTGCCGGGTTCAAACTGCAAGGGCTGCGCAGCCAGCGTTTTGGAAAATTCGGCATTGCTGGCATCACGCAAAGCCATGCCAATTTTGGCACTGCGATAGGCTTTTTGCACGGCTGAGTTACCCAGGAACTCGTAAGTCAAACCAGCAGTGTGGCGTAGCAGGTCTTGCACCGTAGCTGGTTTTGCCGCCACATAGCTGACTTGTCCGTCTGCCTCCACTGCAAGTTGTTGTTTGGCGTATTCGGGTAAATGCTTGCCGACAGGGTCGCTCAGCAGCAGCTTGCCCTGCTCCATCAGCATCATCACAGCCACTGAGACGATGGGTTTGGTCATGGAATAGATTCTGAAAATGGAATCCAAAGCCATGGGCGTTGCATCTTCTGGGTTTTGTTGCCCCAAGCATTCGAACAATTCAAGCTTGCGGTGGCGCGAGAGCATCACCACCGCGCCAGGCAGGCGGCCACGGTCAATTTCAGATTGCAGTGTGGCTAATAAACGCACTTTTCGATCAGCATGCATAGACAAATTTCCTGATATTTTCCCAATGAGCTCGTTCATATTTCGTGGAACGATTGATCAAGCTATCTTACAACCTAAAAATTGTTGCTGTTGCTCTGCTTCGGTTTGTATTACAATCAAAAATGCAGGAGAGTGAATAGGAAAGTCTATTCCACCGAAGGCGCAAACTCCCATGAACGCTCAGGTATCCATACATAAGTTGATTCAAGTTAACTTTTGGTGATGTACTGCACACTTTTAAACGCCGTCTGGAGAGCTAGGGTGTCGAGTTACAACAAATGTAATACCGATACGCTGCACCGAAGGAGCAAACAACACGCCAATGTGGCGCGCTGTGAATCTCTCAGGTACCAAGGACAGGGGGAGCGGCAAATCAGCCTCGATTGACGTGCTTTTCTTTTATGAATGCTATATTTTTCATAGCTATTTAAGCAATAAAATCGTCGGCTGAATGCTTAAAAGGCTCCAAAATGCGTGTACTCGTTCTCGGCAGCGGCTTGCTCGGCGTTAGCTCTGCTTACTATCTTTCTCAACTCGGCCATGAAGTAACGGTATTAGACCGTCAGGCCACCCCAGCGGCAGAAACCAGTTTTGCCAATGGTGGGCAAATCTCTGTCAGCCATGCGGAGCCTTGGGCCAACCCCGGCGCGCCTCTCAAAGTGCTGCAATGGCTGGGCAAAGAAGATGCGCCCTTGCTGTTTCGCATCCGTGCAGATATGCGCCAATGGCTGTGGGGTTTGCAGTTTTTGCGTGAGTGCACGCCCGCGCGGACTCGCCACAACATTGAGCAAATCGTACGTTTAGGCACCTACAGCCGCGACACCTTGCAGGCTTTGCGTCGTGAGACTGGCTTGAGCTACGCACAGCGTACGCAAGGGATTTTGCACTTTTACACCACGCAGAAGGAGTTTGAAGGTGCACTCAAACCCGCTGAGCAAATGCGTGCCTTGGGCTGTGAGCGTCAAGTGATCTCTGCCGACGAAGCGCTTCGCCTCGAACCCGCTTTGAAGCATATTCGCCCACAGCTCGCCGGCGCTACTTACACGGCAGAGGATGAGTCTGGTGATGCCAACTTGTTTGCCCGTGAATTGGTCAAACTGTGCCAAGCTGCTGGCGTGAAGTTTTTAATGAGCCACACCGTAACAGCCTTGCGCGAAGCGGGTGGAGTCGTTGACCACGTTGAAGCGACTGACAGTGAAGGCCGTTTTCAGCGTGTACGTGCGGATGCTTACGTGATGGCGATGGGCTCGATGAGTCCAATTTACGCCTCGCCGTTGGGCATTAATTTGCCCATCTATCCAGCCAAGGGTTACTCTGTCACCATGCCCGTGATAGATGCTGAAAAAGCGTACCAAGTGTCTCTCACAGACGATGAGTACAAATTGGTTTTCTCCCGCTACACCACGGCAGCGGGCGACAGAATGCGTATCGCCGGTACAGCAGAGTTAAATGGCTACGACCGATATTTGAACCGAGTGCGCTGTGAAGCCATTGTTAAACGCGTTGAACAGTTGTTTCCAGGTGCAGGCGATGCGTCACAGGCACAGTTTTGGACAGGTTTGCGTCCAGCAACGCCGTCAAACGTGCCGTTGATTGGCAAAACCAAGTTCAACAACTTTTTTCTCAACACCGGTCACGGCACACTGGGCTGGACGCATGCTTGCGGTTCTGGCAAATCAATAGCACGCATCATCAGTGGCTTGGCGCCTGAAGTTGATTTTGCGTTTACCTAACTGATCAAGACTTACTTTGCAGATGCTTCGGCATCTTGCAAAGTACGCCACATCACTTTACCGCTACCGCTTTTAGGCAGCGCATCGACAAATTGCACAGTGCGTGGCATTTTGTAAACGGCCATGTTGTCGCGGCACCAGTCAATGATATCTTGCTCCGTGGTCTGTTTGTGTGTTGCGCGTAAAACGACAACGGCTTTGACCGATTCGCCACGGTAAGCGTCTTGCGTACTGATGATGCACGCTTCTTGCACGGCGGGGTGGCGGAACATCAGGGCTTCCACCTCTGCTGGCCACACTTTGAAACCGCTGGCGTTGATCATGCGTTTGAGGCGGTCCGTGATGAAAAAGTAGCCCTCTTCGTCAATATGACCCAAATCACCGGATCTAAAAAAGCTTTTCCCGTCGATTTCGATAAATGCAGCCTTCGTCGCATCTTCGCGCTTCCAATAGCCTGAGAAGATTTGCGGCCCGTTCATGATAATTTCGCCCTGCTCGCCTTGCGGCATTTCTGCCAGCGTTTCAGGGTCTATCACACGTGAATCAACACCAATAATTGCAATACCAAGACATTGCTGCTTGGGTGCATCTGGTGGGTTGGTGTGTGAAGGCGCTGCTGTTTCCGTCAAACCATAGCCTTCCACATAACGCAATCCAAATTGCTCAAACAAACGCTGCGCCACTGCCTGCGGCATAGCCGCGCCGCCGCCGATATTGACCAAGCTGCTCAAATCGAATTTTTCAAAATTTGGGCTACCGAGCAAATCAATCACCATGGTGGGGATATTTGTCCAATGCGTCACTTGGTAGCGCGAAATCAAGCGCCCGGCTAAATCTCTGTCCCAACGCGGCATCAGCACCAAAGTTGCGCCGCTATAGATACTGGCATGCATGACACTGACCATGCCAGTGATGTGAAACATGGGCACAACAGCGAGCACAACGCCCTCTGCTGAGCCATTGCCCCAAAGATTGCTAGCCACAGCGTTGTGCATGATGCTGGCTTGGGTATGCATACAGCCTTTAGGCAAACCGGTCGTGCCGCTGGTGTAAGGCAAGATGGCTAAATCAGCGGGTTTAACGCTTAACTCCGGCAGCGCATCTTGGCAAGCCAATGCCTCAATCCAATCGTGCACTGTCGCACCTTGCACGTCGGGCAAGGTGTGCCGCGTCAACAACCAATCATGCCAAGGGGCTGGTAACGCATCTTCTCCGCCGACATTGGCATCAAATGCATCTGTGAATTGCGTCACGATAAGGTGATTCAAGCGCAAGCTCGGCTCAAGCGCATCGTTAGCTAGCGCCAACTCAGCCGCTAAATCACCCGTTGTGATGGCGACTTTGGCATCGGGGTCGGTGATGTAATGTTTGAGCTCTTCAGCGCGGTTCATGGGGTTGACCGGAACCACGACGGCATTGGCTCGTAAAATGGCCCAATGCGCAATGACGAGTTGTGGGCAGTTTTGCATATTCAGCACCACCCTATCGCCTTTTTTGACACCTAGCCGGCATAAATAAGCAGCTAACCGCTCTGCTTTTTGTAGCAGTTGAGCATAGGTAACAAGCGTGCCAAAAAATACCACCGCAGCTTTGTCTGGATAACGCTTCGCACTGATAGCCAAGTTATCCCACAGCGGTATTTGTGGGGGAGTGATAGTTCTTGGTACGCGTTTTGGCCAAAACTTGTTCTTTGTCAGCATGTTGCCTCTTTTGCTTTTAATACTTGCGCACAGCATAAACCCAATAAGTCATTCTTCAACCGATGAAACCGTCGATTTGGCTTGACCGCGTCGCCTACGTGACGCAATTCTTTGCATTCAAACGATGCATTACTTCGTTATGATGATAGATAGATTTGGAGTTTGATGAAACATTTGTTAAATTTACTAGCCGCTATTGCGCTATTGGTTTGGGGCACACATTTGGTGCGTACTGGCATTTTGCGAGTGTTTGGAGCAAATCTCAGACACATCTTGGCGCGGGCTACCGGTAATCGCATGACTGCTGCGCTGGCAGGTGTGGGGGTAACAGCTGTGGTGCAATCCAGCACAGCGACAGCGCTCATCGTTTCAGCGTTTGTGGGGCAAGGCATGGTGACGCTGACTGCGGCGCTGGCAGTCATGCTGGGGGCAGACGTGGGAACCAGTTTGATGGCTGTCATTTTCCATTTCGACCTGAGCTGGCTGTCGCCCTTGTTTATATTCGTTGGTGTGCTGTTATTTATAGCTAGACAAAACACCAATGTGGGGCGAGTCGGTCGCATCTTGATTGGTCTTGGATTGATGTTACTGGCGCTGAGTTTGATCAGCGCTTCCACCCGTGTGCTCACGCAATCCCAAGTCGTACAACTGGCCTTGAAATCACTCAGCAGTGACCTGTTGCTAGAGGTCAGCGTAGGTGCTGTCATCGCTTGCCTTGCGTACTCTAGCTTGGCGACTGTGTTGCTGGTAGCCACTTTGGCAGCCTCGCAGGTTATACCTATGGAAGTAGCGCTGGGTTTGGTTTTAGGCGCTAATTTGGGCAGTGGTTTGCTGTCCGTGCTCACGACCCTTAATTCTGCGGTGACCGTGCGTCAAGTGCCCCTAGGAAATTTGCTGTTCAAAATTGGCGGCATTTTGGCAATAGCGCCTTTCACTGGTTTATGGCTCAAATACACCAGCACCGTTGTGACTGGAGCTGCCACGCAGGTTGTTACTTTTCACTTGGCATTCAATATTTTGGTTGCGTTGGTATTTATTGGTTTCACGGGTGTAATAGCACGAAGGGTTGAAAAGCTCTTGCCACCCAATGTGGACAACGCTTTGTCCCGCCCGCGTCATTTAGACCCGTCTGCTTTATCAACGCCGTCATTGGCCATTTCGTGCGCGGCACGTGAGGCCTTGCACCAAGCCGATGTGGTGGAGACCATGCTGCGCGGCACACTCACTGTCATCAAAGACAACGATATTGAGCTAGCTGAAAACTTGCGCAGCTTGGATGACACGGTTGACGAGCTCTATTCCGCCATCAAATACTATCTCACCAAAATATCACGTGAAGCGTTGGCTGAGAACGAAAGCCGGCGCTGGACTGACATCATCAGTTTCACCATCAACATGGAGCAGATTGGCGACATTATTGAGCGCGTTTTACTTGATGTAGAAGACAAAAAAATCAAACGTGGACGTAACTTTTCAGATGCTGGCATGGCAGAGATTTGTGAGCTGCACGCGCGGCTGGTCGACAACTTGCGATTAAGCATGAGCGTTTTCCTCAACGGTGATGTGCGCGATGCACAGCGCTTATTGGAAGAAAAAGCACGTTTCCGTGACCTAGAGCGTGCCTATTCAGGAACGCATCTAGAGCGGCTGGCAGACAACACCATGCAAAGCATCGAAACCAGCAGCTTGCATTTAGATTTGATCAGCGAGCTAAAGCGTATCAACTCGCACATTTGTTCTATCGCCTACCCGATATTAGACTCCGCAGGAGCGCTCAGCCCCACGCGTTTGCGGCAAAGCAATTTACTGGTTGCCACTGAGCCCACAAAATGAAATAACGAATGAAAGACAGAAAATGCTATTCTCAAAAAAATTGATCTCTTTTTTAGCCACCATATTCATAGCATTTCAGGCAAATAGTGCGTCGGCTTACCCTGATAAACCCATCAAAATCGTGATTGGATTCCCAGCGGGTGGCCCGCTAGACCAGCATGCACGACTGCTTGTTGATAAACTTCAGACGATCCTAGGCCAGCCCGTTTTGGTGGACTACAAGCCCGGTGCGGGTGGTAGCGTAGGCGCTGAAAGCGTCGCTAAATCGCCAGCAGACGGTTACACATTGATGTTGGCGAATACTGGCGTTAGCGTCATCAATGGTGCGCTCTATAGCAAATTGCCGTACAACACCTTGCGTGATTTTGTACCGATAGCGCGAACAGCGCAACAACCGCTGGCACTGCTGGTAAACAATGCTGTTCCCGCCAAAACCTTGCCTGAATTCATCGCTTACACCCGCAAAAACCCTGGCAAGATCAACTATGGTTCGGCTGGCAACGGCGGTATTTCGCACATCGTGCCTGAAATGTTCAAAACCGCCACAGGTTTGTTCATGGTGCACATTCCTTACCGGGGCAGTGCGCCAGCATTTACAGATTTGATGGGTGGCCAAGTGCAATTTATGGCGGAATCTATTCCCCAAGCTGCCAACTACCACAAGCAAGGCAAAGTGCGCGCACTGGCTGTGACCAGCAAAGAGCGTAACCCAGCTCTGCCCGATATTCCAACTGTGATCGAATCAGGCATCCAAGGTTTTGATGTGGTCGGTTTTTATGGTTTTTTAGCACCCGCAGGCACACCTAAAGATGTGGTTGCTAAGCTGAGCGACGCTTTCAAACAAATTATGAACAATCCTGACGTGCGCAACCGCATGGTGACGCAAGGCGCTGATCCTGCCTTTATGAGCAGTGAGGAATTCGCGCAGTTTTTAGCCATGCAAACACCTCTATGGGCGAAGGCTGTTTTAGCATCTGGCGCCAAGTTAGATTAAGTATTTTTATAATTCTATTTAATTTATTTTAAACAGCAATATTGCTATGACTGAAAATTCTCTCGTCTACGTCGGCGACCCCATGTGTTCGTGGTGCTACGGCTTCGGTGTGCCATTGCACCAACTTTTAGAGCAACTGCCTGGCGTGCCACTTGCGGTTGTGCTTGGTGGCCTACGCGCTTACAACCAAGAAGTCATGCCTGATACCCTTAAATCGACGCTGCATCACCACTGGGAAGAAGTGACCAAACGCTCTGGCAAGCCGTTCGGTACAGGCCAGTTTGACCGCGAAAGCTATATTTACGACACCGAGCCCGCTTGCCGCGCCGTCGTTGCCATCCGCACCCATGTGGCAGAGCACACGCTGGCGATGTACCACGCCGTGCAGCATGCTTTTTACGCCATGGGTCGTGACATCACACAAACATCTGTACTGGCAGATGTTTGGCAAGAGCTCGTCGATTCAAGACAAATAGGTGATGTCGACTTTTCGAGGGATGCGTTTGTTTCGGCTTTCGAAAGCGACACCATCCAAACGCACACTCGTAACGATTTCGCCATGGTGCAGCAATGGGGCATCCGCGGTTTTCCCGCATTGATTGCTGTGGTGAATGGCGAAGCGCAGCTGGTAGCGAATGGCTATATGGAAGCGGGCGAGATGCTGCAGCGGGTACAACAAGTATTCGCTTCGGCCGAAAACTAATGTCAGCACACCACGACCATAGCCATGACCATGGCAGCCACGAAGCAGCACAAGACCCGAAATATCGCAAAATCTTGTGGTTTGCACTCATCGTTAACGCAGCCATGTTTTTTATTGAGTCAACTGCTGGATTTAAATCAGACTCGGTGTCTTTACTTGCTGATGCGATTGACTTTTTAGGCGATGCGGCTAACTACGGCGTCTCTTTGGCTGTGCTCACCATGGCGATGCTCTGGCGATCAAAAGCGGCCTTGCTCAAAGGTGCTTGTATGCTGGGCTTTGGTTGCTTTGTTTTAGGCAGAGCGGTATGGGCAGCCAAAACAGGCGCAGTACCCGAAGCGGCCACCATGGGAAGTATCGGTTTTCTCGCTTTGGCGACCAACGTTACCGTTGCGCTGATGTTGTACCGCTACCGTACGGGTGACGCCAATATGCGCAGCGTTTGGCTGTGTTCACGTAATGATGCTTTTGGCAACATTGCCGTCATGCTGGCAGCTTTGGGGGTGTTTGGCACGGGCACTGCATGGCCAGATTTAGCAGTTGCTGTAGGGATGGCTGGTTTGGCGATTTGGGGCGGGTGGTCGGTCATTCAAGAGGCGAGGCTTGAGCTTGCAAATTGATACGCCTGTTATTTGAACTTTTGCAGATTTGATTTATCATAGAAAAATGCGCCGTTTTATATTCATCCTCATAATCGCTCTGCTGCCTTTGCGCGGCTGGATGGGTGAGGCCATGGCGACTGAAATGGCCGCTATTAATTTTATAGCAATTCAGGCAATAAATACGCCGGCTAATGTCGATTTTTCTGCTGAAAAAGGCATGTCTGATTGTGATATGCACAAAAGCGCTAAACCTTCCTGCACCCATTGCCAAGCTTGCCATGCCACAGGCCTGGTAAGTACTGTGCAAATAACCAGTTTCGATAAGGTGCACTACGCACAACCACTGGCTCAAGCTAGCCAATTCGTCAGCGCAAATCTCGCGCTGACCAAAAAACCACCGATTCTGTAGTCTCCCAGCCCAAATTCCGTCTGTACTTTGACTCATTTATGGGTTGATAACTGTGTGGAATCTTGGGTTTAGTCCACTTGGGCGAGCTTTGCGCTGTCCAAACGTCTAAATTTCTTGGAGAAATCGTTTGAAAACCCTATATTTACTGCCCGCTGCTTCGGTGGTTTGGCTGATTTCGAGCGCTACCATCGCGCAAACAACCGTTAGCTACACATCGCCGATTGCCGATTACCAGCCCTTTATTGACGAAAAAGTCTCGTCATGGAAAGCTGCTAACGACAAAGTCGGTCTAATTGGTGGCTGGCGTGCCTATGCCAAAGAAGCGCAGCAGCCCGACAACACACCAACGCAAGCACCCATGCAAAAAACTACGGGCAGCAATGGCGAAGCCATGACCACTGAACCTAAAACCGGGCAAAAACAATAATGCGTTATTTAGTAACCTCAAAATCTCTCGTTTCAATTGCCGTCTTAGCCATTTTGAGCGGCTGCGCATCCGTCAACATCGACCAATCGATAGATCGCACGAATACTGAAACAAAATCTGTATCTGGCGCATCAGCACAGCTTTTGCGCACCACAGAGGCAAAAACAGCACGTGACCGTCAAGTGGCAGAACTGCTCGCATCACCGCTGAGCCAGCAAGCAGCCGTGCAACTGGCCATCATCAACAGCCCTGCCTTGCAAACCCTACTGGCTGAGCGCTGGGGTGACATGGCGCAAGCCGCACAAGGTGGGCGCATTGCCAACCCGATGCTGAGCCTAGAACGTGTGCGATTTTTGGACGAGCTGGAATTTGGTCGCATTTTAGCTTTTGGCTTGCTCGATTTACTCACCTTACCGCAGCGCAATAAAATCGCCACAGCTCGTATAGCACAGGCTGAGTTGCAAATGACCGCTGACGTTGTGGGTTTGGTGTCGCAAGTGCGCATGGCATGGGTTGCCGCTGTCGCAGCAAATGAGTCCGCCACGTATTCGCAACTTGTTTACGAGTCTGCCCAAGCCAGTGCCGAGTTGGCCAAACGCATGCAAAGTGTGGGTAATTTCAACCGTTTGCAACGCGTACGACAGCAGGCGTTCTATGCAGATGCTTCTACACAGTTGCTCAGCAGCCAGCAAACCGCAACAGCTACCCGCGAAAGTTTAATTCGCCTTTTGGGTTTAAAAGACGGCCAAATCAACGCACTGAAACTACCTGAGCGGTTACCAGATTTGCCAAAAACATTTTTGACACCTGCTGAGGTGAGCAGAGCACTTGCCAGTCAACGGCTAGACGTGCGTATGGCGCAATCGCAGCTCGATGCAGCCAGCAAATCGCAAGGCTTAACCCTGATCACCAGCTTGACGGACATCGAGCTGGGTGTGCGGCGTGATACTGTGAAAGACACCGTCGAAGGGATATCCAATACCCGAAAAGGGTATGAAATTGCCATTCGGCTACCTGTTTTCGACTGGGGTGATGCTCAAAGAGCTAGCATGAATGCAATAACGCTTGCGGCGGCAAACCGCTTGGATGCGACATTGGTTAGCGCAGGCTCCGATCTGCGAGAAAGCTACTCTGCCTACCGTACGGCCTATGACGCCTCACGCCAATACCGTGATGAAGTATTGCCACTCAGCAAAATCATCGCCGAAGAAAATGGCCTGCGCTACAACGGCATGTTCATTGGCGTGTTTGAACTGCTGGCTGACCACCGCAGCCAGATCAACACTGTGAAAGCCGCTATTGCTGCTCAGCAACAGTTTTGGCAGGCCGATGCTGCACTGCAAGCCACACTATTAGGCAAGCCGATGTCCGCCCCGTCTATGTCAACGGGTTCTTCCTCAGGCGGCGATGCTCCTGCTCATTAAAAATTTCTAAACACTATGAACCAGAACAAAAACGAACCCACTTCGTCACGACGCAACTTTTTAGGCGGTGCAGGCATGATAGCCGCAGCCGTCACCGCCGCAAGCGTCAGCAAAGTCGCCCTCGCCGCCATCCCAGAGCCGATGATGCAGACCAAACCAGACACCATGCCACCGTTGGTTCCGCAAACCGGTCGCCCCTACAACCCCGTTGTCACCCTGAACGGCTGGACGCTGCCGTGGCGCATGAACCAGGGCGTGAAAGAGTTCCACCTCGTTGCAGAACCTGTGGTGCGCGAAATGGCACCAGGTTTCAAAGCGCACCTATGGGGCTACAACGGCCAGTCCCCCGGCCCGACGATTGAAGTGGTGGAAGGCGACCGTGTACGCATTTACGTGACCAACAGACTGCCTGAACACACCAGCATCCATTGGCATGGTCAGCGGCTACCCAACGGTATGGATGGTGTAACTGGCTTGAACCAGCCGGGTATACAACCTGGAAAAACCTTTGTCTATGAGTTTGTGGCACGCCGCCCTGGCACCTTCATGTACCACCCGCACGCCGACGAAATGGTGCAAATGGCGATGGGGATGATGGGCTTTTGGATCACGCATCCGAAAACTAAACACCCACTCATCAATGAAGTTGACCGCGACTTCTGCTTTCTGCTGAACGCTTACGACATCGACCCCGGTGCCTACACGCCAAAAATCATGACCATGACCGACTTCAACCTGTGGAGCTGGAACAGCCGCATCTTCCCCGGTATTGACTCGCTCAACGTCCGAAAAAACGACAACGTACGCATCCGCGTGGGTAACTTGACGATGACAAATCACCCCATTCACTTGCATGGTCACGAGTTTGAGGTGACGGGCACCGACGGCGGGCCTGTGCCAAAAAACGCTCGTTGGCCAGAAGTGACGACGGACGTGGCGGTCGGGCAGATGCGGCAATTTGAGTTCTTGGCGGATGAAGAGGGCGACTGGGCTTTCCATTGCCACAAATCCCACCACACCATGAACGCCATGGGGCATGACGTGCCGACCATGATTGGCGTAGATCATCGCAGCGTTGTCAAAAAAATCACCAATCTGATCCCCGACTACATGGTGATGGGTGAACGCGGCATGGCCGACATGGGCGAGATGACCATGGAAATCCCCAACAACACCGCGCCCATGATGACGGGTGAAGGCCCATTTGGTGGCGTAGAAATGGGTGGCATGTTCAGCGTCGTCAAAGTGCGCAAAGACCAAAAGCCGGGCGACTACAGCAACCCGGGCTGGTACAAACACCCAGAGGGAACGGTTGCGTTTGAAGTCAACGGATCGGTGGCTGACCCGCTACGGTTTAAAGCAGAGGGTAAATCGTCCATGCCATTGATGCAGAAAAAACAAGCCGAGGTGGAAGTTCAAATCCGCAAACCAACGATGGAAGGAATGAAACATTGACATTAATCTAAGTTTTTATACCACTACTTTTACTACTATTTTTATAGCAAATTAGCCAATAAATGCGCTGGCTAAAGTCACTTTTTAACTGTTTTCTATTATTTTTAAGGTTACCCATGAAATTCAATTACATTTTTGTAGCACTCTCAATTTCTTTCCTGGCAACTGCCGCGATGGCATCTGGTAGCCACGGTGGCAGTCATGATGACATGGCTGTCGGCAAACCAGGTGTCGCATCGAAGGTCACACGTACCGTAAACGTTGATATGCGTGACGACATGAAGTTTCATAGTGATATTTTTGATGTTAAACAGGGTGAAACCATCCGCTTCGTCGCCAAGAATTCCGGTAAAGTCAAACACGAAATGGTGCTCGGTACGGCCAAAGACCTTAAAGACCACTACGAAGTGATGAAGAAGAATCCTGAAATGGAGCATGCCGATGCAAACATGGTCACGGTTGCACCCGGCAAAACAGGCGAAATTATTTGGCAGTTCACGAAAGCCGGAAAAATTGACTTTGCTTGTTTGCAGCCTGGTCACTACGACGCAGGCATGAAGGGTTTGGTAAACGTTGCAAAACGCTAAACACTGAATCGTCAAGGAGTAATACCGAATGAAGACAAACCGTATTAACCACGTATCGCGTAGATCGGTATTACGTATCGCACTAGCTAGTGTTAGCACAGCTGGGTTAAGCTTTCCAATGATTGTCCATGGTCGTTCTGCTCATCCATCCATAACAGTTTGGAAAACACCAACTTGCGGTTGCTGCAAACAATGGGTCGCTCATTTGCAGAAAAACGGCTTTGAGGTTGCAACAAACGATGTGAATGACACGAGCGCTATCCGTAAAAAGTTAGGCTTTCCAGACCAATACGGTTCGTGTCATACCGCTAAGCTGGGTGAATATGTCATTGAAGGCCATGTGCCTGCAGAAGATATTCGAAAACTATTGAAAGACAAACCTCAAGCACGCGGTCTTGCTGTGCCCAGCATGCCACTGGGCTCGCCTGGCATGGAAGGTACAGGTCCATTTGCTGGAACGCGGCACGCCTACGACGTGCTTTTGGTCTTAAACGACGGAAATGCTCGGGTTTTCAAATCTTATACAGCTATTTCACCGGATAAATCTTAAAAAATGGCAATCGCAGTCATAGACAACCTAGCTGACCAGCCCTCCAACCAACGGGCGGTAGAAAATTACCGTGAGCTTGCCGCAAATTACGATGCGACTTGCACACGGGTTGAAGCTCTGCGTGTTGAAGTGATTCAACTGCTGAGCCTCCAGCCCAACGAAACGGTTTTTGACATTGCTTGCGGCACAGGGTCGACAATACCGTTGCTTGCATCGGCTGTCGGCTCTGGCGGGCATGTGGTTGGGGTTGAGTTGTCTTCGGAAATGGCGGCGCAAGCTGCTAAGCGGTCGGCTCATTTGCCGCAAGCAACTGTTGTGCAAACATCCATGCTTGATTTTTTACCTAGCATGAAAGCCGACGCCGTACTGTTGTGCTACGCGCAAGATGTACTGCAATGCACCAAAACGATTGATAGGTTAATTGCTACAGCCAAACCTGGTGCTCGTATAGCTTTGCTGGGTATGCAAACCTTGCCTTGGGTATGGGGATGGCCAGTGAACTTGTTCAATCTGTACCGAGCACGTCGTTATTTGACTACTTATGCCAACATGGACAAACCATGGCGGCTACTTGAGCAGCGCGGTGCGCAATTGCGCTTGGTGCGTACCGCTTTGTGGGGAAGTGCTTACTTAGTTGTTGGCAACTTGCCCATTCGTTAATTCTTACTTTTTACCCCAAAGGAAACACAATGAAAAAAATCAAATCTCTCGTCATCATCGCTACACTGCTTACCAGCGTTTCGCTCAGCTATGCAGCCTCACACGCGGCAGCACCAGCAACAACCGTTACTGCAGCGGCATCCACCTTGCCTATGGTCGATGCTGAAATTCGCAAAATCGATCTAGAAAACAAAAAAGTCACACTCAAACACGGCGAGATTAAAAATCTCGACATGCCGGGTATGACCATGGTGTTTCAGGTTAAAGATGCGGCAATGCTAGAAAAGGTTAAAGCAGGCGATAAAGTTAAATTTACTGCTGATAAAGTCAACGGTGCATTTACTGTATTGACTATCGAGCCTGCAAAGTAAATTAACTTAATTGCTATAAATAAAATAGCTATTTAGACGATAAATACGCTGGATAAAGGCGTATTTATCGTATATCAAAAGCACCCAGCCAAGCCAAGACCCACAGCCCACCAAAGACAAACGGCAGCGCCTGCGCTGCCCATTTGCCACGTTTGGCACGGCGGCTTTTGGGCGTGATGTGGCACAGCTGGGACACACTGGATGCGTCAAATTGCTGCTGGATATGTTCGGTTGCGGCAATGGCCGCAAATATGCTGATGCCAATCACCGCTGCAACAGCCATGCCAAAAAACGGAAAACCAAAAACCAACCAATGCATTTTTGCGGTGGACAAGGTGCCATAAGCCGTGAACAACAAACCCTCAGACAAAATCAACCACATCAAACGGTGGTTGATCAAGTTGTCCTCATGCGTCCACTGCTCGCGCAGGGCGCGGTACAGCTCCCAGTCAGGTGGCTGGGGTTGTGGTTGAGGACTTGTTGGTTGCGTCATGGCATCCGTGATGACATCAATAACCGCAGCGCTTAATGCAGCGCCTTGAAACGCATACGCTTCGGCTTAGCGCCCTCTTCACCCAAACGGCGCTTCTTATCGGCTTCGTACTCTTGGTAATTGCCGTTGTAGAAGACCCATTGGCTGTCGCCTTCGCAGGCCAGGATGTGGGTGGCAATGCGGTCTAAGAACCAACGGTCATGGCTGATGACCATGACGGAGCCGGCGAATTCCAGCAAGGCGTCTTCCAACGCGCGCAAAGTCTCCACGTCCAAGTCATTCGATGGCTCGTCGAGCATCAGCACGTTGCCGCCCGCAATCAGGGTTTTAGCGAGTTGTAAACGACCGCGTTCACCGCCGGACAGGGTGCCGCCGCGTTTTTGCTGGACTGCACCGTTGAAGTTGAAGCGACCACAGTAGGCGCGGCTTGGCATCTGGAACTTGCCGACGGTCAAAATGTCGAGGCCGCCGGAAACGTCTTCCCAAACAGTTTTGGCGTTCTCCAAGTCATCGCGGTGTTGGTCCACAAAGGCCATGTGCACGGTTTTACCGATTTTGACTTCACCGCTGTCTGGCAGCTCTTTGCCGGCGATCAGTTTGAACAGCGTCGATTTACCGGCACCGTTGGGCCCGATGATGCCGACAATCGCGCCAGCGGGGATTTTGAAACTCAGGTTGTCGATCAACACACGCTCGCCAAAAGACTTGGTGACGTTGGTGAATTCGATGACTTCGTTACCCAAGCGCTCTGCCACGGGGATGAAAATCTCCTGTGTTTCGTTGCGAGCTTGGTATTCGAAATCCGACAATTCTTCAAAGCGAGCCAAACGTGACTTGCTCTTGGCTTGACGAGCTTTGGGGTTTTGGCGTGACCATTCCAGCTCTTTCTTCAAAGCTTTGGCACGGGCTTCTTCGCCTTTTTGCTCTTGCGCCAAACGCTCACCTTTTTGCTCTAACCAGCTGCTGTAGTTGCCTTTCCACGGGATGCCGCTGCCGCGATCCATCTCCAAAATCCACTCAGCCGCGTTGTCTAGGAAGTAGCGGTCATGGGTGATGGCGACCACCGTGCCCGAGTAGCGCTGCAAAAATTGCTCCAGCCAATCGACCGATTCAGCGTCCAAATGGTTGGTCGGCTCGTCGAGCAACAACATTTCAGGCTTGGACAGCAACAAGCTGCACAGTGCAACGCGGCGTTTTTCACCACCGGACAGCACGCCGATTTTGGCATCCCAGGGTGGCAGGCGCAGCGCGTCGGCGGCGATTTCGAGTTGATGCTCGCTGTCGGTGCCGGCGGTGGCGATGATGGCTTCCAGCTGGGCTTGTTCGGCGGCTAAGGCGTCAAAATCAGCGTCTTCTTCACCGTAGGCGATGTAAACCTCTTCCAAACGTGCTTTGGCGGCAAACAGTGCGCCCATGCCCGCTTCGACGCTTTCACGCACGGTGTGCTCGTTGTTCAGCTGCGGCTCTTGCGGCAAATAGCCGATTTGTAAGCCTGGCATGGCGGTGGCTTCGCCCTCAATGTCTTTGTCCAAGCCAGCCATGATTTTGAGCAGGGTGGATTTACCAGAGCCATTGGTTCCCAAAACGCCGATTTTCGCGCCTGGGAAGAAGCTGAGTGACACGTCTTTGATAATTTGACGCTTGGGCGGCACGATTTTGCCGACCTTGTTCATGGTGTATACGTATTGAGCCATTTTGAATTCTGTAGTTGCCTTAGCAGGCGGTATTTATATGCGTAAATTGACGAAAAGAAGCGCCACTGAATACGACAATCCAATGCGCTAACCCTCCATTATCGCAGTTATAAGCAGTTAAGCCGCCGAATCGCGACCTGTTCAAGCTCTATTTAAGTCCGCACGAACAGTGTCACCAGCGGCTGATCACCCACTTGGCGGCTCCAGTGGCCGTGAACGGCCGCATCAAAAGTCGCACCAGCAGGCACGGTGTCGTCCGAATAAAACGAGTCACCGGGCTGGAAAACACGAGAACTACCATCTTGCAGCAATATTTCCATGGTGCCACCCAAAATAAACACCCATTGCGGCGTGATGGTGCAATGAAACTGGCTGCGAAACCCCACTGGGCTATGGCGTACCTGGAAGCCGCCCGAGGGTTGCAACTTTGACAACATTGCCTGCGGATTGCCTTCTGGCATGAGCAAAGCCTCATCGCGAAATTTGGCACGACCATCTGTGTCGGTGAAGAGGATGACTTGATTGAATGTTGGCATAATAGTTATATATTATTATGAATAATTTAGCATCAAAATTGGCATCTAACCGGCGTATTTATTGCATAAATAGCTATTAAAATAATAGCAAAAATGACGCTAAAAAGCGAGTTCCCTATCGAAAGCGATTTGCACTTTCATGGATTTACTTTTATCGCAGGCGAGCTTGAAAGCGTCTTCAGACTGGTCAAAGGCGATGATGTCGGAGATGACGGGTTTGCCGTCGATCAAGCCCTGGTTCAAAAAGGCGACGGCCACAGCAAATTCAGAGTGAAAGCGGAAGGTGCCACGCAACTCAATTTCCTTCGCAACCAACATATTCAGCGGTATTTGCGCATCTCCACCCAAGCCAATGCTAACAATCACGCCGCGCGGCATGACGACGGCCAGACCGGCGCGCAAGGCTTTGTCGCTGCCAGAGGCTTCAAACATCACATCAAATGTGCCTTTGTTGGCTGAATATTTATCCAGTCCTTCAGGTTCTTTCACGAGATTGACCACCTCGTTTGCACCCATTTTCAAGGCACAGGCCAGTGGCAAATCCGCTAAATCCGCCGCCACGATATGTGCAGCACCCGCACGGCGCAGCGCAGCTATCAGCAAAGCACCAATCGGGCCGCAACCGGTGACCAAGACCCGTTTGCCAAATACTGACCCAGCACGGGTGATGGCGTGCAAACCTACCGATAAAGGTTCAGCCAGCGCCGCTTGCGACAAAGGCAAATCGTCTGCCACAGCATGCGCCTGGCTGGCGTCGATGATGAGCGACTCACGAAATGCGCCTTGAATGTGAGGAAAGGGCATGGCGCTGCCGTAAAAACGCATGTTCAAGCAATGGTTGTGCTGCCCTTTTTGGCAGTATTGGCAGGCGCCGCACGGGCGAGAGGGCGAAATAGCGATGCGTTGACCCAGTTTGAAGCCGCCACCACCAGAACAAATTAAACCTGAGCCAATCTCGTCAATCCGACCTGAAACTTCATGCCCTAAGGCCATGGGCTCTTTCAATCGAACCGCGCCAAAACCGCCATGCTGGAAATAATGCAAATCTGAGCCACAAATACCACCAAAAGCAACTCGAATGCGCAGTTGCTGTGCACCTAATACCTCTGGTGGCTGTTCTTCAAGACGTAAATCTTTGGGGGCGTGGCAAACTAGGGCGCGCATAGGAATCTCCAACCTAAATCTAAACTACAAATTACAAAGTTGCCGAAAATGGTGAAGTCACTTCTATAGCGTAGAAGTGACGCCACCATCAACGTACAAAATATGCCCATTGACAAAACTTGACGCATCACTGGCAAGAAAAACGGCAGCACCCGTCAACTCTTCGACATTGCCCCAGCGTCTATTGGGTGTACGCTTGATAAGCCAGTCGCTAAATTGAGGGTCATTTACCAATTTCTCATTCAACTCGGTCTTAAAGTAGCCAGGGCCGATGCCATTGACGTTGATGCCGTGCGGCCCCCAATCAATTGCCATACCTTTGGTGAGCATTTTGACAGCGCCCTTGCTGGCGGTATAGGGCGCAATATTGGGTCTGCCCAGCTCGCTTTGAACAGAGCAAATATTGATGATTTTTCCGCGTTTGCGTGGAATCATGGCTTTGGCAACGGCTTGTCCCACCAAAAATACGCTATCAACATTGGTGCGCATCAGCTCATGCCAGTCACTGGTTTTAAATTCTTCCAAGGGTGCGCGGCGCTGCATGCCTGCGTTGTTGATCAAAATATCAATTGCACCAATGTGCTTCTCAATGTCGTGCACTGCAGTCTGCACTTCTTGCTCTTGCGTCACATCGAAACAACGCGAATGAATTTTGAAGCCTTCACAGCGAAGTTGCTCAGCAGCTGCGACCAGTTTATGCTCATTACGGGCATTGAGCACCACTGTAGCCCCTGCATGCGCTAGTCCTCGTGCAAGTGCAAATCCAATGCCCGCAGATGAGCCAGTGATAAGGGCTATGCGACCTTCTAGACTAAATTGATTTTTCATCATTATTCAACCAAATCAATCGTAAAAATTAATCCAAACGTTTGCCTGTTTGCATTTCAAAAATATGCGCCTTACTTGCATCGATATGCAGTTGCACAATATCGTCAGGCATAGCGTCCGTACGACCATGCATGACAGTGACAATTTGTATGCCGCCTACTTCTAACAACAGCTCAGTTTCAGCGCCAGTTGGCTCAACAACAATAACCTTGGCAGGAATACCTTGGCCAGAATCTTTGAGACTGATATCGCCCGGTCGAATACCGTAGCTTACGGCTTGTCCGTCGTTGCCTTGGCTAACACGCTCTAAGGGCCAATTCACGCCCAAGGCTTCAACGGCTGATTTGCCATCAATCGTGCGCAATTTCCCTTCAAACACATTCATGGAGGGCGAACCAATAAACTGCGCAACAAATAAATTACCCGGACGATCAAACAACTCCAATGGCGTACCAATTTGCTCAATGATGCCGTCATGCATGACCACGATACGGTCAGCCAATGTCATGGCTTCGATTTGATCGTGCGTGACGTAAACGGTCGTTGTCTTCAGGCGTTGGTGCAGCGCTTTGATTTCAGCCCGCATGGAAACGCGCAATTTCGCGTCCAAGTTTGACAAGGGCTCATCAAACAAGAATACTTTCGGGTCGCGCACAATCGCTCGACCCATGGCGACACGCTGGCGTTGCCCCCCAGAAAGCTCCCGAGGGAAACGATCCAGCAACACATCCAAATTCAAAATTTTGGCAGCTTTGTTGACGCGCTCATTCGTAATCGCTGCCTCCGCTTTGCGCAGCTTCAAGCTAAATGCCATATTGTCCCGCACGGTCATGTGCGGGTACAAAGCGTAGCTTTGAAAGACCATAGCAATATCGCGATCTTTAGATTCGAGATCGTTAACAATCTTGTCGTCTACGGCAATGTCGCCACCGCTGATTTCTTCCAAGCCGGCCAACATGCGCAGCAAAGTTGACTTCCCACAACCAGATGGGCCAACCAAGACAACAAACTCGCCGTCTTGAATGTCAAAACTGATGCCGTGGATGATTTTGGTTTTGCCGAACGATTTTTCAATATTGCGAAATGATACGGATGCCATATGTCTGTCTTCTTAGTTAAATGTATAAAGAACGAATATTTAGAATGAATATTTAATAACGTGTGTTTACCTGTACCGTCTAGCTCTTCACTGCGCCAGCAGTTAAACCAGACACCATGTAACGTTTGAACGTGTAGTAAATCGCAGCTGGAGGCAGTGCATACAGCAATCCTGTTGCCATCAAAAGTTCCCACGGTGAATCATCAGCACCCAAAAAGTTACCCAATGCGACACCTAAGGTCAAGGTGTCTTCTTTTGAAAGCAATAAAAACGCATACAAATATTCATTCCAAGCCAACAACAGTGAATAAGTTCCAACGGCCACCAACGATGGGACCATCAAAGGCAAATACACCAAGCGAAACAATTGCATGGCAGTTGCACCATCCATTTTTGCCGCCTCATCAAGTTCATACGGTAATTTGTCAGACGCTTGCTTCAACACCCAAATACAGTAAGGTGAAGCGATGGTCACCATCGCCAAAATCAAGGACCAATGGTTGTTTAGCAAGCCATAGCTACTCATGGTTTTATACATCGGGACAGCCAAAAAAGCCGCCGGAATGAAGTACGTGCACAAAGCCAAATTCATCACCGTACGACCACCACGGACTTTGAGTCGGCTGATTGCAAACGCTGCTGTCGTCGCAATAAACAAAGTAATGATCGCAACTGAAAAAGCAATCACAAATGAATTTCCAAGTTGCTGCCAAAAGTGCGTCAAGTAAATATGCTTTTGCTCAAACACGACACCAAAATTGTCCAGTGTTGGTGCTTTCGGAAATAGTTGGCCAGAGGTTGCTTTGTCTCGCGGTGAAATGGCAAACAAAATCATATGGTAAACCGGAATCATGGTCCACAGAAACACCGGAATACCAATGAGTAGAAGCTTGGCTTCAGTCGTGACTTGTTTTAATGTAATTTGCTTCATTTAGGCACTCTTTTAGACACTTATTTAGACAAACGCTTCATCATGAAATACACCAACGGCAGCACCATCGGCATGGCAACCACAATAGATGCCATAGCTAAATCAATTTGATCCAATCGTAAGTAACGAATGCCAAGCGTAGCCAATACATGCGTCAAATCTGCTGGGCCCCCACCCGTTAGCAAGTAAACACTGTTGAAATCACCGAGAGACCAGATCGTTGAAAGCAAGGTAGATGTGAGATACACTGTTTTTAGCGATGGCCAAGAAATGTATTTGAATTTTTGCCAGTTGCTAGCGCCATCAACAGATGCCGCTTCATATTGCTCAGTGGGAATCGCTAAGCGGGCAGCCACTAGGATCAAAGTCCAAAACGGCAATGATTTCCAAATGTGTGCCAAGATGGATAAAGACAAAGCCAAAGTCGGATCGTTCAACCAGTTGGGCCCATCTGCACCTGTGAGTTTAAAAATCAAAGTATTAATCACGCCCCACTCAGGGTTCAACATGAACCGCATGGACAAGATGGTTGGGATGGAAGGAACTGCCCACGGCAAAATGAAAATCAAAGAAAGCCATTTGATCCATGTGCGGTTATGAACAAAAAAGCCCGATAAGAACAACGCCAAAAGCATTTTTAAATTAATGCCAACAGCGAGAAAAACAATCGTATTTACAACTGTGCGATAAAAAATAGGATCATCAAAAAGCTTGACGTAACTACTAGGATTACTCGCAAGCCACAAGCCGTAGCCAACAGGGTATAAAACAAAAATCAAAAATAACAAGGCATAGGGAACGAGCAAAATTCTGCCCCAAAATTCCCAAGAGGATAGACCTTTTTTGATGGGTTGATCGGTCAACCCTGCTGCGGCGTGTGTCAATGTGGTCATATCAAAATATTAGTGAGTGGTTGCCAGCCCATACTGGTCAACCCTTTTCTAAATTACTACTGTTTAAATTTCGAAAAGATGATTAATTCGCGACCGTCTTGATACGAGCGATCATTTCATCGACGGCTTTGTCAACAGGCCATTTTTCGCTAGCAACTCGGTTCATTGCTTTTGCCCAAACGTTCTCGTTGTTCAAGATCGTGAACTTGTAGTTTTTAGTCAGTTCAAAATTGACTGTTCCATCTTGGAATTGGTTGTGCACGGCTAAACGGTGCTTATCGCCTTTCCAGAATGGGCTGGCTTGGCCAGATTTCATCACAGGATACCAACGACCCAACGAACCTTCAACATAAGGCCCCAAGTTCTCATCAGCCATCATGAATGCAGCAAACTCTTTGGCACGCTTGATGTTCTTTGCATCTTTAAACACAACGCCTACTTTTACGGCAGCACGGTATTTAAATTTAGAGCCATCAGGCTTGTTTGGAAAACCAGCAGTACGAATTAATTCGTTGTAGTTTTTACCAGCCGTCGCGCGTTGCTCGGGTGTCAGAGTTTCGTTTTTCGAATCATCCAACCACTTGGCTGCGATTGAAATAGTCGCGTTGTGCGTCAAAACAGTTGTTTTGTTGTGGAATGCAACGTTGTTGTCCGGGTCTTTCCAGTTGGTAGATGACGGTGGCGTGCAACCCTTGACATAAATGTTGGTGTAATCTGTCAACGCTGAAATCAAACCCGTGCGCACTGCAGGATCATCCACAAGCAACTTACCACTGTCACTCACCAGTTTCACGTTGTACGCGTCCATGAAGGTCAAGAATGAGTAGTAAGAGTCACTGGAATCCACGCCCATGGGGTTACCGATACCGAAGGTACGATTACCAGTTTTTTGGCGATGTGCTGTTTGCACTTTGTCGCACCAGAATGACCAGTATTCTTTCCAGCTCGTTGGAATATCGCTTTCTTTGAAGCCCGCATCAGTCAGCATATCTGACCAATACTGAATGTGCATCGTTTGCTGTTTCATTGGGAAAGCATAGTAGGCACGTTTTTTATCTACATCGTTGTACAAAAATGCTGTTTCGGCCGTATTAGGTGCAAACTTGCTACGAATGGGGTCAATCACGCTGCTGAGGTCTTCCAGCTTGCCATCAAATGCCCATTTGCCAGCGACTTGGAAGTCGTAGACGTCCGCATAAGCAACGTCGGGCGGATTTTTGGCATCCATAGCAGCAACAGATTTTGGAATAGCCTCTTGCGGTGCATATTGAGACAACTCAACTTTGACTTTTGTCTTGGCTTCAAACTTCTTGATAGCAGCAAAAAGCGCATCATCTTCAGCCTTGTAATAGCCTTTAGCCCACCAAACAGTGAGTTTTTCTTGCGCAGCAGCATGGCCACCGACGAGCATCGCCGTGGTCATGCAAGCTGCGGTTGCGATAAGTTTAAATTTCATCTGACAGTCTCCTTGGTGGTTTTTAACTTACTAACTAACGAAAAATGAAGGGAACGAAAAAATTAAATCTTAAATTCATTGCAATATCAAGCCGCTTTCAATTCTGATGCGGGTCGGTTCACCCGTGGCAGGCGTCGGCGTGACGTCAGAATTTCTTCAATATCGGTATGCGCGCTGTCAATCAACCTACAAATTGCTTGCTCAGCTTGCACGGGGTTATGTGCAATCACAGCGTCCAACACAGCACGATGCATGGGCAGCGAACTTAAAGGGCCATCTTTTTTAGCGGTGGATAACTCAAAACTTGTACGCAGCAGCGCACTCAAAGCTTTGCTCATTTGAACCAGCATGCGGTTGTGTGATGCTGCGAGCAAACCCTGGTGAAAGCGCAAATCAAACGTTATATAGTCACCGCCTTCAAAAACAGCTTTTTTCATACCCGAATAAGCGGCTTCAATTTTGGCAATATCTTCGGCAGTCGCACGCATGGCTGCAAAGCGTACCGCAGCTGGCTCAACCACGCGGCGCAAATCTTGCAAATCGCGGATAAATTCATTCGTCAAACCCGCTTTGGCTTGCCAGGAGATTACATCTGCATCAAACCAATTCCATTGGTCTGCAGACAACACACGCGTGCCCACTTTGGGCCCGGTATGAATTAATCCTTTTGCCACCAACGATTTAATCGCCTCTCTTACGACTGTGCGACTAACGCCTAACTCTTCGCACAACATAGGCTCTGGCGGAATAGCGCCACCCTCTGTATAACGTCCAGCAACAATCGCTTCGCCAAGGAAGTCAACCGTGTTGCCGTGGACATTTTTAATCATGATGACTGTTATGGAACGGGCGTGAGCAATGGCTTACCTGCAAAATGCGCTTGCAAATTGCCGAATGCCAAGTCTGCCATGGCACGACGTGTTTGCCAAGTAGCACTGGCCACATGCGGCGCGAGCACGACATGGCTCATAGCGCACAAAGCCGCAGGAACGTGGGGCTCATTTTCGAACACATCCAAAGCAGCGCCAGCAATCACGTTATTTTGCAATGCAGCAATCAATGCAGACTCATCAACAACGGAGCCACGTGCAACGTTGATCAAATAGCCTTTGGGACCCAATGCCTTCAACACCTCGGCATTGATCAAGCCTTTTGTGCCAGCGCCACCAGGTGTGATAACCATCAAAAAATCCACCTCTGCAGCAAGTGCTGCAGGTGTTGGGTAATAGGCGTAAGGGCTATCTGCAACTTTATTTCTGGACGTGTAAGCAATACTCATATCAAAACCCGCAGCTCTGCGAGCAATCGCGCTGCCAATGCGTCCCAAGCCCACAATACCTAAGCGAGCACCAGTTACTTTGCGAGCTAACGGCATAGGCCCACTTGGCCATTTTCCCTCACGCACATATTTGTCCGCTTGTGGGATTGTGCGAGCGATGGCGAGCATGAGGGAAATACCCATGTCTGCAACATCATCCGTCAGCACATCAGGAGTATTGGTGACAGGAATGCCGCGCTCACGGGCTGCAGCAACGTCGTATCTGTCATAACCAACACCAAAAACTGAAATCATCTCTAGCGCCGGCAACTGTTCCATCAGGGCACGCGTCACCTGAGACTCACCACCGCCAGCAATAGCTTTGATGCGTGGCGCGATTTGCGCAAAAACTGCAGGGTCTAACTCATGCGTGCGATCATGCACCACAAAAGTTTGCTGCAACTCTTCAAGATAAGGTGGCCACAGCTTAGCAACTGTTAATATTTCTGGCTTAGACAAATCAGCTCCGCATCTTTAAAACTATTATTTTCAACCCTGCAACTGAATTAAATCAACGTTTGCGTTAATGTCGCTATCGTATTACCATAAGACCATTAAGACCTCAGGGTATACCCGAAATTTTCATCCTCAATCGCAAAAATTTACATTTCAAATGACCCAAACACCTAAAAAACCAGCCCATGAACTCCGCAGCCAACAGTGGTTTGGCCGTCAAGACCGTGATGGCTTTGCCTATCGCAGCTGGGTTAAGGGAAAAGGGGTGCCGCATGACCAGTTTGATGGTCGCCCGGTGATTGGTATTTGCAACACCTACAGTGAGCTCACACCTTGCAACTCTCACTTCCGCACGCTAGCCGAACAAGTCAAAATCGGTGTATATGAGGCAGGCGGTTTTCCGCTGGAATTCCCCGTGATGTCACTCGGCGAAACGCTGTTAAGGCCAACCGCCATGCTGTACCGCAACCTGGCGAGCATGGATGTGGAAGAGAGTATCCGGGGTAATCCGATTGATGGTGTGGTGCTGTTGATGGGCTGTGACAAAACCACCCCCTCACTCGTCATGGGCGCGGCCAGTGTCGACTTGCCAACCATTGGCGTGAGCGGCGGCCCCATGCTCAGCGGCAAATGGCGTGGTCAAGAATTGGGCTCAGGCACCGGTGTGTGGAGCATGAGTGAACAAGTCCGCGCAGGCACGTTGAAACTGCAGGATTTCTTTGAAGCCGAGAGCTGCATGCACCGCAGCCATGGCTCCTGCATGACGATGGGTACCGCATCGACCATGGCCAGTATGGTTGAAGCCCTAGGTATTGGCCTGCCAGGCAATGCAGCCTACCCCGCCGTGGACGGACGACGCAACGTACTGGCGCGCATGGCGGGCAGACGCGCCGTGCAGATGGTGCATGACGACATGAAACTGTCAGATGTGATGACCCGCAAGGCCTTTGAAAACGCCATCGTCACGCTGGCTTCGATTGGCGGATCGACCAATGCGGTCATCCATTTGGTTGCGATGGCGCGGCGCATCGGCGTTGAACTGGCGATTGAAGATTTTGACCGCTTGGCCAGCGATTTATCCTGCCTGGTCAACCTTCAACCCTCAGGTAAATACCTGATGGAAGATTTCTGTTACGCCGGCGGCCTGCCTGCCGTCATGAAAGAAATCTCACATCTGCTGCACACAGACATCATCACGGTCACAGGAAACACCGTCGCTGAAAATTTGGCGGATGCAGAAAACTACAACACCGATGTGATCACACCGCTCTCGAAACCATTCAAGGAAAAAGCCGGCATCGCCATTTTGCGGGGCAACTTGTCGCCACGCGGCGCGGTCATCAAGCCCAGCGCGGCAACGCCATCGCTGCTTGTGCACACAGGGCGGGCCGTGGTGTTTGAGAACATCGAAGACTTCCACAAACGCATTGACGATGAAGATCTGGATATCGACGAAACCTGCGTTATGGTGCTTAAAAATTGCGGCCCCAAAGGCTATCCAGGCATGGCCGAGGTGGGCAACATGCCTCTGCCGCCAAAAATTTTGCGCAAAGGTATCACCGACATGGTGCGCATCAGCGACGCCCGCATGAGCGGCACCGCCTACGGCACGGTGGTTTTGCATACCGCGCCTGAAGCGGCGGCTGGTGGCCCTTTGGCTGTGGTGCAAAACGGGGATTTGATTGAACTGAACGTGCCTGAGCGCAAACTGCATCTGCACATCAGCGATGAAGAACTGGCACGCCGTTTGGCACTGTGGACAGCACCGAAACCGCCTTTAGATTCTGGTTACTGGAAACTCTACATCGACCACGTTTTACAGGCTGACGAAGGTGTTGACCTTGACTTTTTGGTCGGCAAGCGTGGTGCGTTTGTCCCTCGTGACAACCATTGATATCCACTTAAATACTATCAAATTAATAGCAACTTAGGCAACAAATACGCCGGCTACTATCAAATTTAAGCATAAAAAAGCCCTGAAAGGCAACTTGCAGGGCTTTTTGCTAAACAGCGCAGGCTGATTTATGCGGTTGCTGCGGCTTTGTCTGCAGCATCGGTCACATCGGTGAAGTCGGGCATTTTGTCAAAATTCATATATTGGTAAATTTTGTCGCTGGCTGCGGTCAACACCCCCATGTCGGCCATGTACTCGGCTTTCGTGGGGATACGTCCCAACTTGGAGCAAATAGCCGCCAATTCGGCACTGCCCAAATACACATTGCTGTTTTTACCCAAACGGTTCGGGAAGTTACGGGTAGAGGTGGAGAACACGGTTGCGCCCTCTTTCACCTGCGCTTGGTTACCCATGCATAAGCTGCAGCCTGGCATTTCCATCCGTGCGCCAGCACTGCCCAAGACGCCGTAATGGCCTTCTTCGCTCAACTGGTGGGCATCCATCTTGGTTGGTGGTGCGACCCAGAGCTTGACGGGAATGTCACGCTTGTTTTCCAGCAGCTTGGACGCTGCGCGGAAATGGCCGATGTTGGTCATGCAGCTACCGATAAACACTTCTTCAATCACTTTACCAGCGACATCACCCAATGTTTTCACATCATCTGGGTCGTTCGGGCAGGCGACGATTGGCTCGTGGATGTCAGCCAGATCAATCTCGATCACGGCGGCGTATTCAGCGTCTGCGTCACCTTTGAGCAGGTCAGGTTTGGCCAACCAGGCTTCCATCGCGGCGATACGACGGTTGATGGTGCGAACATCGCTGTAACCAGTGGCGATCATCCACTTCAACATGGTGATGTTGCTGGTGATGTACTCGATGATCGGCTCTTTGTTGAGATGCACGGTGCAACCGCCGGCTGAACGCTCAGCGGACGCATCAGACAACTCGAACGCCTGCTCAACCTTGAGGTCTGGCAAACCTTCGATTTCCAAAATACGGCCAGAGAAAATGTTGATCTTGCCTTGCTTGGCCACTGTCAACAAACCAGCTTTGATAGCGTACAACGGAATCGCGTTGACCAAGTCGCGCAGTGTCACGCCCGGTTGCATCTTGCCTTTGAAACGAACCAACACACTCTCTGGCATGTCGAGTGGCATCACGCCAGTGGCGGCACCAAACGCGACCAGACCAGAGCCTGCTGGGAAGCTGATGCCAATCGGGAAACGGGTGTGGCTGTCACCGCCTGTACCAACGGTATCAGGCAACAACATGCGGTTCAACCAGCTGTGGATGATGCCGTCGCCCGGTCGCAACGGAATACCACCACGGTCGGTCATGAACTCTGGCAGTTCATGGTGCATTTTCACGTCGACTGGTTTTGGATAGGCGGCTGTGTGGCAGAAAGACTGCATCACCAAATCAGCGCTGAAGCCCAGGCAAGCCAAGTCTTTCAACTCGTCGCGAGTCATCGGACCGGTGGTGTCTTGTGAACCAACACTGGTCATTTTAGGCTCGCAGTAGGTGCCTGGGCGCACGCCCTGCTGGTTGCCGTTGACCACTGGCAAACCGCAAGCACGGCCGACCATTTTTTGCGCCAGTGTGAAGCCTTTTTTGGTGTCCACCGGGTTTTGCGGCAAACGGAACAAGGTTGATACTGGCAAACCCAGCGCTTCACGCGCTTTGGCGGTCAAACCACGGCCGATGATGAGCGGAATACGGCCACCGGCACGTACTTCATCAAACAGCACATCGCTTTTCAGCTTGAACTCGGCAATCACCTTGCCATCTTTAAGGGCTTGGCCGTCATACGGGCGCAGCTCAACCACGTCGCCCATGTTCATGTTGCTCACGTCCAACTCGATCGGCAAAGCGCCCGAGTCTTCCATGGTGTTGTAGAAAATAGGGGCAATTTTGTTACCCAGACACACACCGCCAAAACGTTTGTTCGGTACAAACGGAATATCTTCACCCGTGAACCACAACACCGAGTTGGTGGCTGATTTGCGGCTGGAGCCGGTGCCAACCACGTCACCCACGTAGGCGACCAGGTTGCCTTTGGCTTTGAGGTCGTTGATGAATTTGACGGGGCCACGCTTGCCGTCTTCTTCAGGAACAATGCCTGGGCGGGCGTTTTTATGCATCGCCAAAGCATGCATCGGGATGTCCGGACGGCTGAATGCGTCAGGCGCAGGCGACAAGTCGTCGGTGTTGATCTCTCCGGCCACTTTGAAAATGGTCAGCGTGATGGATTTTGGCACCTCTGGACGGCTGGTAAACCACTCGGCATCAGCCCAGCTTTGCAGCACTGATTTGGCAAAGGCATTGCCTTTGTCGGCTTTTTCTTTGACGTCATGAAACTGGTCAAACATCAACAAGGTCTTTTTCAGACCCGCAGCGGCTTCAGCGGCAACTGCCGAATCATCCAACAATGCCACCATAGGGCCGATGTTGTAGCCACCCAGCATAGTGCCGAGCAATGTCGTTGCTTGCGCACGGCTGATCAAGGGGCAAACTTCAGTGCCGTGGGCAACAGCAGCCAAGTAGCTGGCTTTCACCTTAGCGGCGGCATCGACGCCGGCGGGTACGCGATGGGTGATCAGCTCAACCAGCGTTGCCTCTTCACCAGCTGGTGGCGCTTTAAGCAGCTCAATCAACTCGCCAGTTTGCTTGGCTGACAGTGGCAATGGTGGAATACCTAGCGCAGCGCGCTCAGCAACGTGGGTTCTGTAGGCTTGTAACATCTCAATCTCCTGGTTTCAAAAGGGTAAAAATTAAAAACTAAATTCAGTCGTTAAAAAAATGTGCAACAGAAACATCCATGACTCTTCCTGTTTGTTGCGCACGCTCTAGCACCTGCCAGTAATAGCGGTAACTGGCACGGTCATGCAGCGTGCCTTTGTAGCTGATCGGTGCCCACTCGGCATCCACACCTGCAGCGATGATGTGTGTCGCCACATCAATATCGCTTGCATCTGGCGCGAAAGCCGCCAAGATAGGGCGAATTTGACTCGGGTGAATACTCCACATACGCGTGAATCCCAAGGTATTAGCGGCCTGAGATGCTGCATTTTTAATAGCATTCGCATCAGAAAACTCAGTCACCACACAATGCGACGGTACTTTGCCATGCGCATGGCAGGCACTGGCTATCGCCAGTTTGGCACGAACAACGAGCGGATGCGTGAACTGCCCAGCCAAGCCCATAGCGCTTGCTGGAATAGCACCACCGTGGCTAGAGACAAAATCCATCAACCCGAAACTGAGCGACTGCACGCGCGGATGTGCGGCAATGTCAAAAGCGCGATGCACCGCTGTGGACGACTCAATCAACACATGCACAGGCAATTTGCCTTTGTTTTGAAGCTTGTCGCGCAAGTGAGTGCTTACCACTTTAGATTTTTTTTGTGCAGCGTCAATCAATTTCACAGCACGATCAATATCGGCAACGGACTCCACTTTCGGAATCATCACATGGCACAAAGCGTGCGAAGCTTTGCCGACGATGACGTCGATATCCGACTCAAAGGCCGCATGGTCTGGCGCATGAACACGCACGGCTACGCGAGATGATTTTTGCGTCGCTACCTGTGTATTTGCTATTTTTTTAATAGCTGTATAGGCAATATTTACACCGGCTAGAGTCGAATTTGATGCTATTTTAGCCACTAATTCAGCATGCTCACGTTCACCACCTACTGGGGCGCCATCTTCGCAATCCAGCGTCACATCAAACACGCAAGTGCCAAACTCTTCTGCAAACTCTTTTTGCAATTGCAAGCTTTTCAGCATGCGGGCTTCAACGCCACAATAATGGTCGCAAACTGGCAAACTGGCACCGGCAGCCTGCGCACCCAAGAGCACATCACGCGGATGCGCTTGGGTGGATGCGGGAACAAGCTGCATGGTCAGTCAGTTTTGCGGGTTTGCCAATTTAATCTTTGCAATTTCCGCGATTACAGCAAGTGCGCCACGCCTTTTTGCTCTTCCTGCAATTCAGCGAGGGTTTTGTTGATGCATTCTTGGCTGAACGCGTCGACGGTCAAACCTTCAACGGTTTTGTATTCGCCGTTGTCGCAGGTCACAGCAAAACCAAACATGGTGTCTTTGGGGATGCCGTATTGGCCATCAGATGGAATACCCATGGTGACCCATTTGCCGTTGGTGCCCAAAGCCCAATCGCGCATGTGGTCGATAGCGGCGTTCGCTGCAGAAGCGGCAGAAGACACGCCACGAGCCGCGATGATGGCTGCGCCGCGTTTGCCCACGGTTGGCAAGAAGGTGTTGGCGTTCCAGTCGTGGTCGTTGATCATGTCTTTGACAGATGCGCCGTTGATGGTCGCAAAGCGGTAGTCAGCGTACATCGTCGGCGAGTGGTTGCCCCACACCACGAATTTTTCAATCTCGGCCACGGCTTTACCGGTTTTGGCAGCGATTTGTGACAAGGCGCGGTTGTGGTCCAAACGCAGCATGGCAGTGAAGTTTTTACGTGGCAAATCTGGTGCGCTTTTCATGGCGATGTAAGCATTGGTATTGGCTGGGTTGCCAACGACCAAAACTTTCACATTGCGGCTAGCAACAGCGTTCAAAGCCTTGCCTTGTGCCGTGAAAATCTCGGCATTCACAGCCAACAATTCAGCACGTTCCATGCCTGGGCCACGTGGGCGTGAGCCAATGAGCAAAGCGTAATCCACGTCTTTGAAAGCTGTCATTGGGTCGCTATGGGCTTCCATGCCCACGAGCAAAGGGAATGCGCAATCTTGCAATTCCATCATCACGCCTTGCAATGCTTTTTGTGGGCCTTCTACGGGCACTTCGAGCAATTGCAGGATGATGGGTTGGTCTTTTCCGAGCATTTCACCCGATGCGATGCGAAACAAAATCGCGTAACCAATTTGACCTGCGGCACCTGTAACTGCTACGCGGACGGGCTTTTTGCTCATAGAAAACTCCAAAGTTGAAAGTAAAAGTTGAAAAAGAGAAGATAAAAGAGAAAACAACAGTCTCCAAGTTTACTCTCGAAAACCCTAATAAGTCAATTTGTCTTATGTCTTATATAAGATATGATTAGGGAAATGGCACAAAATGACAATTCCACCCAATTAGCGCAGCCGATAGCCGGTGACTTGCAAGGATCGCCCGACTTTGCGGCACCCGCTTTCAGCCCGCTTTACCAGCAAATCAAAGGCTTGATACTAAAAAGTTTGCAGGGCGGCGAGTGGAAACCAGGTGAGGCGATTCCCAGCGAAATGGACTTGGCGGTGCGCTACCGCGTGAGCCAAGGCACAGTGCGTAAAGCGATTGACGAGCTGGCAGCAGACAATTTACTGGTGCGCCGCCAAGGCAAAGGCACGTTTGTAGACACCCACGCTGAAAAACACGCGCAATATCGTTTTTTAAAATTGGTCCCCGATTCTGGTGACCAAAGCAGCGAAGGCCCCGCAGATCGGCAGATCACTGAATGCAAGCGTATTCGAGCCACTGCTGAAATCGCTAAATTACTCAATGTGCGCACGGGCGACCCCGTCTGGCAGGTGCAGCGCGTGCTGTCTTTCAGCGGCGTGCCCACCATTTTGGAAGACATTTGGCTGCCAGCCGCACCATTCAAGGGTTTAACCGCTGAGCGCTTGGCCGATTACCACGGCTCTATGTACGCCCTGTTTGAAACCGAGTTTGGTGTTCGTATGGTTAGGGCTGTAGAGAAAATACGCGCTTTACCAGCGAATTTATTGCATAGTTCGCTATTAAAAATAGAGCAAAACACACCCCTTTTAAGCGTAGAACGCGTTGCTTACACTTACAACGACTTACCCATGGAGCTGCGCCGAGGCTATTACCTGACTGATACACACCATTACCGAAACGAGCTAAATTAGCATCAATTTGGTGCGAAACAGCTTTTCAGTCATTTTTTGAAGATATTTCAAGGATTTTTTCAACGACTTTGGTCAACAATTCTTGTAATTTCCAATTAAGTTTGCTGCGGTGCAATAGAATTTACACTTTTACGGATTCATTACGATGTCTGACAACATGGTTTTGATGCTTTTTTCGACACTTTATTCGACATTTCGTTGACTCATTTGAAAGCTAACACATGACCGATCTAGCCACGGCAACAAAGCCAAAACGGCCCGAATTTCGCAACATCAACGCCTTCAAAGACCTGACCACCTACCGCATGGCGCCAGCGGCTTGGGTGTCCATCTTGCACCGTGCCAGCGGCGCGATCATGTTTTTGTTGATGCCTTTCATCATTTGGATGTTTGACACCTCAGTGAGTTCGGAAATTTCATTCGCCAAATTCACCAGCGTCTTCAATGCGGGTTTGGGCTTTGTTCCTGGTTGGTTTTTCAAACTCATCGCGTTGGCTTTGATCTGGGCATATTTGCAGCATTTCATTGCAGGATTGCGTCATTTGTTCATGGACTTGAACCACGACAGAGCCACCAAAGAATTCGGCAAGTCTTCCGCAATGGTGGTCTTGGTGTTGAGCTTGGGTTTGACGTTCATCTTGGCGCTGAAACTGTTCGGCGCTTATTGATCAGATTCACCATATAAAAAAGAACAAAGGAAAAATAGCATGGCAGTTAATTATGGTTCTAAGCGCATCGTCGTCGGTGCGCACTATGGCGTGCGCGACTGGCTCAGCCAGCGCGTTACAGCGGTTCTGATGGCGCTTTTCACAGTCGTTGTCCTCGCACAGGTGATTTTCAACAAAGGAACGATGGGCTACGACAAATGGGCTGGCATCTTCTCTTCACAATGGATGAAGACGCTCACGTTTGTCGTCATCGTCGCCATGCTGTACCACGTGTGGGTGGGCATGCGTGATATTTGGATGGACTACATCCAACCCGTTGGCATCCGTTTGTTGATGCAAGTATTCACCATCGTTTGGCTGGTCGCATGTGCGGGCTGGGCAATTCAAGTTCTCTGGAGACTGTAAGTCATGGCATCAGCTGCAAATTCCCCTATTTCTTCTTTCACAGCAAGCACTGCTGCCGTTTCTAAGCGTAAATTTGACGTTGTCATCGTCGGCGCTGGTGGCTCTGGCATGCGTGCATCGCTTCAGTTGGCCCGCGCTGGTTTGAACGTTGCGGTGCTATCAAAAGTATTTCCAACCCGTTCGCACACCGTTGCTGCGCAAGGTGGTATTGGTGCATCTTTGGGCAACATGAACGCCGACAACTGGCACTACCACTTTTACGACACCGTCAAAGGCTCTGATTGGCTGGGTGACCAAGACGCGATTGAATTCATGTGCCGCGAAGCTGCCAATGTGGTCTATGACTTGGAACACATGGGTATGCCATTTGACCGCAACCCGGATGGCACGATTTACCAGCGTCCTTTCGGTGGCCACACAGCAAACTATGGTGAAAAAGCCGTTGAGCGCGCTTGTGCTGCCGCTGACCGCACCGGCCACGCCATGTTGCACACGTTGTACCAGCAAAACGTGCAAGCCAAGACGCAATTTTTTGTGGAATGGATGGCGCTTGATTTGATTCGCGACGCCGCTGGCGTTGTTGTTGGTGTGACGGCGCTCGAGATGGAAACCGGTGAAGTGCATATTTTGGAAGCCAAAACCACCTTGCTCGCCACCGGCGGCGCAGGTCGTATTTTTGCTGCGTCCACCAATGCGTTTATCAACACTGGCGATGGTTTGGGCATGGCAGCACGTGCTGGCATTCCATTGCAAGACATGGAGTTCTGGCAGTTCCACCCCACCGGCGTCGCCGGTGCAGGCGTGTTGTTGACCGAAGGCTGCCGCGGCGAAGGCGCTATTTTGCGCAACAGCAATGGCGAGCGTTTCATGGAGCGCTACGCACCCGCCTACAAAGATTTAGCGCCGCGCGATTACGTGTCACGCTGTATGGACCAAGAGATCAAAGAAGGCCGTGGTTGCGGACCGAACAAAGACTACATCAATCTGGACATGACGCATCTGGGTGCGGACACCATCATGAAGCGACTGCCTTCGGTGTTCGAGATTGGTCACAACTTTGCCAACGTCGACATCACCAAAGAGCCTATCCCTGTCGTGCCAACGATTCATTACCAAATGGGTGGTATCCCGACCAACATCAATGGTCAGGTCGTCACTCAAAACGCCGAGAACCAAAGCGAAGTCGTCAACGGCTTGTACGCCGTGGGCGAATGTTCCTGCGTCAGCGTGCATGGCGCAAACCGTTTAGGTACGAATTCGCTGCTCGACTTGCTGGTGTTTGGCCGCGCTGCTGGCAACCACATTGTTGAGTTCAACCAGAAAAACAAATTGCACAAGTCGTTGCCTGCCGATGCTGCCGATGCTTCACTTGCTCGCGTGGCGCGTTTGGATGCGGCGACTGATGGCGAATACGCGCAAGATGTGGCTGACGACATTCGCAACACCATGCAATTTCACGCAGGTGTGTTCCGCACGCAAGCCAGCATGGACGAGGGCGTCAAAAAGGTTGCTGAGCTGCGCAAACGCGTGGCCAACATCAACCTCAAAGACAAATCAAAAGTCTTCAACACCGCGCGTATCGAAGCGCTGGAAATTGACAATTTGATCGAAGCTGCACAAGCGACTATCGTGTCAGCCGCTGCCCGCCACGAAAGCCGTGGCGCGCATACTGTCAACGACTACGGTGACACTGCCGCTCACCCGAATGGCCGTAACGATACCGACTGGCACAAGCACACGCTCTGGGACAGTGCGACGAATGCTTTGTCTTACAAGCCTGTCAAGATGAAACCATTAACCGTTGATTCCGTGCCGCTGACCGTGCGCTCATTCTAAATTTTTAGAGAACTCATCATGACACTACGTACCTTCAAAATCTACCGTTACGATCCTGATACCGACGCGAAACCCTACATGCAAACTATCCAAGTCGAATTGGATGGCAACGAACGCATGCTCTTGGACGCGCTGATGAAGCTCAAAGCGCAAGACCCCAGCATCACCTTCCGCCGCTCATGCCGCGAAGGCGTCTGCGGTTCAGATGCGATGAACATCAACGGAAAAAACGGTCTGGCTTGCCTGACCAATATGTTGACGCTCAAAGGCGACATCGTCTTGAAGCCGCTACCAGGCCTGCCCGTCATCCGCGACTTGATCGTCGACATGACACAGTTCTTCAAGCAATACAACTCGATCAAGCCCTACTTGATCAATACCACCACACCGCCTGAAAAAGAGCGTCTGCAAAGCCCCGAAGAACGCGATGAGCTGAATGGTTTGTACGAGTGCATCTTGTGCGCCAGCTGCTCGACTTCCTGCCCCAGTTTCTGGTGGAACCCGGACAAGTTCGTCGGCCCGGCTGGCTTGCTGCAAGCCTACCGTTTCATCGCCGACAGCCGCGACGAAGCGACTGCCGAGCGTTTGGATAATTTAGAAGACCCGTACCGCTTGTTCCGCTGCCACACCATCATGAATTGTGTCGATGTTTGCCCCAAAGGTTTGAATCCGACCAAGGCTATCGGCAAGATCAAAGAGATGATGGTCATGCGGACTGTCTAGGCTTAAAGTCTGATCTAGACAAAGCAAGATGATAGCGATGCAACCCGAACTTTTGAACGAACGTGACTTGAGCAAACTGCGCTGGCGTTGCCGACGTGGTTTGCTGGAGAACGATTTGTTCATTGAGCGCTTTTTCAACACCTTCGAAAAATCGCTCACTGTCAACCAAGCGAAAGGTCTCAATGTCTTAATGGACTTGAGCGACAACGACTTGCTGGATTTGCACTTGGCACGGAAATCGCTTGACGAGCTTGTGATTAGCAGCCCCTCTCTAGACTGCGCTGAAGCGCGTGAAGTGTTACAGATGCTGCAATCTAAAGCATAAAAACACATAAGAACAGCATAAAATTTTAAAAGTTTTCTTTTTATTCAACTCTTACCTAACCAAAAGCCCACAGAGGACGCTCCATGAAACTAGCTGAAAATAAAGCCACGCTATCCTTTAGCAACGGCAGCCCAAGTATTGACATGCCTGTTTATCACGGCACTGTTGGCCCCGATGTGATCGACATTCGTAAGTTGTATGCCCAAACCGGCATGTTCACCTATGACCCGGGCTTTTTGTCAACAGCGGCTTGCCAGTCTGCCATCACCTATATTGATGGCGACAAAGGCGAATTGCTGTACCGCGGCTACCCGATTGAACAGCTCGCGACCAACTGTGACTTTTTAGAAGCCTGCCATTTGTTGTTGTATGGTGAGTTACCAAACGAAAAACAGAAAAAAGATTTCACCAAACTCGTGACCAACCACACCATGGTCAACGAGCAAATGCAATTCTTCTTGCGCGGCTTCCGCCGTGATGCGCACCCGATGGCGATCATGACCGGCTTGGTCGGCGCTTTGTCTGCGTTCTACCACGACAGCACCGACATCAACAACCCAGAGCACCGCAACATTTCCGCGATTCGTTTGATCGCCAAAATGCCAACCTTGGTGGCGATGGCCTACAAATACACCGTTGGCCAGCCTTTCGTTTACCCACGTAACGACTTGAGCTACGCGGGCAACTTCCTGCACATGATGTTTGCGACACCGTGCGAGCCGTACAAGGTTAGCCCTGTTTTAGAGCGCGCTTTAGACCGCATCTTCACCCTGCATGCAGACCACGAACAAAACGCATCCACATCGACCGTTCGCTTATGCGGCAGCTCTGGCACCAACCCGTTTGCAGCGATTGCAGCAGGCGTGGCCTGCCTCTGGGGCCCTGCCCACGGCGGCGCCAACGAAGCTTGCTTGAACATGCTCGAAGACATCCAAAAAATGGGTGGCGTGAGCAAAGTGGGCGAGTTCATGGAAAAAGTGAAAGACAAAAACTCTGGCGTCAAGCTCATGGGTTTTGGTCACCGCGTCTACAAAAACTACGACCCGCGCGCTAAATTGATGCAAGAAACTTGCAAAGAAGTGCTGCATGAGCTGGGCTTGGAAAACGACCCTCTGTTCAAATTGGCCATGGCCTTGGAAAAAATCGCTTTGGAAGACGACTACTTCGTGCAGCGTAAGTTGTACCCGAATGTGGACTTCTACTCCGGCATCGTGCAACGCGCTATCGGCATCCCGACACCGCTGTTCACGGCTGTCTTCGCCTTGGCGCGTACCAGCGGCTGGATTGCCCAATTGAACGAGATGATTGGCGACCCAGAGTACAAGATTGGCCGTCCACGCCAGTTGTTTACTGGGAATGTATCGCGCGACGTCAAGCCGATTGCACAGCGCTAATGACACAACGTTAATTTAAACTTTGCATCAACATTCGCCCGCCTGATGGCAACATCTGCGGGCGATTTTCATTCTGCGACAAACTTAAGCTGCAGATTGAATAAAATAGGGCAAATACCGAAGATTTCCTAGAAATAACTATTCAATACACACCATGAGCCGCACCCTCTACGACAAAATCTGGGACGAACACGTCGTCCACACCGAAGAAGACGGCACCGCCGTTTTGTATATCGACCGCCACCTGGTGCACGAAGTCACCAGCCCGCAGGCGTTTGAGGGCATTCGCCAGGCGGGTCGCAAGATCTGGCGCATCAGCTCCATCGTCGCCACGGCCGACCACAACACCCCCACCACCGGCTGGGAACTGGGCTACGACGGCATCACCGACCCTGTCAGCAAAGAGCAGATCACCACGCTGGACGCCAACATGGCCGAATTCGGCTCGGCAGCCTACTTCCCCTTCCTGTCCAAGCGCCAGGGCATTGTCCACGTCATCGGACCTGAGCAGGGCGCGACTTTGCCGGGCATGACCGTTGTTTGCGGCGACTCCCACACCTCCACCCACGGCGCGTTTGGCGCGCTGGCGCACGGCATTGGCACCAGTGAGGTTGAGCACGTCATGGCGACGCAGACCTTGTTGGCCAAAAAAGCCAAAAATATGCTGGTCAAGGTTGAAGGCAAAGCCCCTGCTGGCGTGGGTGGCAAAGACATCGTGTTGGCCATCATCGGCAAAATCGGCACCGCTGGCGGCACCGGTTACACCATTGAATTTGCCGGTTCTGCCATCCGCGCCCTCAGCATGGAAGGCCGCATGACGGTCTGCAACATGGCGATTGAAGCTGGCGCACGCGCAGGCTTGGTGGCGGTGGACGACAAAACCATCGCCTACCTGCAAGGTCGTCCTTTGGCGCCAAAAGGCGTGGAATGGGACCAAGCCGTGGCCTATTGGAAAGGTCTGCAATCCGACGCAGGTGCGCATTTTGACGCTGTGGTCGAGCTGGATGCCAGCCAAATCATCCCGCAAGTCACTTGGGGCACCTCCCCCGAGATGGTGCTGGGCATCGACGGCAGCACGCCCGACCCTGACAAAGAAAAAGACACCAACAAACGCGATGCGATTGAGCGAGCGCTCACCTACATGGGTTTGCCACCGGGCAAAGCGATGAACGACATCTACGTTGACAAGGTCTTCATCGGCTCCTGCACCAACAGCCGCATTGAAGACATGCGCGAAGCGGCGGCCATGGTCAAGCAGCTTGGCCAAAAAGTCGCGAAAAACGTGAGATTAGCACTTGTCGTCCCAGGCTCAGGCCTCGTCAAAGACCAAGCCGAGCGCGAAGGCCTGCACCACATCTTCACCGCTGCGGGTTTTGAATGGCGCGAACCGGGCTGCTCCATGTGCCTGGCCATGAATGCCGACAAGCTGGAGCCCGGCGAACGCTGCGCCTCAACCAGCAACCGCAATTTTGAAGGCCGCCAAGGCGCGGGGGGTCGCACCCACCTGGTCAGCCCCGCCATGGCGGCTGCAGCAGCTGTGCATGGGCATTTTGTCGATATCCGTCGTTTTGTTTGATCGCTTTATTTTGGCGTTTGTTTGATCAACTTCCTAAGGAGAACACCATGAACAAATTTTTAACCTTGATGGTTGCCATCGCTTTGTTGTCACTTGCAGCTTGCAATACCGTCAAAGGCGTCGGTCAAGACATCCAAAAAGCGGGTTCGGTGATTGAAGGCGCTGGTAAGAAATAATATAAATACCAATAATAATCAACAACTTAGCTACCTATTTATGCAAAAATTCACCATACACAAAGGCTTGGTCGCCCCGATGGACCGCGAAAATGTCGACACCGACGCGATCATCCCCAAGCAGTTTCTCAAATCCATCCGCAAAACCGGTTTTGGCATCAATTTGTTTGACGAATGGCGCTATCTGGACGCCGGCTACCCCGGCCAGGACCCGACCAGCCGCAAGCCAAACCCTGATTTCGTGCTGAACCAAGCTCGTTTTTCAGGCGCAAGCGTGCTATTAGCCCGTAAAAACTTCGGCTGCGGCTCTTCCCGCGAGCATGCGCCTTGGGCACTGGATCAATATGGCTTTCGCGCTATCATCGCCCCCAGCTACGCCGATATTTTCTTCAACAACAGCTTCAAAAACGGCCTGCTGCCTATCGTCCTGAGCGATGCGCAGGTGTCGCAACTGTTCGACGAATGCGCCGCCTTCCCCAGCTACAGCCTGACTGTCGATCTGGAGCGCCAGGTCATCGTCAAACCCGATGGCGCGGAATGGCCGTTTGAGGTGCAGGCCTTCCGCAAATACTGCCTGATCAACGGTTTTGACGACATCGGCCTGACCCTGCGCCACAGCGACAAAATCAAGGCTTTTGAGGCTGAGCGTTTGGCTGCCAAGCCGTGGTTAGCGCACACTTTGCTGTAAAAATGTCAAAAAACGCCGTTTTAGAGGCATTTTTAGCCTCTAGCCGGCGTATTTATTGCCTGAACAGCTATTAAATTTATAGTAAATATCAAGTTAAAAGAAGTCAATTCATGAAAATCGCAATCCTCCCCGGTGACGGCATTGGTACAGAAATCGTCGCAGAAGCGGTCAAAGTCCTCAAAGTCATCGACAAAGAGTTCGGGCTGAAGATGGAGATGGAATCTGCCCTCGTCGGCGGCGCGGCTTATGAGGCGCACGGCCACCCGCTGCCACCTGCCACGTTGAAACTGGCGATGGACTCCGACGCCGTGCTGTTTGGCGCGGTCGGCGACTGGAAATACGACACGCTGGATCGCCCGTTGCGCCCTGAGCAGGCGATTTTGGGACTCCGCAAAAACATGGGCCTGTTTGCCAACTTCCGCCCTGCGATTTGCTACAAAGAACTGGTCGATGCCTCCAGCCTGAAACCGGAGCTGGTCGCCGGCCTCGATATTTTGATCATCCGCGAGCTGACGGGTGACATCTACTTCGGCCAGCCCCGTGGCCGCCGCGTCGCCACAGACGGCCACTTCCCAGGCAGCGAAGAAGCCTTCGACACCATGCGCTACAGCCGCCCAGAGATCGAGCGCATCGCCCACGTTGCCTTCCAAGCGGCGATGAAGCGTGACAAAAAGGTCACCAGCGTCGACAAAGCCAACGTTTTGGAGACTTTTCAGTTTTGGAAAGATGTGGT